>CAYOVU010000069.1:0-8541 GCA_964407505.1 uncultured Acidobacteriaceae bacterium | reverse complement strand
GTTCGGTAGAACGCACTTCAGTAAACCACCGGTAGTAATCGAGGAGCCCTGTGACGCAATGATGCGGCTGCACCTATCTCCATTTATTTGTCTTTCTTGGAGCACTCCCTGCGGATAGATTTTTCGCTTTCGGACTGCGTGGTAGGCACGCAGTCCTGCGAACCCCATCAGGCTGCCTAGGAACCTAACAACGTGACCATTTTTGCCACCGAATCGCCTTACTGATTGCCCAGTTCTGATGTCGGGTTTTCGGGTGAAATTCTCTGGCAGGGTTTTGCTATCTGCAACTTGCGGACACGTCGAGCCTTAGCGCGACAAAACCGTACCGAGAGTTCGAATCTCTCTTCCTCCGCCACACAGTCTGAACTGCAGACAAAGTCCGCCACCCGTTCCCGAAAAATGCGCTAAACATGCCCGTATTCCGCAATATTTCATCCTCAAACCGGACTGCAGAGAACGGACTGCCCGTCGGCAAGGGGGCCCCTGTCCCGCCTTTTCTCCGGAGGGCACATGCGCAGTCCGGTTTCGAGGAGGGCATTAGGCGAATGCAATGCGATCAGAAACCGATGAAGCGGCGAAGTCCGGGGCTTTACTCTTTTGTCCACGAGGCCGTTTTCACCGCAATCGCGTCACTAAAGAGCGGCACCAATTCCTTTCACGGCTCGGCCTACGATTACAACCGCAATACCATCTTCAGCGCCAATGACCCGTTCCTGAAATATTCGCAGATAAGCAATGACCAACCCAACATGGCGCCTAAGCTTTCGTACAACGTATTTGGTGTCACCTTCGGCGATTTTCAGAGTGCCAGGAAAGAAGTGTTAACGGCTTATCGTGATTTTTCGGAGGTGTTCGACCGACTCCATCTGCCTCAGACGGAAGACCGGTTCCCCTCGTATCAGCTCTTACGAAATGTGCTTGCCGCTAATGCTCTGGGATGTTGGTTTTGCGTACTGGTCGAAGCCCGGAGGTCGGATCTGATAGCTGCCTGGTACGAAGTAATGAAATGCGTGAGACCGGTTGAGCTAAGAACCAAACTCAGAATTTCGACTTGGCAGGAAATTGCACTGGCCGCGCCGGCTAAGCTTCGAGCTTTCTTGGCGGCGAAAGACGGAATCAGCGACTAAGGGAAGCCCAATTTATCGGCAAACCGAGAGGTAAACGGGAACGGAGCTGCTCGACTGCAACGTCTGGAAAATTGACAAGCGCAAATGAACCGAGTGGGCTTCCTAAGTTTGAAATTGATTTTCATTTTTTCCTATAACTTGCGTGAGCGCTATTTCCCCTAATTGTTTGCCGCCCACGGCGCTGTAACTCTCCCCCCAGCTGGCGTCACACAACGGCATATGACCTCTTCCCCAACATCCGCAAGCACCATTTCCAGTTTCAAAATTCCGCTTTGAGACTCTGCAAGGTCACCGTATTATTGGGGCGCGAACAAAACGCTAGGCATGAACCAGCCATTGCCTCTATGACGTGTAGGAAGCTTACGAGTTTGTTTCGAGCCTCACTGGTACGCTCATCCTGCATTGCGCTTTCCGCTCTTGCAACAATAGTATGGGCTTCCGACGTTATCGAGGGAATGAAGCCATTTGACAATCGGATTGAAGGAACGGCTGTCGAGTTGCATGGCGATGAAGATGTCACTCTCTTGGGCATCCACAGAAGTTTCGAACACTTTCCAAAGAACAGCACCTTGCAGGTCCAATTCTATCTGCCCAGTACGGCGGGACCTTCAGCAAAGGTCTTCGTAGAAGCACGCGAGATTGTAGATACCAAGCATTACCTAATGCAGTCCAAGCGCACTCGTTGGGACGCAGGCAGTTGGAATATTTTCACTCCTTGGCCCACCAAGGATGTCATCGACCCATTGGGTCTAGATCCCACCAACATAGCTGTCCTTGCCGGCTACCGCGATGGGAATCATCCTACAGTTTACCTCCCGGTGGACGTTACGCCGCAGTCCTCGCAACCAACCGAGCGACCTTATACGTTTCACTTTGAGACCGCCTGGGACTTGCACTCTCTTGACAAGTCCATAACAGGGCCTTCGGGGCAGACGACGATTTTGAAGACGGATGAATGTAAGATATCGCCGACTTGCGTCATCTATTCAGCTGCTAGTTCCCAAGCCTTTGAGGTCGACATGTCAGGTTTTAGTGAAGGTATCTATAGCGTCCATTTAGTAGGGCACATTCCGGGAAATTCCCTCAAACCCGATTTATTGGTACGCATCTATCATCGCCCAAAGTAAGAGGAGCAACGTGACAAATCCTAAAGGGCGAATCCGGACCTGGGTCAAATGGACAATCGTTGCCGTTTGGGCGTGTACAGGGATAGCTGTCTTGGTTCTTTGTCATGTTTATCCCTCGACGTGGGCGAACGCCTCATTGCACGTACAAGAGATCTCATTCACCACCAATTCCCCCACAGTATTCAGCCCAGCGAACCAAGACCAGTTTGTGGTTTCCGGGGTCTCCAGCGTCAGCCTACAAGCAACTAGTCTAAAACAGGATGCAGCGGCTCAATACGATATTGAGAATAATGAACTTGAACTCTACGGGGATGCGTCCGCATCATGCACTTTCTACAATGTGCGTACCAGCCCGATCCAACTTCTTGGCACTTCTGGGTTAACGCTGCTCTGGCGCAAGAATGCTGGTGAATCATCCTTTGCAATGAGGTCTCATGGCCCGCTTAGAGGTAATGTGACGGCTCAGCCCAGCCCGACAAACAAGTCAGGCTTTGTTTGCACCCGAATACGTGCCAAGGACGGACATACGGGTACCGTAGAGGCGGAGTTCGCTCAGCAAGATTCGATTGATTTTGTGACCGCAAATGACGCACAGCTTGATTTTCGAGGCACACGTGATTCTGATCTTATGGACACTCAACTTGCGATACTGGGTGATGTCCGCTTTTCGCATGTTGAGGTCAAGCAAGCTCAAGACGAGAGGCCGGAACAGCTTCCTGGAGAAAAGACGGTCCTGCTGCCTCCGTTGAAGGGACAGAGTAATGAGATTTTGTTCGAGGATGTAAACAAACACGTAAAAGTGAATGACGCGGATCTCCTAATCGTTCGACCTGACAAATACTTTTATATACGAAAGTTTAGTGTGAATGACGGCATCCAGCTGAGCCTTCATGGGATGGTGAAAGATGTCTTGGTGGGTGCCGGGCCCAGAGACTTGAAGAGCCAGATGCCGTCATTGTTCGAGGAATGGGATGCTAGGAAACGCGCCCTTACTATCATCCCTGGGATAGTCACATCCGCTTTAGGACTGCTTGTAATGCTGGGGATATTGCCGGATCGTGAAAAGAACTAAAATCTCGCTCTTCGCAGGCGCAGCCCGGCTTGCCCCTTTAGTCCTGTCTTGCTGTCTTGCGTCAGGGCAATCTTCCATCGAAAGTATCGATACTCAGCGAATGGACGTAGTCAAGTTGCGCTCCCAATCGGATTCGTCCGCCGAAACGGCGTCGGGTGTGTATGTGGGCAAAGACGAGCAGAATGCGTACTTTGTTACTGCATTTCATCCGCTGAGAAAACACACTGGAGCCGATGATCATTATGATCTCGTCCAAACCGTCGAACTGCAGTTTTACGCCAGGCCGGTTGGAACAAGAGCGTTGGTTCTCGACCATTACGATCCTTTATTTGATTTGGCGGTCGTTTACATTCCCGTCGACAAGTTGCCCAACGAAATGGCTTTTATGCCTCGTACCGAAGCCAGCGCCGAGCTTCCGATCCATCTCATTGGCCATCCGCCTGCCGGCGACTGGACGACTTGGACAGGCAGAATTCAGAATGAACTGAACGTTGGCGGCAACAGCAATTTCTTCAGCACTGGTTCCGACTCCTCTTTGACGAAAGGATTCTCTGGCGCTCCAGTGCTTGACTCCAATGGAAGTTTCGTGGGTATCCATCTGTCGAGCGCCAATAGCTACGCAAGAAATTTGAAGAGCGATGCCATTGTGAAGTTACTGAAGGAATGGCGAGTACCGATGACAAATCTTGCGGGTTCAGGCGCCGGCCTGGTCGGCACGTGGCGCGGTCCGAACGGGAAACCGTTTTTCGTTCACGGCTATGACGCCGTCGCAATTCCAGATCGGCCTGGTCTCGATCTCCCAGACGGCTCGTCGTGGACGCTCGAGGCTTGGGTCTACCCCACCGAAAACCCGCGAGGAAGGCACGTTGTGGGTAAGCGAGACAGCTGCAAAGGTGGCGATGGTTTCTACCAGATCGGCATGGACGACAGCGGCCCTAGGACCGGATTGAGCATCAACGCACAATTCACGCCCCTTAATACCTGGACACACGTGGCGATCGTGGCGAATCGCGAAGGATGGATATCCTATGCCAATGGTACGGTGGTGAAAACTGTTTCTTCTCCGGGGTGGAAAATACAGAACTCCGGACGATTTCTGATAGGGGGTTCCGGAACTTGCGGCATATTTATCGGTGCAATCGATCTAGTTTCCATGTATTCAAGGACACTCGCGGAGGCAGAGATACGCGCAGCCTATATCTCGCAACGCTCTGAAATATTGCGAAATCGGATCGAACACTGACGTTAAGAACTCGGTGATGAAGCCTTACACCTCCATTAGGGGGCAATCACAGTTTTATCCCTAGAGTCAAAATCTAGTCTTGTTTGCATTTGGATGAACCCAACAACGGGCAGAAAGTGCCATCATTGTACGAGAAAACGGAAACGGAGAAGCGTATTCTCATTGTTATCCCAGCGTTAGTCACGCTTATTTGGCGCCTCCTAGAAAAAAATGGGGGGGGATTGCCGGATGACCAGAATTAACAATCCCCTCCCCATAGGGGCAGCCCTGCTCTGGTCTTTTCTTTCGGTTTGCAGTCTCGCGGCGGGCCAATCTTCCATCGAAAATCTTGATACCCAGCGAATGGACGTTGTAAAGCTGCGCTCGCGCCCATCAGACCGAGCGGCCGAAACCGCGGCAGGAATATATGTCGGCAGGGATCAACAGAATGCGTTCTTTATCACGGCACTTCATCCGTTACGCAAGCTCGCCGGACTAAGCGATCCCTCCGACCCCCTCGAAAATGTCGAACTGCAATTCTATTCGAGGGCGACATTGGTCCCTGCAAAGGTGTTCGATCACTATGACGCGGATATCGATTTGGCGGTCGTTTATGTACCTGCAGTCGATCTACCGCCGGGAACCATCACCATTCCCGCGAAGGACCCCAGCCCTCTGCTCTCAATTCACATTATCGGTCATCCGCCTAGTGGAGACTGGAGCATGTGGCCGGGAACAATTCAGAGCGAGACTGGTGTGAAGAACGACGAGCGGTTTTTCAGCACAGGCACCGATGAGTCTCTAGTCAAGGGGTTTTCTGGTGGACCGGTTCTCGATTCCGAGGGCAACTTTATTGGCATGCATCAAGGAACTGAATCGAAGGTTGCAAAGAACCTTAAGAGCGGATCGATCATGGCCAAGCTCAGGCTCTGGCATGTTCCTATGAACAACCTTGCGAGTTCGGGTATCGACGTTGACAAGCAGGACAAGTACGGCTACGGCGCGTGGAGTCTTGGGGCGCCCATGCCGACTGCTCGAATGGGAGCTTTCACCGGCACAATCGGCAACAAGATATACGTGATCGGTGGAGAAAATAACAATACAGTGCTATCCGTCAACGAAATATACGACACCACAACAGATAATTGGACAACGGGCTCCCCCATGCCGACAGCGCGTTGGCTCGGCGCATCCGCGGTCGTTAACAATATTCTGTATGCGATGGGCGGCGGATTGAATGAAGGAGGAACAAACGTTGTAGAAGCATACAATCCCAAGAACAACACGTGGTCCTCAAAGCGAGCGATGCCACCTATGGGCGGCAACATTTATGCAGTCGTCCAAAGAAACATCATTTACGTCATCGGAGGGTACAGCAACGGCACAAGTCTGGGGGCCGTATGGGCCTACAATCCGGCGACGGACACCTGGGTAGAAAAGGCTCCTCTCAATGTAGCTAAGCGCTTAGCAGCTGTGGGATTGCTGGGGGCGACTATCATTGCTGCAGGCGGTTTGGCAAACCGGGGCGTGACAGATGATAACGAAGGTTACGACCCCACAACAAACCAGTGGAAGACACTGGCTTTAATGCCAAGAGGTCGCCAAGGTGGCTGCTTTGACGCGTCGATGGGAATCCTTTATTTTGCCGGGGGCCATGCCGATGGAGAGGCGTTGCGAGTGACCAATGTTGTGGAAGCGTACAGTGCGAAGTCGAACTCATGGATGACCGGTCTTGCTTCGATGCCGGACGCAGTCGCAAATCCGGGTTCAGCTGAAGTTGCGGGTCGCCTCTACTGTTTTGGTGGCTCGGACGTTAGCACTCCCTTTCAGGGGCGAATGTTCAATTCTGTGCAAATCTACAAGCCGACGTTCCGCCAAGAAGAACCAACCAATCAAACGACCGCGACCGGTTCGGAGTGTGCCTCTTTCGACGCTTCGCAAGGAGATGAATCCGCCCTAGCGCTTCTAGGCGAAAAAGCATTCTCCCAGAAGAAGTATGAATGCGTGATCGCGTACTTGGAGCAAGCAAGGCGGGTGCAGTCGACCAAAGTCTGGGAGCGCGATTATCCTTATCTCGCTGCAGCCTATTTGCTCGCCCGTAAAG
The DNA here is from genome assembly GCA_964407505.1 of uncultured Acidobacteriaceae bacterium. GTDB lineage: Bacteria > Acidobacteriota > Terriglobia > Terriglobales > Acidobacteriaceae > Sulfotelmatobacter. The sequence goes on along the minus strand of CAYOVU010000069.1, from coordinate 1,889 downwards.
ACAAGACTAGGTTTGAGGATGCGCTCCAAGAAATGCTAGGAGAGATGCGATTAAACCACTCGTTTCTTCATCACGGGCCAGCGATCGGGATGGTACTTCAAAATCTAAGCGATGTTCGTCACTATATTGACGCACAAAGCCAGACGTACATAGACAAAGTTGTAATTCCGTCCGCCGTGCAGATCAAAGGAAACTTGGGCAGCTAGTTTTTCTGAATGGTCGGGAAGCATCTGGATAGATCGATGCACAGAATCAACATCTCGCTTCTGATGAGTGCAATGCTGTTTTGTTCGTTTTCTCTTAGAGGGCAATCCGTGGAAAACCTGGACACACAACGTATAAACGTTGTGAAGCTGAGGCGGAAGCGGGACGCCTCCAGCGAGACAGCGGCTGGAGTCTATGTCGGTAAAGATCAGAAAAACGCATTTTTTGTGACAGCATTTCATTTTGTGCAGGACGAAAAAGACACTGGCGGCGTCGTCGAAAATGTCGAACTGCAATTCTATTCGGGGACGACATGGGTCGCTGCGAACGTGTTCAGTCGCTATGACGGGAGTATAGATTTGGCGGTCGTTTATGTTCCTGCCGTCGATCTGCCGGCGGGAATTATCCCCATCCCCGCGAAGGATCCCAGAGTTCTGCTCTCAATTCATATTATCGGCCATCCGCCCAGCGGAGATTGGAACATGTGGGCAGGAACGATTGAGAGCGAGACAGGCCTGAAAAACGACGAGCGCTTTTTCAGCACCAACACCGATGACTCGTTGACCAAAGGGTTCTCTGGCGGAGCGGTTCTCGATCCTCAGGGGAATTTTATTGGCATGCATCAAGCAACCGAATCCAAGGTTGCAAAGAATCTTAAGAGCGGAGCGATCGTGGCTAAGCTCAGACTCTGGAACGTTCCGACGAACAATATCTCTGGCGCGAATACAGTTACGAGCTCGAACGATAATTGCACGTCCGCTACCGCCGAAGCTTTGGAACTTTCGCTGAAAGCTCACATGCTGGACCGGGTGACCCAGAACCTGGGCTGCAGGCCCGAAAATAAAAGTGACGAACGGGTCCATCTCATCGTGGCTGACATGTTCGACGACTCGAGTTTTCCGAAGTCTCGAGAATTTCTTGAAGGATTATGGAAGACTCCGTTGATCGCGTCTTTGGATCTGTGCCTGCTTTCTCATCACGCCATCTACTCTGCAAACTTTGATGGTCTCGCTTGGCTAATTTCCCGAACCCCCAAGAACAACATACAAAGTTGTGACCGATTTGATACTGATCTAGTGTCCGCACTTTTTCTCGTGGGCAAGGACCGCGTACCGACGATCGTTTCGCAGTTAAAGAACGCTGGACTTTCGTTGGATTATGATCAATATTCCTTATTTCGCGGAGCCTACGAGGCATATATAGAGAACGCATATCCCGGTTTCATGTGGGTGAGCGATTCGCTTGCGCCTCCGACGCTCGAAGCTTTCCGTGAAGCCAAAGTGAGAACCGAAGCGCATTTCGCTTCTACGAGTCCCCTTTTTACTCAACCGAGTCGATTCTCTGAAAAAGCCAAGGAAGAGGTCCAGAAGCGAATCACGGAGTATTGTCCCGACAATATGAACTATTGCTCAGATGTTGTGAAGACGACCACGACCGTTGAACCGGTTGACCCCGCGAGAAACCGTCCGTCAATGCAGGGTGAGTTTGTTGACCGTGAAACCGGTCTTATGTGGACAGCCAAAGCAAGCGACAACGCGATGGACTGGGCGAAGGCGGGCGAGTTTTGTGTGGGCCTACGTCAAGCTGGATATCACGATTGGCGATTGCCGCAGCTAGAGGAGCTCCTAAGACTCTACGACACATCAGCGGCGATGGTTTCTGGCTGCAAAGGTCACGATGGTCAA
>CAYOVU010000068.1:0-28804 GCA_964407505.1 uncultured Acidobacteriaceae bacterium | reverse complement strand
CGGCCTGGCCGGAAGCCCAGCTTGCGATAGAACCAGAAAGCTCCGGAGTCGATGGCTTCGTCGTTGTTCTGGCCGATCTGGTAGGGATAAATCGAAATACACTTTGCACGAGTTAAAGCGCGCAGACAACGCAGCGCCTGCGCATAGATCCACGCGGTTTCTCCCTGACGATAGGTGTAGAAGGTATTGAAGCCGACTTCGATCCATTCGCAGAGGCCGATGGCTTCGATGTAGTTGATGGGCACGCCATTCTTGAGCGTGTAGCCGGCAACGTAGGCGCGGAGCGGAAGGCGGCGGCCAGGCGGCAATCCCCAGAAATGCATGACCACGCCACGGCCCAGGTCGGCGCGGACTACAAAGCGGGGATCACCCAGAGTAGTGCCATACAGTTCGCGATAGCGGACGACCATGATCTCGCGAATGGTGTGCATGACGGATTCTCCCGCGGCGACAGAAAGCTTTTCGAGTTTAGGCGCAGGCCGGGAGAGTTCGCGGGCGAGCGAAACTTCACTGCGCTGGATGAGCGGGGTGTCATGAAAATAAAAGTGCCGAGGACGCGCCCAGTTGCGCGTTCGGGAAAGTTTGAGGTTTTCGAGTCTCCAGCGAATGGGCAGACGAAGCGAATCGTAAAGTTCGGCGCGTTGGGCTGAAGCAAGCGGAAGTTGCTCGAAGCGGTTCAGCAGAAACTGGAGGGCGTTGTGGCGACCGCGGGCAGCATCCATCCAACTGGACCATGGAATGTTGGCTTCTACGTTTGCGTCCTCTTCAAGCAGCGGGATAAAACGCGGCCAAGTGTTGCCGCGAGAGCGCTCGGCCTGATAATCGTCCCAATAGTCGTTCCACGCAATCTCGACGTTGCTGGGAATGCGGCGCGCCAGCCAGTCAGCGACGTCGAAGGAGAGAACGTCCTGCATGGTAGTGTCGGCGATGCCGGAAGTATCGAAGTCGTCGAACGCTGACAAATCGGCGTTAATGTCACGAAGATTTTCGATGCGTTGATGAAAAGTGTCGAGCAGGCGTTCGACCGTGGAAACCTGAGAGGCGGCGTGAGGAAAGGCGCGTAGAAAGAGCAGACATTCGTGGAAGCGAATCAGTTGATGAGGATCCGTGAATTGGAATTTCGAGAGTTGCGCCAGAAGTTTGGTAATGATGGAAGCATGGCCTGGATCGAAGCGATTTTTCGCGGCTTCGAGCTGAGTGAGGAGATTTTTGGGATCGTGGGAAGTAGGCGGCATGGACCGGCGATAGTGTAGCGCAAGGCGGGGATAAGAAGGTGGGGTGATCGGGAAGTGGTTCGATTCGATACGGAAGGTCCAGACTTTGACCGCCAGGCAACAAGGGGGACTTGCTGCCTGGCGAGTCTGGTCGGACGGGTTGGCTCCAGTTTGGAGGGCCGCCACGAAGGTGGTTCAACTCAATTAGTCGCCAGTTCCGCAGGTGCAAACGCCCTTGCTGCTGCCATCCAATTGGATCGCATAGCACTGGGTTTGCAGCCGGCTAACTTCAGCGGCGCTGAGAGTCGCATCTTGCGAAGCAGTCTCAGTAATCGTGAAGTTGCTGTTCTGGATGTGCGTAAACCACGAACGAATCGCCGGGTTCGGGTTCAAGCGAGTCGGAAGCGGGCAAACGCCGCCCACTGTCGGAGTCGATACAATCTTGACCACGCCGGTGGAGAGAACGACGCCGGTCAGCGGATTGCCGGTCAGGTCCGTGTTAACCGAGAGCGTACGCAGACCATCGGGAGACAGGAAGCAACTGCAGCACTCCGTGAGTTCCTGGCTGGGGTCGAACACGAAGATCGCGGCGCAGATGTTGCTGTTCGCGCCCGCCGTTCCGCTTACCGGTTGATAGGTTCCGGGGTTGGTGAGGCGCACGGTGCCATCGGGAGCACCAGCGGTGTTGGCATTGGCGAAGTAATCAACTTTCAAAGTGTCGGGTAGCGGGGTGGTAGCTGCCGCCGCGGATCCGGCACCAAGGGCCAGAGCTAATAGACACACTACGACTGTAGCGAAGTGACGCATTATTTTTCCTCCTACGGGTTTACGCCGCCCTGCTGGGGAGGAGATAGCTCGGGCCTATATGGCGCTTGGTTACTTTACCCCGAATCGAAGATCGTACAAGTCTCCAGGTGAGCTAACCCAAAGGCATTAACCCGCCGAAACTGGCTAGCAGCAAGGATTTCGAGGCGAGTGAAGAATCTTGCAGGGTTAGTCCGGTCAGCTTTTGGCTGAGATGGCTTTTCACGATCGGGCGCGCGAGAACTAGTCGCCGGTGCCGCAGGTGCATTGTCCTCCCCTGCCGCTATCAAGCTGAATGGCATAGCACTCGCCCTCGATGCGGCGCTCTTCAGCGGAACTGAGGGTCGCATCCTGGGACGGGGCTTCGGTGATCGCGAAGTTGCCGTTCTGAATGTGGGTCGCCCAAGCGCGAATTGCTGGCCGAGGAGACAAGGATGTGGGGAGCGCTGGGCAGACTCCGTTGACGAGCGGAGGGGTCGATACTATTTTGATCGAGCCGGTTGTCAGCATGACGCCCGTTAGCGGGTCGCCAGTCAGATCCGTGTTTACCGAGAGAGTGCGCAGACCATCGGGAGAGAGCAGACAGCTGCAGCACTCCGAGATCTCTTGATTGGGATCAAAAACGTAGATGGCGGCGCATATGTTGCCGCTAGTCCCGGGGTTGGTTAGGTGCACGGTGGCATCCGGGGCGCTGGAGGTATTCGCGTTCGCGAAGTAATCTACTTTGAAAGTATCGGGACCAGGAGTCGTAGACGCCGAGGCGTAAGCAGCGTTCAGGGCGAGAGCTAGAGTGCACAGGACGAGAGTAGCAGTCCGAAACATGGAACGGTCCTCCTCAGTATCGTATGCCGCCAAGGCGACGGCTGGAACTACGGGGCCCATGGGTACTTTACTACAGCTGGCCGGAATGACGCTGCCAGACTCTCGAACTCAAACGTAGCCCTTTTTCTTCCAAACTTCCCAATCGTCGCGAACGGCTTGAAGCATGGCCTCAGCGGCGTGGTGCAGCCACTTTGCTTTTTGCTTGTCGATGTGATGCAGGATGAGTTTGCGGGCCGACGGTGTGCCGAGATGGATGTTGGCGGTTTCCCATCCCATGGCTTGCAGCAAGCGAAGCTCGGTATCGGGGGCGCTCAAGGAAGCGAGTTCGATGCGGGAGCAGAGAGGGCCGAGGCGGCGAACAATCCAGCGTCCGCGGAGTTGGACGAAGGGATCGGGACATCGGACGGCGCGGCTAATGATGGTCTGGTAGAGAATTTCCGCGGGGCCTTTGTGATCTTGAGCCCACGAGGATGCGGAAGCCACGAGGGCCTTGGCTTCACGCGCGATGCGGCCACCATGCCAATCGGCAATGGCGACATAGCGGGCGTGGCCGAGACTGCCGAGCCCCGCCACGCGGTGGGCGAGACGGTAGGGAATGCCCGGCGCAGGCATGAGGTGTTCGATGGCATCGATTGCACTGATGGGAGCTTCGGTTTTCAGAGTTGCAAGTGTGTCGATTCTCTTCCAGAAGTGGACGGGATCACGTAGCTCGCCTTCCGCGATGAGGCGGAGCCAGGTGTGGTCCTCACCAAGGACGAAGGGTCGACCTTTTTCGTTAAGGCTTTCGCGATAGCCTTTGAGGATTGCGTCGCAGATGTCGGCACGTTTGACGGGGAGACGTCCGGCCTCGGCAGCAAGGTGGGCGCTGACTGCCAAGCGCACCAGGTCGATGGTGTAGGCCATGGGCCACGCTTCATCGAAATCGTTGACTCCCCAGATGAGCCGGCCTTCGACGTCGCGCCAGGTGCCGAAGTTCTCTACATGAAGATCGCCGACGGCAAGCACGCGCGGGGCCTGCGCGAGGTCGGGACAAACCTGCGGCCAGATTTGTGCCCAGCGGTAATAAGTGGCGCGGAGAAACATGAAGAGATCCGCCTTCATGTTGGTGTGCTTTAGGAGAAGGTCTTTCTGGTCGATGCTAGTGCGTTGGGCGAGCCAGGTTTCGAACTGGCGCGTCGCTTTAACGACGTTCATGCGGGCAACGATAGTGGCGAGGGCAGGGGAAGTCAAATGGCTGAAAGAGTGTCACCACAGGGGGACGGGGTAAGACTAAGTTGAAAACAAATAGGAAACTAGTGTTCTGTTGTTAGGACACAACCCGCACGGCCGATCCCCTTGATAAGAGAAAAAGACGGGTGTAGGATTCGTGCTTCCCCGTATTAAGTTCAAGATCAACTCGGTGAGGTGCCTTATGGCCGAGAACAACAAGGCAGGAATGGGGCTGCTGAACACGCTCATAATTCTTCTGCTGGCCTGCACACTCGTTCTGTTTTACGTCTGGTTGGGTGGCATCTTGGGCGGCAAGGTGTTCATTGACAAATTGCCCGATTTCGTAGGAGAGGTTTACTCGCACATTTGGAAATACTTGACAGGCGGGGCTGTTGGTTCGGCGGTGCTCGTACTGATTCAGGGTCGTAAGAAAGGGCCCAACTATCTCCTTTGGAGCTTCGGGGCTTCCTTAGTCATATTACTTGTTGCCGTTGCTATCGGGCACACGGTGCCTCAGGGGGTTCCGCGGGCAATCTGGTTGAAGTTCTCTCTACAGTGCAAGGGATGCAACGAGAAGGACAAGGATTATCCGATTCTAAGTTTCCTGCAGAAACACCCTGTGGTAGGCCATTATCATGCCATCGCACACGAGAAAGACTACCACTACGAGCAGGAAGTGTACCTGCCTAAAGAGGGAGAACGATTCCTAGCTCATGCTGTTCGAGGCCCAGTCACAGACAGCGATTCGCGGGATTCAAACACCCTTGTAACGGCGATTTGTTTCAGGAGGAACCCCAAAGAACCGAACACATCCCTGGCCGAAGCCTGGATGGCATGCCCTGAGGGCGGGCACTGCTCAATTAGCCCCGAAGATCCCGGCTGGATAGCGCGCTGCATAGACGATGAACGTGATTGGACCCAATTGTTCGAGTTTGTTCCACGCCTGCACGCTGATGAGAAGCCGGAGACTCACCAAGAAGCATCAGGATGGAAGGTGCCCTCGCTCGAAACCTTAGCAAAAATGTCGGACCAAAAGAGAATTGGTTACACCGAGTTTACGATTCAAGGCGACCGTCTGAGTGGCTTGGAGCAAGCGAACGCTCTTCGATATCTGATTAAAGCAAATGGTTTGCCGCTTTATGTTGATGGTTGGCCACGAGAGGATATGGTCGAGCCTTTCAATCCTTCCGAAGGTTTAAAGTTCTCATTCGGCCTTCAGAATTTGAGTTTCTCCGGTGCAGACAAGGGCTGTGAGAAGATTGAGGTTTCTTTCGAGTTTCTCCGAAACGATGAAATAGTTAAGCAAGCTACCCTATCGCGCCGGTACGCGGCCTTGCGCGATGCCAGGCCGCAAAAGGTAAGCCTCGATAACGGGACTGCCTTTAGCTGGAGCGGCACCTACAAGAAGCCCAAGAACGAGGACAAATTCGAGGTATTTGTAGCTTCTACCTCTAGCCTGCGGGACGCATTAATCGCGAGGGGCCAGGTAGACGGGGCAAAGCTCATTTTTGCGGATATGAATGTAGTTGGAGTCCTCCGACCGCCGCTCGATAAGCCTTGGTATGGCATCGCATTCGGCCTTCGCCAGCCAACGGGACAGATCCGGTTCACGTTCGATGAGACAACTGCTCAACAAATACTTGCCTGGGTTTCGGAAACGATTAAGCAGCACCCCAGGCTGCGAAGTATTTTTCGCCCAGATACACACCCCTATGAGATGAAGCCCGGAGACTCTGGTGTAGGCAAGCTCAACTCTTGTAACGAATAGCCCGACTACGTTAATGGAAATCTTTGTGATCATGGGGGCGGCTGTCAGAGCGGATGGTCAGCCCAGCGGCGCCATGCGCCGCCGTGTTGAGGCAGCGCTTTGCCTGGCTCGGAGTTCGCAAGATTCTTTCTATGTGGCTACAGGCGGCCGTGGCCGATTCGGTCCACCAGAAGCCGACGTCATGAAACAGATATTGGTTTCAGCCGGGGTTCCCGAAAAGCGAGTCGTAGCCGAACGGGAGTCCTCAGATACTCTTTCTTCAGTCATCAACTGTGCGAGCATCATACGACGTGAGAAGGGTGTCCGCTCGGTTCTTGTATGCTCGGACCGCTACCATATCCCCAGATGTAGATGGCTGTTCTGGCTGCTCGGCATACATACTGGCCGGGCGTCCGTGCCGAGCGGACGGGAAGCAAATGGCATCCTTCGGTGGTCGCTTTACTACGTGCGTGAACTGGTTGCGACGCCTGTGGATACCGTGATTTTGCTGGCTCGACGGTTATCTGACCGATGATTGAATCAAGTAAAGCAAGCTCGCTGAATCGGATTGATTCACTTCATTTCGGGCCACCTGTGTTCCCCCTGCCACGTTGTCTATAAACAGACACTATCGGCGTCTCCTCGGACCGCGATAAGTCCTTTCCTTTTGGGCCCAGCTGAGCTGGTTATATGACTGCTGTCTTAGGAATGTATCCCCGTGAGGCGACCTAAGGAGGGCGGTTATGCAAATGCTAATCACATTCATGGCAGTCGTGGCAGGTCTGATTCTCTCGCTAGCGGTGGGTTTGTTGGCGGAGGAACTGATTTTCAGGCAGTTTCTGCGGCTATTTTTTGTTCGAAAGCCCGTGCAGCAAATGGTCCCTCAGACGGTTGCTGTAAAGGCCGGACAGAAGCGCTGAGGCGCAAAGGAGAACGACGATGCTGGCGTTGAGGTATTTGCTGATTGCTTTCGGCGTGGGAATGATGATCGCGGCCGTGTGCATTCTCACCTACGATCTTTATCGCGAACTGTTGTACCGGAGGTTGTTGCAGACGCCGGGTGGAGCGGTTAGCGCGGTTCCCGCGACGTTACGGTGGCGGACTTCGCTTGCGCTCGGGATGCTGGCTTGGGGGCCGCTGCTCGTGGCTTTCAGCATTGTGGTGGTGCCGAGCGGGATGGCTGGCGTGAGAATGAGTGAGATGAGCGGGACGGTGCCGGGGACGCTGTATCCGGGGGCGCACATGGTGGTCCCGCTAGTGGAGGATGTGGCGCTGTTCGATACGCGGGATCAAGTTTTTACTACTGGAGTTTCGGAAGACGGAAAGGCCGCGGCGGCGAACGTTGCGACGAAGACTCAACTTCTGGATGTACAGGCTAAAGAAGGTCTGACGCTGGGACTGGCGATCACGGTGAGGTACCGGCTGGATCCGAAGAGGCTGGATTATATCCAGGGAAATTTGCCGCGTCCGGTGGAAAGGGAGATTGTGCCGCCGACGGTGGCCAGCGTTTGGCGCGAGATCGTGCCGAACTATACGGTGCGGGATGTTTTTTCCGCGAAGCGCGAAGAAGTGCGGCAACGGGCGGCGGGGCTGATCACGCAGAAGCTGGCAGCGGATGGGATTGTGGTGAAAGAGGTGATGTTGCGGGATATCCAGTTGCCGCCGGAATATGCGAAAGGGCTGGAGGAGCTGTTGTTGAGGGAGCAGGAGAACGACCGCATGGGTATCGAGACTGAGCTGAAGGGCAAACAAGTGCGCATCGCCGAACTGGAGGCTGAGGCAACGAAGGTACAGCAAATCAAACAGGCGGAAGGCGAAGCGCAGGTGCATGTGCTGCAGGCAAAGGGTGAAGCGGACGCTATGCAATATACGTTGCCGCTCAAGCAAAAGCAGATCGAACAAAGCCGACTGGAGGCGCAGGCGCGCAAGGAAGCGACGATTCAGAACGCGGAGGCGGAGGCCCAAGCGAAAGTAATCGACAGCAAAGCGGAAGGCGAGCGGAGGACGTTGCTGGCGGAGGCGGAGGCAGGCCGCATTCGTGTAACAGCGGCGGCGGATGCGGAGCGGTTGAAAGGCGAAGCCGCGGTTTTGAAGGAGAACCCTCTGCTGATTAATAAGATTGTGGCGGAGCGGCTCTCGGATAAGCTGCAAATCATGATGGTACCGGCAGATGGAAAGTTCTTTTTCGCCAACGATGTGCTAAGAAGCATGAGTGTGGCGAATCAGAACGGGCAGGTTGAACAGCGATAAGAGTCGGTGGTCGATAGTCAGTGGTAGTCGTTAGCGTCCATGGTGAGTACGATGTGTGCACGCTGCCCACAACTCTGACCATCGGCCATTTTGCCGGCAATGTTGACTGCGACGGGCAACTACATGGGTTACACGATCCTTCATTGGTTACGTTTGCTCAAGCCAGCGCTAATTGTTCTCCTTATCTGCGGTGTGGTGAGAAGTTCTGCTGCTGGCGATTGGAATGCACCCGCGCAGCAACTAGCTCGCAAGATTGTCGCGGTGACGGGGCCTGGCGCTGTGGCGGTAACGGTGGAGAACCGATCGTCTCTCGGCAAGAAAGATCTGGATACGATCAGCAGCTTGTTGCATATCGAGTTAGAAATGTTAGGAGCGCGTCCGGCTGCAGCGGAGCGGTCGGCCGCGGCTGCGACGGTAACGCTCTCGGAGAATCCTCAATCCTACGTATGGGTCGCGGAGATTCACCAGGGAGCGGGCGAATCTGCGGTGGTTATGGTGTCTATACCTCGCAGAGACGAAGCTGGATTCAATCGTGAAACTATGCCGGTGAGTCTTCGCAAGATTCCGCTCTGGGCACAAGAGGATCGCATTCTGGATGTTTTAGTTCTTGAAGAAGACAGTGCGCCGAAGCAGATCGCCGTGCTGGATGGTGAAAAGGTAGCGATCTACCATTTGAAAAACGGAAAGTGGCAACAGGAACAGGTTCTGGGGATCACACATGCGCGCCCGTGGCCCCGCGATTTACGCGGGCGCGTGATCGGATCGAAGGATCATTTACTGGACATTCATCTTCCCGGCGTGTTCTGCAGGAGCACAACCAGTCTGCCGCTGGCCCTGAATTGCCGCGAGAGCGATGACCCGTGGCCGCTCGTACCAACGGGCTTGTCCATTCCTTCGCTCGGAGGATTCTTTTCCGCATCGCGAAACTTCTTTACCGGAGCTTTGACGCCTGGAGTTGGAAAACTGACAACGGTAGCGAAGTTTTATTCAGCCGCCGCATTGCCCCGCGACAAATATGTGCTGTGGTTATTCGCGGGAACGGATGGACGGGTTCATATGGTCGACGGCATAACCGACCAGGCTGCAAAACTGGGCTTGGGCAGCGACGTTGCGAGCATAAAAGCCGCCTGCGGAACAGGCTGGCAAGTGCTGGCAACAAGCGCGGAGGATCGTAACTTTGAACAAGACTCAGACTCCGTGCAGGCTTACGAGATCACGGATCGAGAACTCGTTCCGGTAAGCTCGCCGCTGGGTTTTTCTGGCGAGATCACGGCGCTATGGGCAGAGACGAAAGGCGACAGCGCAATCGCTGTCGTCCGGAGCCGGGAGACAGGAGAATATGAAGCGTTTCGCCTGGCAGTGGGTTGTAGTCAGTAGCATATTGCTGATCCCATCAGCCAAGGCGGAGACGCGTCCGCAATACGGCGGAACGTTGCGCGTTGCTATGCGGGAGGCGCCAGTGTCCCTCGATCCGGTGCTTGGCGGGGCGGATGCGACGCGGTCCGATTCCTTTGCGCAGCGGAACTTGCTGGCTCTCATCTTCGAAACATTAGTCAACATGGACGATCGGGGAAGACTCTATCCCGGACTGGCGACCGATTGGCAGGCAGCGCCGGGAAACCAGCGGTGGCAATTCTGGCTACGAAGAGGCGTGAGATTTCATGACGGCGTGCCGCTGACTGCAGAGATTGCCGCATCTTCGCTGAGAACAGCGAATCCGTCATGGAAGGTTTTCACGGAGGGTGATTCCGTAATCGTGGAACGCGACAAAGCTGACCCTGACTTGCCCGCGGAACTTGCGCTGACGCGCAACAGCATTCTGAAAAGGAATAGCGGAGGTAAGCTGAACGGAACCGGACCGTTCCACATTGAGGATTGGCTGCCCGGTAAGAAGCTGATTTTGGTTGCGGAAGAGGAGCACTGGCGCGGACGTGCTTTCGTGGACAAGATCGAAGTGGAAATGGGCAGAAACTTTCGTGAACAGCTCGTTGAGTTGGAGGCTGGCAAAGCGGATCTGGTGGAAGTTGCGCCGGAGCAGGGACATCGAGTAACGATGGAGGGGCGACGCGTAAGCACTTCGCAGCCGATGGAGTTAGTGGCGCTCGTGTTCGCCGGCGATGCTCAAACGCCCGATGAAAAGCTCTTGCGACATGCGCTCGCGGAGAGCCTGGAGCGAAATTCGATGCGAAGCGCGCTGCTGCAAGGCGCGGGACAACCAGCGGCGAGTATCCTGCCGAACTGGATGAGCGGATACGGATTCACCTTTTCAAGCGATGCTGACCTGGATCGAGCTCGCCACGAACGCGCGCAGGTCCGGTCCGCACCGAATTGGACGGTGGGGTATGATGCGAACGATTCGGTTGCGCGGTTGCTGGTGGAACGCATCGCTCTGAACGCCATGGATGCCGGACTTGCGTTGCAGCCGACTTCCCTGGCGACAGCGGGTTTGCGGCTGGTGCGGCTCCCGTTGGATATGGCGGATCCGTGGATCGCGCTGTCGAAGGCCGCCGGCATTCTCGGCATGGCGATGCCGAAACGAAGCGGAGATACGGTGGAAGGTTTGTACAGCACGGAAAGAGAACTGCTGGCAGGCCAGCGCATGATTCCGCTGTTTCATCTGCCGGCGGAGTGGGCATCGACGCCGACACTGCGAGATTGGAAACCAGGTGCAGACGGCAGTTCGCGACTGGATGACTCCTGGATGAGAAAAGAACAGCCATGATGTTTCGCCGCAAACTGCTGGCCGTGTTCGCGCTGACCGTATTCTTGTCGGTAGCGACAGTGGCGTTGATCGTTTCGGAGGTGACACGGCGAGCGTTCGCCCGCACCGACGACGAAAGAACGGCGGCGCTGGTTGCGCAGTTCAAGCGCGAGTTCAATCAACAGGGCGAGGAGGTGGTCCGGCGGGTCGATTCGATTTCCGGCTCGGACACGATTGGCCGAATGGCATTGGCGTTGAATCGAACGCCGGCCGATTCAGGTCCGTATTTTGAGCTGGCAAAATTGACAGCGGAGAACAATCGACTCGATTTTCTGGAGTTCGTAGAAAGCGATGGAACGATCGTTTCATCGGCGCATTGGCCGGCTAAGTTTGGATACCCCGAGGAAGCGTTCGGCGGTTTCGCTGCCGCTTGCAAAGAAGGAGCGTTTTTAGAGCAGGAGCCGTTACAAGACGGAAGCTCGCTGGGTTTATTCGCGGTACGCGCGACTCGCATGGGAGAGCGTCCGGTTTATGTGGCGGGTGGGCGGCGGCTGGACAAGAATTTTCTTTTCGAGCTGGATTTGCCACTGGGGATGCGGGCCTTGCTGTATCAAAATCGCGGGGATCGGTTTTCGGCAGAAATGCTGATCGATCCTTCCGCGTCTCGCGCAGAAACAATACATCCGCCAGAAAAATTAGAACCGCTGGTCGATGCGGTGCGGCAGTACGATCAGGAAATGACGGCGGTGGTGTCGTGGTCAGGAAATCAGATCGACGATGAAATGTTTCACGCGATTCCGCTGCTCGGAGCGAGCGCGGCGAATGGAAAACATCCGCCGTTACTGGCGATTCTGCTGATCGGCAGTTCGCGGCGAAATTATGTCGAGCTGAAGCGGCGCATTCAGTCGGCGGCATTGCTGGTGGGAGGCGGAGGAATCGCGATTGCGATTCTTCTCAGCAGTTGGGCGGCAGCGCGAGTGACGCGTCCAGTGGAGCAATTGGCGCATGCCGCGCAGGAGGTTGCCGCGGGTAATTGGAACGTGCGGGTAGACGTGCTTGGCACGGATGAACTGTCGCAACTGGCGGATTCTTTCAATCGAATGACTACTGAGTTGCTCGGGCAAAAGGAACGCCTGGTCCAGACGGAGCGCGTGGCGGCATGGCGCGAGCTGGCGCGGCGACTGGCGCACGAGCTCAAGAATCCGTTATTTCCGTTGCAACTGACGGTGGAGAATTTGGTGCGGTCCCGTCAGCTGAGTCCTGAGCAGTTCGAGGAAGTGTTCCAGGAAAGCTCGCGAACCCTGCTAGCCGAAATTTCAAATCTTAAAGGAATCATCGAACGGTTCAGCGAATTCTCCAGGATGCCGCAGCCGCAATTCGCGCGGGTACAGGTAAATGACGTGATATGGGGCGTGGCTCAATTGGTTCAGGCGCAACTGCAAGCGCCAGATCGTGCGAAGATCAATTGCGAATTGCAGCTCGATCCGCACCTTGAGCTAGTTCTGGCAGATGCGGATTTGCTGCATCGGGCAATATCGAACCTTGTGCTAAATGCGATCGACGCGATGCCACAGGGCGGAGAGTTGATCCTGCGCACGCACAGCGAGAATAACGTGCTGATCGAGGTCACGGATACCGGAGCGGGGATGACGGCCGAGGAGTGCGAGCGAATCTTCACTCCTTATTATACGAAGAAGAAAAATGGCACCGGCCTGGGGTTGGCCATAGCGCAGTCCGTGGTGAGCGATCACGGCGGAAGAATTCGGGTGCACAGCCAGCCGGGGCAGGGGGCGACGTTTGTGATCGAGTTGCCGCGTAACCAAGATGCGGCAGAAGACGCCAGTTAAATTGTAAAGACCTAAAGACCGGGAGGATGGTTGCAAACGAAAGCGCATCTGTTGATTGTGGACGATGAGGCGAACACGCTTGCGTCGTTATCGCGGGCATTCCGTCTCGCCGGGCACGACGCGACCGTGTGCGACAACGCAACGAAAGCCGCGGAACTCGCAAAGTCTCAGAATTTCGACTTGATCTTATCGGACATGGTGATGCCCGGAAAAGGTGGCATGGCGCTGCTCGAAGAGTTGAAATCGCAAGGAGTGACAGCGCCCGTTGTCATGATGTCAGGGCAGGCGGACATTGAAATGGCGGTCCGGGCCACGCGGCTGGGCGCGCTGGATTTTCTGGAGAAGCCTATCTCCACGGAAAAGCTTTTACTGACAGTTGAAAACGCGCTGAAGCTGCAGAGGCTGGAAAGCGAAAACAAGCAGCTCAAGCAACGACTGGGCAAGCATGAGATCGTATGGCAAGGCGCTGCGATGCAGCGCGTAATGGCACAAGTGGAGCGGGTAGCGGCGAGCGAAACGCGGGTTTGCATCCTGGGAGAAACGGGCACAGGAAAAGAACTGGTGGCGCGGACGATTCACGAGAGCAGCGCGCGTGCCGCGGGCGCATTTGTAACGTTGAATTGTGCGGCGGTTCCGGCGGAGTTGATTGAGTCGGAACTTTTCGGGCACGAGAAAGGCTCGTTCACTGGAGCCGCGGGAAGGCATGTCGGAAAGTTTGAGCAAGCGAATCATGGCACGATATTTCTCGATGAGATTGGCGATATGCCGCTGGCCATGCAGGCGAAACTGCTGCGAGTGCTGGAGGAAGGAGAAGTCGAGCGCCTCGGCGGCGATAAGCCCGTGAACGTGGATGTGCGAGTGGTAGTGGCCACGCATCGCGATCTGGAAGCCCGGGTACGCGAAGAGAAGTTCCGTCAGGATTTGTTTCACAGGATTTACGTCTTTCCGCTGTTCCTCCCACCTCTACGTGAGCGGCGAGAGGATATCCCAGCGCTGGTCTCGTATTTCGCGGCGCAGGTGAGCGCTCAGAATGGATGGAAGCCAGTTCCGTTCACTTCCGAAGCGATAGCCGTATTGCAGTCGCATCGCTGGCCGGGCAACGTACGTGAGTTACGAAACATCGTCGAGCGATTGATGCTGCTCGCAACCGAAGGTCAGGTGGATCTTGCGACCGTGGAAAATGCCATGCCGCGAATCGGTGGAGATAGAATTACAAATTCTCCCAGCTTTTCTTCAGGAACGCTAGCCGATCGTGTGGATGGTTTTGAGCGTGAGGAAATCCTTGCGGAGTTGAAGCGCAACCATTCCAACGTGAGCATGGCGGCAAAATCGCTCGGGCTCGAGCGCAGTCATCTTTATAAGAAGGCGGAACAGTTGGGAATCGATCTGCGCGCCATGCGACGGGAACAAGGAGCGGCGCAGGAATAGTCTTAGTCTACTACTGGCTGCTGCTAGCTTCTGGCTCGTCATCTTTTCACAATACAGTTCAGGAGATTGCGTTGACCAGACCCGCGCGTCGTTGGAGACTCCACGTTTTTTTCTTCGGCCTCTTTGCTCCTCTCTTCTCCTTTGTATCTACGATTGTTTCCGCGAGCGAGCCTCCGTCGCCGCCTACATACGAAGTTCGCATGGAGCAGGCGTGGATTCCAATGAAAGATGGCGTTCGATTGGCCGCAACACTCTACATGCCGGACGGGGCAAAGCCGGGAGAGAAGTTCCCTGCCCTGCTGGAATACTTACCATATCGCAAAGACGATGGCACCGCGGCTGGCGATTATCCAAAGCATGCTTACTTCGCGCGGCGTGGGTACGTGAGCGTGCGGGTCGATATCCGCGGATTTGGCGCGAGTGAGGGCTCACCGCCGGAGCGTGAATATTCCGAGCAGGAACAACTGGATGGAGAGCAGGTGATCGCGTGGCTGGCGCATCAGCCTTGGTCGAATGGAAACGTAGGCATGTTCGGCATTTCCTGGGGAGGTTTCACGGCCCTTCAGATGGCAATGCGGCATGCGCCAGGTTTGAAGGCGATTCTGGCGACATGCGCGACGGCGGAGTTGTTCCACGATGACGTGCACTATATCGACGGCATTGCGCATATCGATGAATTCGAACTCAACATGGATATGGCGGAAGGATGGAAGGGAGCTCCGGACTATACCCTCGATGAAAAAGTTTTAGGACCACGCTTCGACACACCGCCATGGTCCCTGCTTTATTTGAGGCATCAGCGGGACGGGCCGTTCTGGCGCGACCGGGTGCGTCCGTTGAAGGAAATCACGATTCCAAGTTTTCTGATTGGCGGATTGCTCGATGGATACCGTGACAATGTGACCGACATGCTGATGCAGTCAAGCGGGCCGGTGAAGGCAATCGTCGGACCGTGGAACCACACATTTCCGAACGATGCCGTGCCGGGTCCGCAAATCGAGTGGCGCAACGAGGCGGTGCGCTGGTTCGATCACTGGCTGAAAGGGCACGACACAGGCGTGGAGCGCGATCCGCGGCTGGTCATCTATATGCAGCACTGGCATCCGCCGGATCCGAGTCTCGAAATTGTTCCTGGAGAATGGAGACGAGAGGATGTGTGGCCACCGAAAGATGCGCGACCTTCAACTCTATTTCTGCAGCCAAACCACACATTGGCGCAAACTGCGCCGCAGGCTGACAAGCATCAATTGAAGTACGTGCCGTCGATTGGCGTGGAGGCGGGATTCTGGTGGGGCGAGTTGCTGAGCGATGTCCGGCCCGTAGACGCGTTTAGCCTGGTTTATGATTCCGCGCCATTGCCGGAGGGCGTGGCGATCCTGGGTCGCCCCCATGCGTTGCTGCGAGCCTCAGCATCCGCGCCGCTGGCCGATTGGTTTGCGAGGCTCTCTGACGTGGCGCCGGACGGATCGGTCACACAGATTACGGGGGCTGGGATTAACGGCGCGCAGCGCGATTCGATGACCGAACCACGCGATCTGGAACCTGGCAAAGTCTACGCACTCGACATCAAAATGCATTTGACTTCGTGGGTCTTTCCCAAAGGTCATCGCATTCGCGTGGCAATCTCGAACGCTTTGTGGCCGATGATGTTGCCCACAGCTTACTCCATGACGACCTCATTAGAACTTGGCGGCACAGGCGGTTCACGGATCGTATTGCCGATTGTGCCTGAGCATGGCGCTGCGCCGCATGCTTTTTCTCCGCCTGAGCCCTCCGAAGAACGAGCCGACGTCAAGACAGAAGGGTTCCCATGGCCAGGTGAGTGGACGGTGGAGCGCGATGAGGCTCGACATAAAACGACCGTGCACTGGAAGGGAAAAGAGGGTGCCGCATATCCGTGGGGAACGGAAAGTGACTACGAAAATCTAACCTATGATGCAGATGACGCACATCCCGAGACGGGTTCCGTCCAAGGCGAAGCGGAGACTGTGTTTGCGCTTAAGGGCCGCACGTTGACTTGGCGTGGGCATTTGCTGATGACCACGGATCAGAAGAGTTTTTATTACAAGTACACGCGCGAGTTGCTGAAAGATGGCGCGCTGATCAAGTCAAAGACCTGGCAGGAGACAATTGCTAGAGACCATCAGTAAAGGGCCGGAAGACGGCTTGCCTCAGCGGCTAAAGCCGCATCAAATTTCAATAGCTTAGGCACGACTGAAGTCGTGCCCTTCCCGATCTATCCACCCCCGTTTCTCCTCGTAACGCGAAGTTTCTACTGTTTGTAGATATTGCCTTCTTTCATGACGAACTGAACATTTTCCAACAGGCGAATGTCGGTGAGCGGATCGCCCGTTACGGCAATGATGTCGGCAAACTTTCCCGGCTTGATCGATCCGATCTCACTGGAATGGCCGAGCAGATCGGCGGCGTTGCTGGTTGCGGCTTGAATGGCTTGCATGGGAGTCATGCCGTATTTCACCATGAAGGCGAATTGTTTTCCGCTAGTGCCGTAAGCGCAAACCCCGGCGTCAGTGCCGAATGACATTTTCACTCCAGCGGCAACCGCTTTGCGAAAGTTGTCGCGCTGGATCTGACCAAGCTTGGCGTCGTGCTCCAGGAAGTCCTTGGGCATGCTTCCGTTTTTCCCTGCTTCCTGAATGCACTCCTCGTCGTAGATATCCATATCGAGATAGGTGCCGTGCTGTTTGGCTAGCGCGATACCTTCGTCGTCAATCATCGTTGCGTGTTCGATCGAGGCGACGCCGGCGCGGATCGCATTCTTGATGCCTTCGGGCGAGTGGGCGTGAGATTCTACGCACAGGCCGAAATGACTAGCTTCATCGACTGCGGCTTGCAATTCTTCGAGAGTAAATTCCTGCGAATGCGGATTGCTGCCATGGGTTAGTACTGCGCCGCTGGAGAGAATTTTGATGTGATCGACACCATTCGAGGCGAGCTTGCGGATCACCTGGCGGACTTCCCATGGGCCGTTGGCTTCGCCATAGTGCATGTCCCAGGGGAGGATAATGTCAGGAGCCAGGCCACTGTCGGAGCCTGCGCCGCCGGTGATGGTTACGTAGGCGCCGGCGACGTACATGCGGGGCCCAATGATGTCGCCGCGATTGATGGCGTCGCGAAGGGCGACGTCGCCGAGCGCGCGGTACGTGCCTACGTCGCGTACTGTGGTGAAGCCGGACTCCAGCATGGCTCGGGCGTTGGGCACGGATTCCAGCGCCAGCTCGGCGGCGGTTTTTCGGAAGACACCTACGGGGTCGGAATCGCGGGCCCCGTCGGCCAAGTGAGTGTGACAGTCGATTAGGCCGGGAAGAACTGTAGAGTGCGAGAGGTCGATTACTTTCGCATTTGCCGGGATTATTAGGTTAGCGCCTACTGCATCGATTTTGTTGTCACGAATCAGGATGGTTTGGTTGGTTAGAACTTTAGCAGTGTCGGGGTCGACGAGTTTGCCGGTGCGGATGGCGGTAATTTGGGCACAGGAAACAGTTGAAAGAAGCGAGAGAATTATTATGCGAGTTGTGGAGTTCAGCATTTCTGTGGGCCTGCACCTCGGCGGCTGAAGCCGCTTATCAATACCCTAGCAGTGATCGCAGCGCTGAAGCGCTGCGCCACCCAAAATCATCGGTGATAGATCTTCTTGCCGGAATCATCGGCGACAGATCTTTCCTCGCATCCTAGTCCGCGGCAGCGGAAGCGATTTCTATACCTCGTTTTAAATCTGCGGCTAACAGTCGATGAAACAATTGTTCCCCGGCCTCGCGGCGAACCGAAAGGCGTCCGGCGCGATAGGCACGCGACTTCAGGCCTCGCTGCACGTCTTCGCAGATGCCGAGATCTTCTTCTTGCACGCGGTTGCCTACGCTCACCGATTGTTCGTTATATTCGCGGCTCGCCTCGCTGACATCCCCAAAATAAAAATCAAAGATCACAGTGCAGTGATCAACATCGACCGGGACTACAAGATTCGTATCCATGTATCCCTCGTAGCAGTTGATCATCAGATTAGGATGCTGCCAGAAATACCACGCGCGGTCGCCCTTGCGCGCAGCCCCGGTTGCGGCATCTTCGTTCGAAGCAACCATGGGACTAGACTGCAGGCAGTAACGGTCTTCGTTCTCGATGGTGTACTGCTTGTAGTCGAGGACCGAGTTCAGTCCCTTATGCAGATGAGGGACGTGATAGCCGCCGTCGAGGAAGTTATCGACGTAAACTTTCCAGTTGCAATGAATGTTATAGGTTCGGCTGTCGAAGTGATGCAACTTGCCGATACCGAGAGGCGCAACGCGCTTAACCATACCGCCAAGAAATTCCGCCAGCGGCGCCGTCTCATTATCGAGATTGATGAAGACGAAACACTCCCAGGTTTCGACGCGAATAGGCACGAGGCCGTTCTGAGCGCGATCAAAATTTTCCACTCCTTCGAACTCAGGCATTCCCTTCAGCGAACCGTCTAGGCCGTAGTTCCATCCGTGATATGGACAATGCAAAAGAGAAGCTCGCCCACAGGGCTGAGTCACTACTGCAGCCGCGTGATGCCGGCAAACATTGTAGAAGGCGCGCAAAACGTTATCGTTGCCGCGGACAACGACCACAGGTTCTCCCGCGACAGTCGTAGCGATGAACTGGCCCGGCGTCTGCACCTGATTCGTGCGCGCGACGAGTTGCCAAGTTTTGCTAAACACGTTGAAGCGTTCAAGCTCCGCGATGCGCGAATCGGTATACCAGGATGCGGGAATCGTGGAGGCATGGGCAAGAGGCGCGTGATCGTCGTAACTGGATAGAAGTTGATCGATCGGGGATTGCATTGTCTGGGAATCTCCGCTGCAAAAGTTCAACGCATGTTTCGAATTCGTGCGGATACGTTTCGGTGCGCTACAACGCTTTCAGTTTCGAACCGGAAGTTGAAGTGGCAAGCTTGCGCAGTTCATGGCGACTGCGAGGTGCAGATGCCGACTCCGCGCCGACCGCTCGCTGTAGAACTGCAAGAAATTGCTGAATGCGCGCATCTTTCTTTTCCGGCATCTCACCCTGTTTGCGGAAGAGGCCGGGATCGAGTTCCGCCGTGAGCAAAGCATCCTGGAAGCGTTCCATGGTCCAGTCAAGGATAGAGACAATCATTTCAACGTCCATATCCTCACGTAACTCACCGCGCTCGAGACCGAAGCGGACGAACGCGACGGTACCATACGGATCTTCGGCCATGAGAAAGCGATTGATTTCGCGCTTCAAGGTCAGATCGGTGCCGTAGTTGCCGAGCAAGGCGATGCGGTAAGGTATCCAGTCTTCGTGCAGCATGTGCTCGGTGTGGATCAGCCAATAGTGGAGAACACTGAAGAAGCCGTCGGAGCGCACGTCTGCCGGCGCATCCAGATATTTCGAAAAAGATCGCACGGCTCGTTTGTAGACTTCGAAGAAAAGCCCATCCTTGCTTCCAAAGTGCTGGAAGATCGAACCCTTGGCAATGCCGAGCGTGGCAGCGATGTCGCCTACGCGCGCGGCGTGGTAGCCGTTCTCCGCGAAATGATGCATGGCGGTTTCGACAATGCGTGTTCGCTTGGCCTCAGACCTAGGCCGGGTGACGCGTTGACGGATGTAGAGAGGCGGAATAACGGGATTGCTGGCGATGCCGGTCATGAATGACTCCAAGTCACGAGAGCATATCGAAGACGGTTCTAATTTTCAACTTCATTTTTACAGCCCATTGCAGTACCGTGTAACGTCCGAGAGTGCATCTTGTGACTTTAAGTCAATTTTGTGAAGCAAGCTTTTGATCCCATCTATGACGCGATTATCGTAGGCGGCGGCCACAACGGACTGACCGCGGCAGCTTACCTGGCGCGCGCCGGTCTCACAACGCTGGTGCTGGAGCGGCGCGAAATTGTCGGCGGATGCTGTGTTACAGAGGAGATCGCTCCCGGTTGCCGGGCATCGACAACGTCTTATATCGCCAGCATGCTGCGGCCGGAGGTGATCACCGAACTGAAGCTGGCTGACCATGGACTGCGCATGATTCCCTGCGATCCGGCGATTCAAGTCCCCTTCCCGGACGGACAAGTGCTTCCGTGGTGGGTCGATAGAGAAAGAGCGGTAGCGGAGTTCGCCAATATCTCTGTAAAGGATGCAGCGCGGTTCGTTGAGGTTGACGCTCAACTGAAGAAGCTGGCGCGATATCTGCAGCCATTTTTTATGGAGCCTCCGCCCGAACTCGATACGTCGTCGGTGGGCGGCTGGGGCGATCTGTTTCGCGTGGGGAAGCGGTTTCGGGGGATCTCCAGCAGCGAGATTGCCCAGCTGATTTCGTTTTTGACCGGAAGTCTAGGGGAGTTTCTCGATCGCAACTACGAATCCGAAAAAATGAAAACGCTGTTCCTGGCGAACAATGTGTACGGGAAGCATGGCGGGCCGTACCAGCCGGGAACGGCGATTGGACTCTTGTTTCACTTGTTGAGCGGCGGCGAGCATGAACTGCAGGGTTTCTACGGGCACGTGATGGGCGGGATGGGATCGATCACGCAGGCACTTGCGGCCGCCGGACAGAAGCTGGGAGTGGAGATCCGCACGTCCGCCGCCGTCGCGCAAATTGAAGTGCGAAATGGTCGATCATACAGCGTTGTTTTGGAAAATGGAACTGAGATTCGCGCGCGGATGATTCTTTCGAACACCGATCCTAAGCGGACATTCTTAAAAATGGTTGCAGCGCGCGAACTCCCGGAGGATTTTCTGTTTGCCGTACGCGGCATCAAGATGGACGGACCGTGTGCGAAGGTAAATCTGGTGTTGTCAGAAGAGCCACGGTTCACGGGAACCTCGCCGCAAGCCACGCCCTTGGAACGCACCTTCTATACGCTGGTTTCCTCACTCGAGTTCGCGGAACGCTGCTATGACATCGCGAAATTCGGCGAGATCCCCGAAGAGCTGTGGGTGGATTGCGTGGTTTCATCGAATGCGGATGGTTCGCTCGCGCCGCCGGGTAAGCACATCCTGACCTGCTTTGTGCAATATGTTCCCTACAAACCGCGCGAAGGTAATTGGGACGAAAAGCGCGGGCTGTTAGGCGATCGCGTGGTGAAAAAAATTGCCGAATATGCGCCCAATGTGCCGAACGCAATTGTTGCGCGGCAGGTGCTCACGCCGCTGGATTTAGAGCGGACATATGGGTTGACCGAGGGCAACATCTTCCACGGAGATTTGCGACTGGAGCAACTATTCTTCATGCGCCCAGTAGCGGGATGGGCGCAGTATCGAACCCCGATTCGCGGGTTATATCTGTGCGGTGCTGGTGCGCATCCCGGAGGCGGCGTTACCGGTGCCCCTGGCCACAACGCAGCGCTGCGGGCTCTGCGGGACTGGAAGAAGGGCCGTTTCAAATCGGCAGCATAACTTCAACGCCAAAGTGCGGACTTCAATAAGTTAAGGAGCAAGCATGGAAAAGAAGGGAATTCTGGAGCGGCTGAAAGAAGGGCCGGTGTTGGGGGACGGAGGCTACTTGCTGGAACTCGAGAAGCGCGGCTGGGTGCGCGCAGGTCCGTTCACTCCCGAGGTTGTTTTGACGCATCCGGAAGCTTTGCGGGAATTGCATGTGGAATTTCGCGAAGCAGGCTCGGAGGTTTTGCAAGCTCTCACTTTCTACGCCAGCCGCGACAAGCTGGCGACCGTAGGGCTCGAAAATCGACTGGAAGATTTAAATCGAACGGCCGTTCGCATTGCGCGCGAGGTTGCAGGCGATCGTTGCCTGGTGGCGGGAAACTTGAGTCTGACGTGGATGTACGAGCCGGGAAGCGCATCAGCGGCCGACCGCGTGCGAAAAACTTTCGACGAGCAGCTGTCAGTTCAAGTTGAGGAAGGCGTTGATTTCCTCATCGGCGAGACTTTTTCCTGGCTGGGCGAAGCGCTCATCGCGGTTGAGCGTGCGAAGAAGACCGGTTTGCCCACCATGGTCACGATCTGTTTTGAGAATAAAGATGAAACCGCCGAAGGTAAAAGCGCAGCCGACGCCGCCAAAACGCTCTTCGATGCCGGCGCCGACATCGTGGGTATGAATTGTCTGCGGCCACCACAGCACATTCTCGGTCCGATGGAAGAGATGCGCATGGCTGTTTCGGGATATCTGGCTTGCCAGCCGGTCGCCTATCGCACTCCGGAAGAGAAGCCCGACTTCACCAGTCTCCCAGAGTTTCCCTATGCATTAGACCCGTTGCAGCTCACGCGAAAAGAAATGGGAGAGTATGCGGTGCAGGCACGCGACATTGGGATCAACTTTATCGGAGCATGCTGCGGAACGGTCGCGATGCACATCCGGGAAATGGCGCGCGTGCTGGGGAAGTTACCGGAAGATTCGCGGACCTGGAAAAAGGGCGGCGAGAAGCCAATGTCAGCCTATGAGTACTACGATCACGACAATCTGAAGGCGGCCGGAATGCGGAAATAATAAGGTAAACAAACCTAGAGCAGGCTCCCGCGAGCCTGCTCTGGCTGGTTTGCAGAAAAACTAACTGGCGTCGCGCAGACGAGTATCCTCCGCATGAACAAGCGGCACATTGACGAGGTGCTCGCTTAGAAACCACACCTGCAACTCATTAGCGCGCAACACATCGCTCACCACGAGATCGTTGGTGCCCAGGTCGCCCAATTTATCGGCGCGTTCAGCCAGTTCACGACAGTGGCCGATGATGATCTGGTGCGCATCCAGCAGACGGGAGATCTGCACTGGAACTTCTTCCCTGCCCCGCGGCGGGCGCCCGATGCGCGTGGTTTCGGCGACATCGGCAGCCATGGCAATCGAAACACCGCCGAGAAGTTGAATTCGCTCGGCAACCGTATCGACAATTTCGGACTGTTCTCCGTAGTGTTTGTCGAACAAGAGATGCAACTGATAGAACGTCGGTCCCGCAACTTGCCAATGCGATTTCTTGTAAAGGTCCCGCAGAGTCATAGTATCGGCGAGCAACAGATTGAGTTGCTCGGTCATTTCCAAGCGAACCGGCTCTTCCAGTTCGAGGGGCAACAGATGAGACACGGTTCCGTACGCCTGAATTTCTGCAGAGCGCTGGTGAAGATGCGGCTGCGCCGTTACTTTTTCACGGCCCAACGCAGGTTTCCCGTTGAGATCTTTCTTAGCCATAGTTAATTTTCTCCTCGCTGCTTCGTTATCTCGATTGCCACATTCGCACACCCTGGCGATTGTTCGATGCCCTGAAATTGGAGTTGGATGCGAAGCATCGTCTGCGGTAACAATTTCTCTGGGACCAGAGTTGAGTGCTATCAGCTACGGATCGCCGCTGGCCAAAAATAGCAGCAGTGAAACTCAGACGTGATGCTCCGTCGCCGAAGTTTGACGATGTAGGAGGCATTGTTTATGATTGAAATGCGGGGTGGAGCAGTCTGGTAGCTCGTTGGGCTCATAACCCAAAGGTCGGTGGTTCAAATCCACCCCCCGCAACCAACCTCAAGCACTTTCCGTTCAATCACTTGAAGCTGTTTGCCGCAACTGCGAAAAATCACAATCGGCTCCCGTTCGGCTCCCATTCGTTAAAACCTGCTGTTTAGGCCTGATTTTCACACCTGACAGCACCATCTCCACGACCTTGCTGTTCGCGGCACGCTTCTGATCCGAGACCGCCTGCGTGTAAATGTTCATCGTGGTCTGGATGTTGGCATGTCGTAGCAGCTCCTGCTGTACCTTGATGTCGGTGCCGGCGCTGCGCAGCATGGTTGAGTAGGTGTGACGGAACGTGTGCCAGCCGATTTTTCCGATGCCCGCGCGTAATGCTGCCGGTTTCAGCTGCCGCTGCAGGATCGTCTCCTGCCAGCGTGGCTTACCGGCATCATTTGCGAAGACCCAGTCTCCCGGCGCTCTGAAGGGGCTGCTCGTGTGCAGCTCCCTCAAATGTGCCGCGAGGCCTGGATTGATCGGCAGTGGACGAGCTGATCCTTCAGTTTTCGTCTCGCCCACCTGGCACTGCACGACGGATCTCTGGATCATGACCGTCATGTTGTCCCAGTCGAAGTCGCCCCACTGGAGTCCGATGATCTCACTCACCCGAAGGCCGAGACATGCCGCCACGAGGATCATCGTGTGGTATGGTTCGGCCAATTGTTCGAGAAGCAACCGGACTTCCACGACTGCAAGCACGCGAGGTATACGGAGCCGCCTGCCGCTCTGGCGGACCAGCTCGATGGGATTGCTGCTCACCATTTCCCATCTTCTCGCGTTCTGATACAGAAGGTGCATGAGGCTGCGAATGTGAGTCTTGCTCTTGGGCGCCAACTGAAGAGACCGCAGCCACTGTTCTACTGCGACCGTCTTCACATCCTCAATGAGGTATTCACCCCAGCGCGGTTTTATCCAGCGGTTCAGGACCGTCAGATACGACCTTCTCGTGGAATGTCGCTCAGGCAACTCCTGCTCGATGTAGCGCCCTATCAGAGTACCAATCGTTACCGACCCCCCTAATCGGGACTCGATGTTGAGTCTGAGCCTGAGGGGCTCAACCTCGCGCATCGCATCGGCCACGGTGGGGTAGCGGGCAACGCTTCCGACAAGTAACGACCGCCGGCGGCGCTCCCTTCTGCTGTTGTTTCGTAAAAACGAAATTCCCAAACATCTCCGCCACGGGTGCGGGACTTTCTCGTGAGACACCCGTGCTGATACCGTTGCCGCAAACGCATTTTCAGCTCCTTCCGTTCATTTGCGGCACGGATGGCGAAAGGAGTTTACTTTGGAGCGCACCCACTCGTCCAGAGATGATTTGTGGTAGCGCCAAAGCTTTCCGACACGGACGCCCGGTATCTCTTCATTCCGCGAGAGTCGCAACAACGTTGCGACGCTGATACGCAAATGTTCGGCGGCTTCCGTTGGCAACAGCAAAACATCGTCGGCGCGGTCGACGTTACCGGGAAGAGCTCTTGGCGGATTTTCGTTTCCTGATGTTTCGGTTTCTTCCTGTTTGATCATGGTTTTCTCCATCTCTGTTTGGGTTCAGTCCGTCGATTCACATGAAGGGGTCGGGCGAGCCCTCTTTTCATATGAATTCGATTTGGTCTTACTCTGGTCAACAATCTGAAACATTTACAAGTTGGCTCCCGACGCTTCTTTGGTACATTCGAAAGAGATCTAATGAGGGAAAAGTGGCCGGCGTTGGAGGCAAAAAATCGGCCAATCGTTCGACAATGCGATCAGCGTTCCCGCCCGAACGTGCGCTGATCAATCGCCAGGTCTCGGCAAACCCTACTTTCGTAACCACAGTGCGCAGTCCGATGCCTTCGAGATAGCGACGGATCCGATAATCATGGACGTCTGGCTTAGACTTTCCTCCGAGATGCACAGTTACTGGTTCGAACGGATTGAACTTCGCAGCATTCCTTTGGAGCCGATCAAGAGTTGCGAGGTGACTGGGTATTCGCCCGGCTCGCAACTGCCTTTCCACTCGGGTCAACGGGTTAGGATCGTAATCCGCACGGCCAAAGCTGGGACGCGGGTTGTCCCACTACCCCCTCGCGGGCACGGTCTCAAAACTTTGCGGGGCACTAAGTCAACTCTGAAGGAATAATGCGCGAATCTGGTCTTTTCTTTCCGGATTCGGTACCTAGGGTGCTGCCGTCCCATATCGTACCAGACTAATGGTATACATACCAGAGAAGTGGAATCGCGTTTATCGCTCGTACCAGACAATCGGTATGAATGAAGCGATCAACCGCGAAGTCCCTACAGGTGCGTTTCGGTATGCGCATTAAGCGGCTTCGGCAGTCCCGTGGTTGGAGCTTCACTTATCTAGCCGTGGTTAGCGGCCTAGCTAAAAACACTGTGGTCGAGGTCGAGAGCGGCCGTACCGAGGCACGGCTCAACACCATTGCGGCCCTCGCGGGAGCATTTGACAAGACCTTGGGGGAACTCTTGCGTGGTTTGTGAGTGTGGACTGCCGACACCCGTCGCTTAGCCAACACAATCTGCATAGGCTGCCGCGCGATGACTGGCGGCGCGGGTGCCAAGTCCCGGAGCAATAGAACTTCCATACTCCTTGGCGCGGCTTGATTTGTCATCCTGAAAGGCCGACTGGATACCGCACGGAGGCGGCCGCGGCAGAGATGCCATAAGGCTGCAGCACGGATGCCAAGGGTATACGGAACTCCAGAAAGCAAAGGAGCGGTCTCTTGGAGCGCTCTCTGCGCTTTGTGTGCGATCAGGCCGAAGCCTTTGGCGTTGGCATCCTGCACCAGAGTGGCGAGTTGTGCTCTCGCCTCGGCTTTGCCCGACTTTAACTCGATCTCACCTAGGACACTGAGAGGATTTCATGACTGTTCTGGAGTTTAGCCTGCTGGTATGCGGTTGTTCTCTCATCGCTGGGCTGGTAGGTGCATTGACCGGATTGGGCGGAGGCGTCGTCCTCGTTCCTCTGCTCAGCCTGTTCTTTAAGGTGGATATCCGTTACGCCATCGGCGCCTCGCTGGTATCGGTGATCGCAACATCGTCGGGAGCCGCGGCGGCTTACGTGAAAGAAGGCTTTTCGAACATCCGGATCGGGATGTTCCTTGAGATTGCGACAACCATGGGTGCGCTGCTCGGTGCAAGTCTGGCAGCACGTGTGTCAACGCATGCGATTGCCATTGTTTTTGGAGTGGTGCTGCTGTTTTCCGCGTATTTTTCCAGGAAGCCTCGATCGCTGGCGGAACGTGCCGCCCCACCCGATCCGTTTGCTATTCGCTTGCGCTTAAACGGTACTTTTCCTGATGTGGATGGGGAGAGAACTTACAACGTGCAGCACGTCCCCGCAGGATGGAGCCTCATGTTTGGCGCAGGCGCTCTGTCGGGTCTTCTTGGCATCGGCTCCGGCGCTATGAAGGTTCTTGCCATGGATCAGGCGATGAGAATCCCCTTCAAAGTCTCGACAACCACCAGCAATTTCATGATCGGTGTCACCGCCGCCGCGAGCGCGGGGGTGTATCTGAGCCGTGGTTACATTGATCCCGGACTCGCGATGCCGGTAATGCTGGGAGTTCTCGCCGGCTCCTTGTTGGGAGCCAGAATTTTGGTCAGGATGCACACCAAGTGGCTGCGCCTCGGGTTCAGCGTGGTGATTGTGCTTCTGGCGATTGAGATGCTATACAACGGCCTCTCGGGGAGGATTTAAGTGCTTCCAGCACGAGCTTGGACCGACCAGAGAATCGAAAATGTTCTTGGGAACCTGCTGCGGGCAGGGGTACTTCTGTCTGCGCTTGTGGTTTCGATTGGCGGCGCCATTTATCTCTTGCGGCATGGTCACTCACCCGTGGACTTCCGCGTGTTCCGTGGCGAGCCTGCGGACCTTCGAAACGTCCGTGGAATCATCGGCGACACGGTGGCATTGCATGGCCGCGGTATCATCCAGTTAGGACTCTTACTGCTGATCGCAACGCCCATAGCCCGAGTTGCTTTTTCGATCTTTGGATTTGCGCAAGAGCGCGACCGCATGTATGTCGTGTTCACCCTCATCGTGTTCTCGATCTTGCTCTTCAGTATCCTCGGGTCCACGTAACACGGCGCAGTAACGTCCAGCCGAGGAAAACGACTCCATTGTAAAATCAATCAATTCCGAAGGCCAGGGTCTGTCTTCTCCCTGTGTGAATCACCCCACTGCGGGCGTTGCTACTCTAATCGTCACGCGCTACCTACGCGGCTTCGTTCAAGTCCGCTTCGATGAGGGCATCTGTTGATCATTGATCTCCCCGAAGCCCGTTTCGGGATAGTCTTCGAGTTGGGATGGGAGAGGTATGGCTGGCGGAACAGTCTGCTCCCGTCAAACGGGAGATTGCGTTGAAGATTATCAAGTCTGGCCGTTTTGACAAGTCCGCGTTGATACGCTTCGATCTTAGGGGCCAGGTCGCTCACGGTTCTGTTTCTGAATGAAGATGCAAATCGACGGTAAGTTTAGCACCCTAAGGGAAGGCGGAGACCTGGAGCGGCAGGCTTTGGCCTTGATGGATCATCCTGCCATTGCCAAGGTTTTCGACGCGGGTTCCACGATCCAAGGCCAACCGTATTTCGCCATGGAGTATGTGCAGGGCCTGCCCATCACGCAATATTGTGACGAGAAGCGCCTCTCACCCGGCGAGCGCCTACTTCTTTTCACAAACGTATGTGAAGGCGTGCAGCACGCGCATCAGAAAGCAATCATCCATCGCGACCTGAAACCCACCAACATCCTGGTAGTTGAGGTGGATGGCAATCCGATGCCGCGCATTATCGACTTCGGACTGGCTAAAGCGATCTCTGAGCAACCGCAGCGAGGGACGCTGGTGACGCGTGCCGGAGGATTGGTCGGCACGCCCGGATACATGAGTCCGGAGCAGATGGATCCCATGGGCGCCGATGTCGATACCCGAAGCGATGTCTACTCGCTTGGCGTAGTGCTTTACGAACTCCTTACCGGAGTATTGGCCCTGGATGCGCAGCAGTGGGAGAGCAAACCTTTTTATGAAGTTCTGCGCCAGGTAAACGAAGAAGCGCCGACGAGTCCGAGCACAAGACTTAGCAATGACCCCGTCGCTGCGGCCATTGCGGAAAAACGCGGCTCGGATCCAAAACAACTGGCGAGCATGCTGCGCGGCGATCTGGACTGGATCACCTTAAAAGCTCTCGATCGAGACCGCGCCCGCAGGTATGGCACGCCTGCGGAACTGGCGGCCGATCTCGGCCGCTATTTGCGCAACGAACCGGTCGTTGCGCGGCCTGCAAGCCTGGTTTATCGCACAAAGAAATACATTCAGCGCCACAAGTTTGGAGTAGCTG
>CAYOVU010000067.1:0-2572 GCA_964407505.1 uncultured Acidobacteriaceae bacterium | reverse complement strand
CACGTTCGACTACTTCGCGCTCAGTGTGAAGGATGGAGTGGTGACGGTGGAGGGTCAGGACCGCACCGGCGTGGGACGCGATGAAGCGCTGGCCGACATTTATAGCCAGCCGGGCGTAAAAGATGTGGTCGAAAATATTTCGCTGGAACCGGTTTCGTTGTTCGACGATGGACTGCGTCTACGCGCGGCCCGGGCGATCTATCGCGACCCGGTGCTTAGCAAATATGCGATCGATCCGGCGCGGCCGATTCGCATCATTGTCGACAACGGCCACGTGACGCTCTACGGCTCCGTGATCAGCTCCATGGACAAAGAAGTCGCCGGTATCCGCGCCAACCAGCTTTTCGGTGCCTTCAGCGTGGAGAACAAACTGGTGATCGAGAAGGACTCGGACCAGTCTGGAATGTAGTTGCGTTGAGGGGGAGGAACTGGCGCGGCGCAAGCCGCGCCTTTTTTTGTCCTTCGATGCGACTTATTTCGGAAAGGCGGTTCGCGCCTTGGAGCTGATTCAAGGGAGCCGGTTGATGAGTGACGCAACGTATCCCGCGCCGAATCCATTGTCGATATTCACGACGCTCACATTCGACGCGCAGGAATTCAACATGCCGAGCAGAGCAGTCAGTCCCTGGAACGACGCACCATAACCTACGCTGGTAGGCACTGCGATCACCGGAACGCCCACCAGCCCTCCAACGACGCTGGGCAAAGCTCCTTCCATGCCGGCACAGACAATAACCACGCGAGCTTTCGTCAATGCCTCGCGATTGGCTAAAAGCCGATGGATTCCGGCAACGCCTACGTCGTAGAAGTGCTCCACCTCGTTGCCCATGAGCTCGGCCGTGACGACGGCCTCTTCTGCCACAGGAATGTCGCTGGTTCCCGCCGAGACCACGGCGATCATTCCCTTGCCGTAAGTATAACCGTCGCGCTGCAACACGATCGCACGCGCCAGTTCGCGATACTCGGCCGCACGGATTTTCTTCTTGACTGCGGCGAACTGCTTTTTGTCAGCGTGGGTAGCGAGCACGTTACCGCCATGCTTCGCTAAGCTCGCGAAGATTTCTGCCATATGCGAAGCGGTCTTCCGCTCGCCAAAAATAATCTCAGGCATGCCCACTCGCAGGGCGCGATGATGATCCACTTTGGCGAAGCCGAGGTCCTCGAAGGGCAGATGGCGCAGGCGATCGACGGCGTCATCGGGCGAGATTTTGCCCTGGCGCACCTGCTCGAAGAGTTTGCGAATGGACTCGGCGTTCACGATTGAAGACTCAGCATCCAGTGCTCGGCCTGCCGCCGAGCGGAGTCTAGCTTAGCACTGGATGTGCATGGGAGTTTCAATCGCGGGCAGCACGCGATCTGGGGCGGACTCTGGCAATGACCGCAGTGCAGACCTTGCGGGCGAGACCAGGTTCATCAATGTGGGCGAGAAACAGGCGGCGTAGGCCGCGAGGCTTCACTTTTCCGGCGATATAAGCGTCGTAGATCGCACTTCCCAGCCGGTAACCGCAATCGCGAGCAGCCGCATCGAACTTCTCCGCGTCCGCGCGAGTCGCGCTCTGAGCGGCTTTTTCAAATGCCGCGCGCGACAGGGATGGACTATCTTCGGCAGGCGACGGTCGCGATGGATAAAGCACCCGCGAGCCGAAGTAAGCGACAGCGTCTTCGACCACTTGAGTGAAGAAACCGTCGTAGGCCGCGCGAGCGCTGGCTTGCAGGCCTTCAGAGTTTGCGCCCGCCGCTCCCACGCGGCGCGGAAGTCCGCGGCAGGCGTGATGCAGAAAGCGAGCCGCATCCTCGGCGGCGTGCACCATCTGAAATTCGCGAACGTAAAAGGCGTTTACCTGCGGCAAGTAAGCGCTGCCGCGTTCCTCGACCGTCGCCAGCATCGCTTCCCGCTCCTCCTCATTCACACCTTTGCGGGAAAGCAGCCGGCGCAGCATTGCATGCGACGAGTTGCCGTGCACCTCAGGCAACATGTCCACGAGAAATTTCGGTTGCGTGCCGTTATGCGGCGAATAGCGGTTGATCTCCAGAAAGTTGGCAAGACTATCAATCAAATTGTAAATCGTGGGCGCGAAGTCTGGTCCGATATCGCAGCGGCTCCACTGATCGAGAAACAGACGGTAGCTTTCATATTTTTCGAGCGGCGTGGCATTGAAGACGCAAAGGATCTTGTCGTTCACTTTCACCGCCTCGACCTTATCGGGCCGCTCGCCGGCCGCTCGCCAATAAAGCGCGTCAACATTCTGCAAAACGGTGAGGATTTTCGCCTCGGGAATTTCCTGTTGCAACACGCGCGGCAGATGTCCCGGTGCGAGGTGGGATTCGCCGAACAGCACGAAAACTGCAGCGCCGGGATGCAACTGGCGAATCTCGGCAATTTTCGCGGCGGCGTGCCGGTCGCGCGCGCCGATCTTGCGCAAGTTCTCGCGGGGCATGCAATCAAGGCCGTAGAGGCCGTCGGCATGATCGCGAGCGGTGACCAGCAGTTCGTGAAATGGAGCCCAGTCGTATCCCCAGTCCAGATCGAAACGGATGCGCTGCCGCAGCTCGTCTTCGTCGATCTCGCGGC
>CAYOVU010000066.1:0-13563 GCA_964407505.1 uncultured Acidobacteriaceae bacterium | reverse complement strand
AAGCATGTTGGCTTTCACTTCATCGAGCGTATCCGAGCCCGGCCCCACCCACAAACCGTCGATGGCATCCCAGCAGCCACGGCGGTAGATCTTCGCACCGCCGCGAACGTGAAACATCGGACTCTGTTCCAAAGTCTTTCGTCCGTTTTCGACGTGATAAAGAAAGCCGCCGCCAATTCCGAGTCCAGTATTCTCCTCGAACTTGCCGAACATCTGCGAAAAATAATCGGGATCGAAAGACAAGTCGCCGTCCAGCTTCGCCATGAACTCCCAATCGGTACAGCGAAGCGCGTGAAAACCGTCGTAAAAGGCCTCGATAATCCCGGCTCCCCACTTGCGAAAGCCACGATCCTCGCGCCGTACGCCTCGAATCCAGGGATATTGCCGTTCCGCCTCTTCGATGATGCGGCTGGTCCCGTCCTTAGAACCGTCGTCGACAATGATCCACTCCTGCGGACGCACGGTCTGCTTCACCATGCTGTCGATGGTAAGTGGCAGGTAGGCCTCTTCGTCGCGTACTGGCGTGATGACAACGTATTTTGTGGTTACTGCGTTCATAAACTTGTTGCCCCGCTTGCAGCGGGCACACCGGGCTGCGTGGCAGTCTTTGGAATCTGATTCGGTGAAATCTGGTTCGGCATCGGTATTTTCGGCGCAGCGGCATAGTGATCGACCGCGAGCTGATAGGCGGCGAACAATTTCTTGCCGGCCTCCGGCCAAGTATATTGAAGACGCTCACGAATGCATGCATCTCTAAGAGAACCGAGCAGTGAGCGATCTTCATAAAGTAAGGTGACATGCCGTTGTAGTGTTTGCATATCGCCAACGGTATGAACCAGGGCATTGTGCATATGCTGACAGGCATCGGAGCATGCGGCGGAAACGACTGGAACGCATCCGCTTCCTATCGCGTCCATGCAGACCAAGGCGGACCCCTCTTCAAACGATGGCAGCAGGAGCACGTCAGCACTTCGCATCAGCTCCGGTACATCTGAGCGGTGGCCCAGCGCCTTGACACTCGGGTCTGCCAATTCCCTGGCCCAGCGGCCCTCGAATTCCGCGCTCAACTCTCCCGCGACCAGAAACTTGCCATTCCTGCTGGCTGGAGAAGCGAGCCAAGCTTCGAGCGCGAGGTGCAACCCCTTTCGAATGGCATCGACTCCAACGAACAGGGCCGTAAGCTGACCTTCTCGAGCATTCCGGGTGGCATCGGGAAAATATTGGTTTTCATCGAAGCCATATCTGTGGCGGAAAAGCTTCTCTTTCGCAAAGCCACGATCTTCGAAGGTTTGGCTGGGAAAAGCTCCAGGGCAGAGCAGGCCAAACGCTTCTTCGAACTCGGCTTCCTCCCGCAGCAGAACTGCTTGATCTTCCTGGTATTCATGATGCGGGATGCTCAACCCGACGCGTCGGCATTCTGCCGCAACCGTTTCGTAACAAAAGCGGGTGTGCGCGTTCGGCCGTTCGAGCACCGCTGGAATCCCCAACCGCTTCGCGGTTTTCAAAGTTTCGAGCGAACCCAGCGGCCAGCAGTGGACGATGTCCACCTTGCCGGCCATCTTTTCAAGACGGCGAGCCACGATTCTGTCGTGAAGCACACAGGCGCCCATTCTTCCCAGCAGCTTATAAGGAAGCCTCAGCTTGCCGCGGGCCAAGGTTGGGCGCACGGCAACGTTTGCGGGCAGAGGACGAGAGACTGCGCCGGGAAATACAGCGACATCGGCACCCGCCGCGGCCAGTCCGCGCACCTGTTCCCACGCGGTGTAACAGATCCGGGCGGCGCCGATCTTGTGCGGGAAGCTGTAAAGAACTCTCATCTTAGAAATTGGCAGCCTACAGGAATAACGTTGCTTACAGTTGCGCGTTCGCCGCAAATATCTCGGACTCTGGCCCGTAGGCGAGCGCTTGGCTAGGTTCTGCTGCCAGCTCGGTTTCTATCCCCACCGTTTTCCTTTTCGCGGGGTTCGCGGTCACGATAGAAATCATTGCCAACAGTGCGAACCAGGCGACCACAGTCTGATCCCAGTAGCTCACGCCGAAAAATGCCATGACGTTCGCGAAGAGGGAGACTCCGAAGAGCCACAATACCCATTCCTGTTTGCCGCTGCTGACCTTGCGCATTTTGCCGAGTCTGCTGAAAGATCGGGAAATTATGGCGATGAAAAATATCAGCGCAATCAAACCACCCGTCTCCCCCTGTGAGACGTACATATCGCTTAGGTCCCACATACTCCACCCCCAGCTTCCGATATCGCGAGTGCCCACCAGCCACCAATCGAAGAAGTGTTTGACGAATACATCGATCAGATTGGCTCGATCAAAGCTGGCCGAACCTCCAACCATGTCCACCCGCGCGATCAGAAACCACACTGGGGCTTTCATCACCAGGTGCAGAGACACGAGAACGAAGACAACCGCCCAGCGCACGATTCGCATGCTCTTGCGAACCGGCCAAAAACAGATTCCAACCAACACTCCGAAGATTGCCATCAGCGGCGTACTTGAGGCCGAGGTAAGCACCATCACGAGCGATGAGAGCACGCCAATCGCGGCAAGCAGTTTGGCCTTTCCATGAGTCCAGAGAACCACGAAGAGCGGGAGTAATACGGCTCCAAAAGTTCCGGCCAGAATCGCGTGCCCAAAGGCTCCCTGCGATCGGATTCTCCCCTCGCGGATCAGCGGCACCGGGTCCACGCCACCGATTACGAGACCAAACAGATTCTGAATCCGCAATTTCTCATAAACCATTCCAAGGGCGTTGAGCGCGGCAACGATTACCAACAGCTTGAGAACCCTGTAGACATCGTCCCGATCGCGGATGAGGCATCTCAGGAGAACGTACGATCCCAGTTCTCCCAACAAGAAACCTGCCTGATTGATGACTGCGGCAGGCTCCCGCCAAAGCAAGATGAAGGCCAGTGAGTGGGCGATGGTGCAGCCGAGGAATGCCTTGTCGATCGTGTTGAGGCCACCAGAAAACAGAACCAGCCGGGATGAATAGCGAAGCCAGGCCAGCCGGACAAGTCCAAACAGCGCGACGATGCGAACCGGCATCAGGTGAAATCCCCCGAGAACAACCACTTCTCCTTCGGGGATCAGAAACACCGCCAGCAGGACCGGAGCGGTCATATACTTTCGCGGCAGCGCGAGCAGCAGGGCGACCGCCGCTAGCATCAGCGCCGCACCAACCGGGCCCATCAGGGTTTCGCGGGCGCCGCCGTGGAGAAAGAAGTTGTCGGGTATCAAGGGAGAGCAGCCTCATTACAAATCGCGGACGATGCTGTACCAGGAATCGGAGAAGCGCTGGTACCTTCCGGTGGACGCCTCGGCCAGAACCCGGCCAACCCTGGCCAATCCGTTGCTGCCGCGGGCAGTGGACCGCGTGACCATGTGCTTTTCTTTATCCTGCAGAAGCACCATACGCTCCGGTGCACATCGCAAACGCGGAGAGATAGCTTCGATACGCTCTAGCAGCCCCCGGAAATTCGCGACTTTTTGGGTCCAATCCTCGGATCGGGCCTGCAGCGACTCCATGCAGACTTCCCAGAAACTCTGCTTTTTCCAGCCACACACCTGCGACCCATGCCGGCGGTAGCTCAGAAGAAGTTCAGGCACCGGAACCCCATAAGAGACTGCCGATGCCAGCAGGACAATCCAGTGGTCGTGCATCCAGTCCGGCATAATCGGCAGCGCAGAGTCGCGAAACGACGCGCGGAACGCCATGGCTGCTCCGGTGACGATATTGTGCTTCAGCAGAATCTTCAGCTGACCATCTCCCGAAAAGCGCTCGAGCCTGCCGCTCAATCCCACCGCTTCCCAGAGGGTATGATCCAGTGGATTTCCACTTTCGTCGACCATTTCCGCATTCGAAAATGCGTACATCGCCTGTGGATGTTTTTCGAGCGCATCGACCATGCGCTCAACTTTCAAAGGTTTCCAGAAATCGTCCTGATCGCACAAAAATATGATTTCGCCTTCGCAAAGCCTGATCGCCTTCTCGAAATTCTTTGCCGGGCCCAGCCGCTCGGCATTCTGAAACAGTTTCACAGGGAAGGGAGCAGTCCGGCTGAAGCCCTGAATCATAGAAACTGTATCGTCCGTAGACGCATCGTCGCAGATCACCAGTTCCTGCGGAAGCCTGGTTTGCGAGGCGATGCTTTGCAATTGCTCGGCCAGAAAGCGGCCACCGTTGCAGGTGCACAACGCTACGGAAACGCGCTGGCCCATGCCTGAGGATTTCTCTTTCATGCAGTTTGAGTGTAGATCCTGTTTCTAGTTTTCCGCGCCCGCCAGGGGTATCGTCGGGCCGAAAAGCTTTTCGAGCAGCCGTTGCTTCTTTGCCAGAAAAGCATCCAGACCAAATTTCCGGTCCTGGGCGTCCAGCGCAATCCAATAGGCGTAGGCGCAGTAAGCCGCGAGTAACGCTATAGTGACTCCGAGTTGGCCAAAGTTTCGTACGCTGCAATTCCGCAAGCCGTACGAGGCAAATACCAAGAAGACAAGGGCCAATCCCGGCCGCAGCAAACCTTTCTTGATCAGTTCGGCGCCGGAAAACGGAACGATTCGATAGACCACAATCCAAAGCACCACAGTCTCAATGATGGTGCGGACTGAATAGCTGAGCGCGGCGCCCGCGATCCCGTAATGCTTCGTGAGCGACCATACTAGAAGTACATTCACAGGCAGTTCGACGATATAGAGCTTTACCAGGATATCCGGCCGGCCCACTGCTTCGAGCAGCGCCCCCGAGAGCGGAGCCAACAACCCGATGGCGAATCCCAGCACCAGCATGCGTAACGGAAGCGTGGCCTGTGCGGCGAACGAGGCGCCGATCCACAGCCGCAGAATCTCTCCTCCCCATACATAAAGAACGAACAGGATCGGAATGAGCGCGGTCAGGAGGTAGCGGTGCGCCCGCACGAAGTAATGTTCAATACGACTCCACTCCGTTTTCGCCTCCATCGCGCTAAAAGCCGGAAACAGAGTGGTAGTCAGGCTGTTGGGGAACATGCCCAGGCGCCAGAGCAGATTACTGGGGATGGTGTAAAACGGCAGCAGAGAAACGCCGATCAGTATGCTGATCATCCACTGATCGAAAAGCAGAAGAAGCGGCCCGACGATCGATGCCGAGGCTACCCACCATCCGTATTTGACCAAGGTAACCACTCGAGACTTATAACTCGCGGTGACGGTCTCAAGGTAGCGAAGAGATCTTAATTCTGGCAGAACGAAAGTCGCTCCCCAATAACAGCCCAGCAGATTGATGATTCTTATTACAACCAGTCCGTAGACTACGACTTTGAAGTTGGCGCCGTGAAGAATTCCGATGCCGTAGACCCCGAAGGTCGACAAGGTGCTGAACACGCCCAGTCCATTCACCCAATCGAACCGCTGGCCCGCCTGCATAACACCTGTGATCGACCGGTTGGCGAAGTCGATTGGAATGCAGAATGCAAATAATCTCAGAGTCAGAATGACCAGTGCGCGATTTTCGCTCTGCACATGGATATGGTTGACAATGAAAGGCGCCGCTAACCAGATCGCAAAAGCTCCGATCAACCCGAGGAACGCCTGCGAAACCACTGCGGTGCAGGTCCATAAGGCGGCTTGATCGGGACGTCCACGGCCCAGTTCCTGCGCAACGTACCGCGCCGAGGCCCGGCTGAAGCCGAAGTCGAGCCAAGAGAAATTCCCCAGCACCATCCAGGTTACGGAAAGGACTCCATAAAATTCCGTGCCGAAGGAGTGCAGCATCAAGGGGACGAAAATGACGTTCAGCCCCGCAATGAACACCGCTGTACCCAGGTTGAGCAGGCTGTTCCAAGCCAGGTGCCGCCCGCCCAGGTGCTTGCCCTCGGAAAATGACATTTCGCGTGTCAGACTCATCGCTCGGTAAAATTCCTTCGTGGTCTCAGATTATTTTGCAGATGTCGTATGAAATGGAGTGAAGTGCTATTCGGATTGCGGCGGCCTTTATGCGATTGGAGCCGGTCCTACCAGTTTTGCCGCCGGTTCGGACAACGACTCCACTATCGACATCAGTTCCCGAGCATAACGTGCTCGCGTGAAATAGCTTTTCACCCAGCGCAGGGCATTTATCCCCAGCTGTTTTCCTACGGCAGGATTGTGGCAAAGGTATTCGATTTTCGCGGCCAGATCCGCCGGATCACCCTGGTCATAAAGAATTCCGTTAACGCCTTCCTCGATCAACTCGGCTGTGGCACCGCTCCGTGCCCCAATCACAGGCTTTCCCGAAAACATGCCCTCGATTGTCACCCTGCCAAATGCCTCGCTCCGGGAGCAAATCAGAACGGCATCGGAAGATCGCATTAGGGGAAGCACATCTGCGACCTGGCCGGCAAAATGCACTCGCCCTTCCAGTTGGTTCGTCTTGATGGAGTCTTCCAACTCGCGGCGATAGGCGGGCAGCCCGTCGCCGACAATCAGTAGTTCGGCGTCGACCTCGGTACCCTTCAGCCGGGCCATCGCCCGCACGCTCTCGTCCTGTCCCTTGCCCTCCATGAGTGCTCCCGCGATCACACAGCGAAATCGCTTGGCGGGAGAACCAAACGGCGCAAGAGGAGCAGACTCCGTCTCGCCCTGCATCCCGTCTCGTAGCGATTGGTGCATGGACGGATAGATGACAGTGATCTTTGACGGCTCAATCGAGCGCCGGTACTTTGCTGCCAACGCTTCAGAAACGCAGATGCAGCGAAATGACAGACGATCGATCACGACCAGAGAGGGGCGTTGTCCGAACAAAAAGGACAAGCCCTGATCCTCCATGCCGAACTCATGCAAATGCCAGATGTGCGGGCGACCCGTAAGCCGGGAAGCGAAGGCCCCCACACAAACCGTCGCCGTGTTGGAATAAACATAATCGGGTTGCCAGCGATGGATCTTCCAGGCGACGACGATGGTGTTGAGAATCATGCCTACAGCGGACTTGAGCCAATCGACCCATGCGAGTTTTCCCCGGCTCATCCATAAAGGATAGGAGACGATGGCGAAGGACACACCCAGGCGGACTAATTCGTTGCAGAACTCCCCATTGCCCGGGACCAGAACGCGGCATTCCACCCCTTGCGACTGAAAGGCTTCAATCGTTTCGAGCAGAACCCGCTCGGCGCCGCCGAGCCGGACAGAATGTGAAAGGAAACAGATTCTCATCGTTGGCGTCCATGACGACGCACCAGGGGATACTCGTTTCACAGGAGAACGACGTTCATCGGGTTCCCTTAGCGGGACGGCAGCGGCCAATCGGAATTGCCAAAGAAATACCCGGGAGTCCGCTAAAAGGGTTAAGCGTTTTAGTAGGGCTTTACTGAACCTGCGCGGCGAGCCCAGTGGGCGGTGCCGGAGGAGGATTTGTGGTGGAATCGTAGGCGCCAGCATCCCAAGGGCTCGATCCTCCCGGACGCGCGGTCCCCGCGATATCGGAATCCAGCGCGGGAATGCCCAGACTGGTTAAATCCGCGCCTTCCGCGATGGCTGGAGAACCGGCCTCTAGAGTGCCGCCTGGGTTGACTTTAACCCAGGAGGCCGACGCCCCATAACTCGAGTGCGTGTCGCACTTGCAGTGTGCCTGCCACAGTGCCAAAGTTGGATACCACGCGGGAATGCTCTGATCCGTCCAGGGATTCGTATTGTTGCCGCCGTAGAGGTTGTAATCCACGGTCGTGTAGCCGGTGAGCGAAGACGGAGCGAACAGCGTGGTGCAATTGCTGATGATGTTGTTTTCGATGTAAACGGTGGCGCCGACATTTCCGGTGATGCCAACACAGGTGTCGCTCGCATTTGCGCCGATGACTGTGTTGTTGTAAAAGCGGACGTAGCCACCGGCGGTAATGCTGACGATGCCGTTGTTCTCCTGCAGGTACGTCATCAGCCAGAGGTTGTTGAAGACCCGGACATTTTGGTTTACCGATCCGTTCCCCTCGATGAACAGGCCGCTGGTCGGGCAGTTGCCCCAATCGCCATCAATCAGATTGTTGTAGTAATCGATCCCTGAGTTGGTCGTTGTGTAGGCAAAAGCATGGAGCGAATTGTGGTGATCCGGGCATCCCGAATTATCCCAGTTCCCAGTAGCCCCGAAGTGATTGTCGTGGATCGAAGCTGCCGTCAAAGTGCCATTATTGTTATTGGAGATGTCCACGCTCGAATTAATGTTATAGGTAACGTTGTTATAGGCCTGAAATCCATTGTCATTCGAGCCGTTGGGCACGTATACGATCGCCGACGAAGTGTCATGGATGATGTTGTTGTGAACTAACCATGTCCCGTTCCCCGAGGAAGGCAGCGTCTGAATGCCGCGTATATCTCCGGCTGGCTCGTTTCCTCCGGAAGACTTCGTATAGATGGGCCCAATATTCAAGTTGCGAAACTCGCAGTTCGAACAGCTCGTAGCATCGATACCAAACTGTGAACCTGAGGGCTGTGCGGTGCTGGATTGAACCGTACCGTTGCAAGGCACTAACACTTGATTGACCCAACCACAAGGAACGCCGCCGTCGACGATGACGTAGCTCTTATTGGTTACCGCCAGGCAACTGCCGCCATTGCAAGTCGTCGTGATGTTCGCCCCGGTATCGAACAGGATGGTAACCGGAGACCCGTTTGCACCTGACCCCTGTGCCGTCAGTGTGCTGCTGATGGTTCCGCAAAGCAGTACGGTCGTACCTGGCCCGATCTGGCTGGCCCCGCCGCCCCAATTGCTCGAACTATTGAACCAGGCAGCGTTATGTTGACCGGCAGTGCAGGCACCCTGGTTGCTGCCATCCTGCGTGATGTAAATGTTGGTTGCCGAAGAGAACATCAGCGGGGTAAATGTAAGTATGGATGCGACAATTAGAAGGAATTTCCGGGGGCCGTTCACTCGTTCCTCCACCAATCGTGTGCTGGGTGCGCTATTCAAGCGAACCCGCTGGTCGGACTTTGTCGTTCCCAGTAGGGGAGTTGCTCACGATCTACTGGATGATCGAGTCTCCTTTATAACCAGTGGTGGTTAACGCGAACAGGTCTCAGGAGGACATGGCCCGTTCCCAGCCTCCTCATGAACTGCGGGAAAGTCTTTCGACACGCGGTATTTAGACTCCACGGAAACGCTGCGCAAACAGGCCTTTGTCATCTTCGAAGCATACTGGAATTTCGCAATCCAGTCATAGGCGCCGGCCAGTTTCGCCTGGAACAGCGAATCGTCGTCGCAGGAGTTGACCGGCAAACGCTCCATGAAAAAAGGTTCGCTCTTGGAACGAGCTAAGCCGACGATCGTACAGACCCCATTCTGGTAACCGGCTTCAACCAGCAAATTACGCAGCATGTTTCTGAAATTAGTGTCGGTTTGAGGAAATGCGTAGGGATAGGCAAACGAGTCGGCTTCCCGGCCAAGCTTTTCCTCGATGGTTTTCTTTGAGCCGGAAATCTCATCCTTGACTGCCGCGGGGCTTAAATCCCGGAGCTGTGGATGAGTCACAGTATGGGATCCAAAGCGGATTCCGTGCTGGTTCAGCTCGCGAACCTCCCCCCAGGTTAAACAGTCTCTTCCTTTGAACGATACCGGGCTCTCTCCGATGTAAGCGGTTGCCAGAAACACCGTAGCGCCGAAGCCACACTGGCTCAACTCAGGAAAAGCATGACGATAAAAGTCATGATAGCCGTCATCGAAGGTGATGACGACTTGCTTGTCCGCAACCGGCGATTGTCCCCGCAGTTCGCTGACGGCCTCCGCGAGTGAGACCGTCCGGTAACCGTTGCCATGAAGATAGTTGATCTGCTCGGCAAATCGTTGCGGTGAGGTTGATGTGCGGTAGTAGGGATGCGCGGCCGCTTCTCGTTTATCCTCGCTGCCGTTATCTTCGCTGCCGCCGGAGACGCTGTGGTACATCAGAATCGGAATCGATGGCGTCCGGTTAGACGAAGAACTCCGAAGCGGGTTGACCACGTACAGCGTCGCGAAGCGATCGAAACGAAAGCTCATCTAGGCGCGGCGCCCTGCGGTCGCAACCGAAACCGTGTCGGCCTCGACGGGTTTACGGGAGCGCATCGAGGTGAAGTTGAGAATTGCCTCCGCCACGCGAGCCTGTTGTTCCGCCGTCAGCTGCGGGAACATGGGCAGAGAAACAATCTCCGCTGCGGCTTTTTCGGTTGCGGGGAAATCTCCTTTCCGGTAATTCATGCCAGCGTAGGCCTTCTGCAGGTGCAGTGGAATGGGATAGTGAATGCCCGTGCCGATACCCACCTGCTTGAGATGCTCCATCAAGCCTTCGCGGTCGGCGTTCCGGACCACGTACAGGTGATAGACCGCGCGCGACCAAGACGGCTCAAAGGGCAGCGTTACGGCGTTGTCCATCGAACTCAGCAGCCGATTGTATTCCGCAGCGCGTTTGCGGCGTTCCGCGTTCCACTTTGCAAGATGAAGAAGTTTGACGTGCAACAGGCCAGCTTGTATGGCATCCAGCCGTCCATTGTAGCCTTCCATGTCGTGGTAATACTTTTTCGCCTGGCCATGATCCCGCACCATCTTGATTTTTGCGGCCAGTGCGGCATCGTTGGTCGTAACCGCCCCGGCTTCGCCGCATGCGCCCAGATTTTTTCCGGGATAGAAACTGAAA
This sequence comes from uncultured Acidobacteriaceae bacterium, assembly GCA_964407505.1. Taxonomy (GTDB): domain Bacteria; phylum Acidobacteriota; class Terriglobia; order Terriglobales; family Acidobacteriaceae; genus Sulfotelmatobacter. The sequence goes on along the minus strand of CAYOVU010000066.1, from coordinate 2,953 downwards.
GCCGCGGCGCGCCCCATGGAGCCGGCCTTCATCCAGCGGTTATGCTTCTTGGAAAAATATTCGGCGCCGTGTGCCTGGCAGGCGTCTTCGATCACGATGAGCTTGTACTTTTCAGCCAGCGCGAGGATGGCGTCCATGTCGGCCATCTGCCCGTAGAGATGGACGGGAACGATCGCCGTCACCGGCCGGCCGCTGCGGCGGCTGATGAGCTTGCCGGACTTGTCGCGGCTGCACTGCTCGAGATAGTCCTGCAGTTTTTCCGGCGACAGGTTGTAGGTAGACTCGTCGATGTCGACGAATTCCGGCAGCGCTCCGGCTTGCGAAATCGCTTCCGTAGTGGCAATAAAAGTATGCGGCACGGTCACGACGACGTCGCCTGACGTCACGCCGGCCGCCATCAGGGCAAAACGCAAAGCGTCGGTGCCGTTGCTGACCGCGATCGAATGAGTGGCCTCGCAGAATGCGGCAAAGGCCTTCTCGAAGTCTTCGACCATGGGGCCACCGATGAAGCCGGCGGTATGCAGGGCCTTGTGAAAGACCTCGGTCAGCTCCCGCTCCAGTTCGACATGAGGAGTAATCAGATCGAGAAAAGGAATGTTGTTTGAATTGCTGGTAGAAACGCTCACTTGGAAGCCTCCACGCTTCGTTCGATATGACGCAAAAATTTTGCTGGATTGCCCGCCACGATGCTGTTTGGCGCAACATCTTTGGTGACCACGCTGCCAGCGCCCACAATGGCGTTTTCGCCGACGGTGACATTCGAAAGGATGGTCGCTCCGGAGCCGACCGACGCGCCCTTCTTAATTACGGTGCGCTCGACCTTCCAGTCGGCCTCGGTTTGCAAATTTCCGTCCGGTGCGGTCGCACGCGGGTAGCTGTCGTTGATGAACATCACGCCATGGCCGATAAAGACGTTGTCTTCAATGGTCACGCCTTCACAGATGAAGGTGTGGCTCGATATCTTGCAGCGCTGGCCGACGCTCGTGTTCTTTTGGATTTCGACGAACGCTCCAATCTTGGTTTCGTCGCCAATTTCGCATCCATAAAGATTGATGAACTTCGATAACTTGACGTCCCGGCCGAGCTTCACGTCGGGAGCGATGCATACATGAGGATTTATCAAGAAAGACTCCGGTGCGAATGCGTAATCGTGGTTACGGTGACGGCAGCTTCAGCGGGGCGTTCCGGCGCGGAGGCCGGTTCGCGGTTCAGCCGCGAGTACCAGGCGCTTTGCTTCTGGCGGCTGTTCACGCAATCGCGAACCAGTTCGGGCTTCTCCCAAGGAACGTCGTGATAGGCCGATTGCAGAAACGGGCTTTGCGAATCCCTGATCCATTCCTGCGGGAATAAGGCGATGATGTCTTTTTCGGTGATCGTCGGCGCGGGCTGAACGTCTTTGCTACACAACGCGGCGTACAAAGCTGCCGGAAGGTCGCGTCCCGGGCCCAGCGTCAGGTGTCCAACCTGCGTAACCCGCGGATTGATTTCAATCAGGTAAGCGTGCTGCGTGTCCGATTCCAGCATGAAATCGAAGCCGTAGAATCCGGAAAGACCGAGGCGGCGAACCACAACTTCGGCGGCAGCCGCCATCTCCGCATTCTGAACCAGGCGCACTACAGTGGCGTGTCCAGTCGAACTAGCCTTATTGACAACTTCAAAATGCAGAGCGGCCAACACCACACCCCCCGAGCACACGATTGTGCTGGTTGCTTCCTGCCCATTAATAAAAGATTGGATATTGACCACCCTGCGCTGCCGTTTGAGCGACGGCCACACCAGCGTCGTGTCGTGGTCGATGAGCGCCCGCTTGGCGGCTCTCGCCAGCAACGGAGGAGCCTGCAGCTGGTTGAAGGCGCGTTCGGCATCGGCTAGGGTACGCGCGATTCTTACGCCATCACCGCCCGATGTACCATCCGCTTTGAGCACTGCGGGAAGCCCCATGCTGCTGACCCAGCTTCTCAGGTCCTCGCGATTGCGAACGATTTGGGTGGGCGGGACGCGCAAGCCCTCGGCGCGGGCAAACTCCATGAAGGCCCAACGCTCGCGGACAACCGGAAAATTTTGCGGCTCGCCAAAAGAACGCTCCAGCAGGGCGCAGACAGAAGCTCCACTCTGGCCGTTATGCTTTTCGCGAGCATAGAGACGGTGCAGAAGCTGGGTCGCAAGGTCGTCCCCGGCGGCAATGAAATCGGGATGGCTGATAGCGATGGCACGTGCCAGCGAGCGCACTGGAGACAGCCCACGATACACATGAACTCGTTCCACAGAGCCCGTTTTGCGCAGCGGATGATTGCTCGGGCACACCGCATCAACCTGGCATCCGGCGCTGTGCAGAGCCATCGCCAGACGGGCTGACGGATACCAGCTTGAGGTGGTCGCTAACAGGACTTTGGGTTTCACGATGGTCTTAGCGCAGAATTTAAATCAGATTTCGGAGAATCGAACGGTGATGAATTCGGGCTGGATGAGCTTAGCGGCGAATCGGTTGAATACCAGTTGTATGGGTTGAGGATTTCGAAGCAGATAGATTTAAAGGGGCACCAAAGCACCGCGTTTGCGGATGGAGGCGTTGGCCGCCTCGAGCATTCGAACCACGCGCAGGCCGGCCTCGCCGTCGTTCATGGGTTTCTTGTCTTTGGCAATGCATTCCACGAAGTAGGAAAGCTCGCGAGTCAGGGCTTCGACCTGTTCGATCTGCGGCGCCCACATGTCTCCGGAGCGGTAGTGCACCAGAAGGTTGTAGAGGCCTTCCTTGGTCTTGATGTTTACACCCTTGTCGTAGATTTTGATCTTCTCGTCAGCTTCGAGGTCGTTCCACACCAGCATTTTCTTTTCGCCGCCAATCAGCGTGGTCCGCACCTTCACGGGCGAGAGCCAGTTCACGTTGATATGAGCGATGACTTTGTCGGGGAAGTACAACGTGATGAACGCCACATCTTCGTGGCCATTGAGG
>CAYOVU010000065.1:0-3101 GCA_964407505.1 uncultured Acidobacteriaceae bacterium | reverse complement strand
CTACTGGGGGTCGGCGTATGGCGTAAAGACATTTTTCGCGCGCAGCACTGATTGGACGCGGATCAGCTGCGGTGAAAAGCCGAAGGCTGAGGTGCTTGAACGCTGCGTGTTCAAACATCGGGCCTCGAATGTATATCTCGTTGCCGATGCTTATCGTGGACATGAGATCCGGCAGGCGATTCTCGACTTCCTGTCGTCGGCAGCCGGAGATACCGCAGAAATCCTGAGCGTTCCAAGCGCGTCCGGAACGGTGAAGTTGCCCATCCGTGGCGGTGCGAATCTCGTGGCTTACATCGGTCACGACGGGTTGATGGACTTCCAACTTTCGCAGTTCCCTCACAAAAAGAACGAACTTCATCGCGACGCGGTTGTGTTGGCCTGCGCGAGCAAGCAGTTTTTCGCTGAACCCGTGCGCGCCTCGGGAGCTTATCCGCTGCTGTGGACGACCGGACTTATGGCTCCTGAGGCCTACACGTTGAAAAGCACACTGGACGGTTGGATTGCCGGCGAGAGCAATGAGCAGATTCGCGATCGAGCGGCGGGCGCGTATGACAAATATCAGAAGTGTGGATTTCGTGGGGCGCACCGGTTGCTGGTCAGCGGCTGGTAATCGGACCACAGAGGCGTAGCGAGCGGCGTCTCTGCGAGCAGCTCCTCGATCGGCATCTGCTTCATCACTTTTCGTTGTGTCCGATAACGGGCATACTAACTCTCTCCTCTCCATGGCTTCCGAAACCAATTCGCGAGTGCTTTCGGGCTTTCTCGACTACCTGCGCATCGAGAAGGGGCTGGCGGCGAACTCGATCAGCGCTTATACGACGGACATACTCCAGTTCTCCGAGTTTCTGGAGAGTCAGAAACGGCTTCTTTTGACCGCGCGGCGCAACGACGTCCGCCAGTTTTTGCAGCAGCTCTTTTCGCATCAGGTGGATGGGCGCAGTGTGGGGCGCAAGCTTTCGGCCCTGCGGCATCTTTATCGTTATCTGCTCCTCGACAAAAGGATCGAACATGATCCGACGCTCAATATTGAATCGCCGCGGCAATGGAAGGTGTTGCCGAAGTCGCTGGCGCGCGATGAGGTGGAATCAACGCTCGCGGCTCCGGCTGCCATGCTGGCGAGTGGGCGTAACACGAAGGATGCGGCCGCGCTGGCGGCTCGCGACCGGGCGATGCTCGAGCTTTTATACGCGGGCGCGCTGCGAGTTTCGGAGATGGTGAATGCAACGATTGAAGATCTGAAACTGGACGCGGGATACATGCTGGTGCGAGGCAAAGGCGACAAGGAACGGATCGTGCCGCTGGGTAGGCCGGCGCAGGACGCGTTGTCGGGGTACCTGGCGCAGGGGCGGCCGGCGCTGGCAGGCATGGGAGCCACTAAGGCGAAGAACGCGGCGCGGCAGCAAGCAGTCTCGACGAAGAATTCTCCGCTGTTGTTTATCGCGCGCGGTGGACGCAAGCTAACGCGGCAGCGAGTGTGGCAGATGGTGGGCCAATCGTCGGTGGCGTCAGGACGGCACGCCTCGCCGCACATGTTGCGCCATTCTTGCGCCACGCACATGGTTGAGAACGGTGCGGACCTGCGCACGGTGCAGACGATCCTGGGCCACGCCGATATTTCGACGACGCAGGTGTATACACATCTCGCGCTCGATCGACTGCGGACGGTCTATCAGAAGCATCATCCGAGGGCGAAGACGAGGTAAAGCGATTTTAGACTGATACTTCAGATCGCAGATTAGCAGCCGAAATCTTCAATCTGCAATCTGAAATCTGAAATCGAGAATCGAGCGTGACCAAACCCAACACAATCGTCAGCAAGGCCGTGGCCGACTTCCTCCGCCACCTGCGGGAGCGCAACGCCTCGCCGCACACGATCAAAGCGTACAGCGGAGATCTGGCGAACTTTGCTGCCTACGCGGGGTCGCGGGGATGGAAGTCGATTGACCACATCGCGATTCGCGGATTTCTGTCGCAGCTCTATGAAAAAGGTTTAGGCAAGACTTCGGTGGCGCGTTCGCTGGCGGCGGTGCGGTCGCTGTATCGCTGGCTGGCGCGGGAGGGCGTGGTCGAGCAAAATCCCGCGAAACTGGTCGCGACGCCGAAGCTCGCGAAAAAACTTCCGCGTGTGCCGACGATCGAAGAGATGAATTCCGTGCTCGACGGTCAAATGCCCGAGGCGGCGGCGTTCCCCGAACGCGACCGTCTCATGCTCGAACTGCTCTATGGGTGCGGCATTCGCAACTCGGAGTTAACTGGCATTAATCTCGACGACATTCGCCTGAGCGCGGAAGCGATCCTGATTCGCGGCAAAGGAAAGAAAGAGCGCTACGTCCCGTTTGGCGATTCGGTGAAGAGCGCGCTGGCGGCGTATCTGCCCGCGCGGCAGGCGACCGTGGCGGAAACGTGCAAAAATGCGGCGGCGTTGCTCATCAACCGGCGCGGTGGGCGACTCACGACCCGCAGCGTAGGTCGTATCATCAAGAAGATTGCGGTTGCCAAGGGGCTATCGCCCGATGTACATCCACACACCTTGCGTCACGCCTTCGGCACGCACATGCTGGAGGAGGGAGCAGACCTGCGTGCCATCCAGGAATTGCTAGGCCATGAGCGACTCGCGACAACGCAGCGCTACACGCAGCTTTCCATGAAACATGTGTTGCAGGTTTACGACCAGACGCATCCCCGCGCAAAGTAAAAGCGTGCGCCGTCAGAATTATTCGGAGCGTCGCAGTTTCGCCCACATCTCAACGATTCGAGCTTTCACGTCGGCTGTGAGTTTCGTGTAGGCTTCTTCCGACGCCTGCGATTCCGGCGGCGGGACGATCGGGGCGCCAAAGACCATCCTCAGCGGAGCGAATCCCTTGAACGGCCTGTTTCGAGGCCACGCCTCGTAGAAACCTTCGATGGCGACCGGTACGATCGGCGCCTGCATATGAATCGAAAGAATCGCAGCGCCTTTCTTGAAAATTCTGGGCTTGCCGTCGATCGAGCGCTCGCCCTCAGGATAGAGAACCAGCGCCAGCCCATTTCGCAGGCCGAACGCGCCGGCGCGCATCGCTGGAACTAAGTTCGCATCCGGATCGAGCACGATTACTTTGATG
>CAYOVU010000064.1:0-29277 GCA_964407505.1 uncultured Acidobacteriaceae bacterium | reverse complement strand
GGAGTACAATCGGATTGGTCACGGAAGTGCGGCTCGTGATTTCTAATCCCAACAAGGAAAGGAACTTTGTAACCCATGTGGAAGCCGACGAATCAGCCTACGACCCCTGGCCGTCCAGCCGAGCCGGAGCGTCCGACTATGACTACTCCAAGCGCGCCTGCAATGACGGCAAATGAGCCTGCCGCCGCTGCGCCGCGTCCGGCCATGACTACCACTACTACTGCGGACCAGGCAACGATCGGCAAATCGCTGGTAATCAAGGGCGAGGTAACCGGCTCGGAGTCTCTTTATATTGATGGGCGCGTCGAAGGCTCCATCAGCCTAGCGGGCAATCGCGTCACCATCGGACGAAACGGCGTTGTGGCCGCCAACATCAACGCTCGCGAGATTGTCGTGCTCGGCAAAGTGCGCGGTAACCTTACCGCCAGCGACCGTGTCGACATTCGCAGTGACGGATCGCTCACCGGCGACGTTGTGGCTGCGCGCATCTCCATCGAAGACGGCGCCTACTTCAAGGGCGGCATCGACATTCGCAAAGGCGGGCAGCCCGGCCAGCAGAAGCCGAATGGCAAGGATGAAAGCGCTCCCATGCCCGAGCCAGCGGCAGTCGGGGCGCGAGCGTAGGTTCGCTGTAGCGGTTTGCGAGTTTCGAAAAAAGATCAGCGGCGGAGTTCGCAGAAGATGCGAATATCCGCCTTTTTGTTTTTTGCCCCAAGAACCTGCTTTGCTTCTTAACGACGTTGTTCGAGCATATCTGACAAGGTAGTGCACTTGCTAATGAACGCAAATCTGAACTGGCACAACGTGGCAAGGCTCGTATGGGTCTCTGGCGGGGTTGTTGCCGTCAACGAGCCGGGATCTGACGTCCAGATCCTTGCCGGTATGGGCGGTCGCAACATCCATAAGCTGCAGATTGACACCTATGCAAGCCTCTTTGAGGTCCTTCGAGGTTATTTTTAAAGGCGGAAATCAAGCCCCGGAAGGGGCAGAAGACAATCAATTCCAAATGTAACGCTCGTCGTCGCGACGTTGTTTTTCTTCAGGAACCGCACAAACTCCTTTTGAAATGAATTATTACTTTGTACTATAAAGTAGTCTGCAATGCAGCATGGAGATCGATTTTTCTCTTGGGGTGGAATTCAGGAGTCCATGGACCAAGTTCCCTCGGATGGGTTGAGCATCCAGATTCGGAGCATATTCCGCTCCTTGGGATTCAAACTGCTCTTAGTCAGCGGACTTGCCCTGGGTGATGACGATTTCGTCTCTTCTGGTGGACAGTGTCGTAGACGAACGCACCGCGCGGGCCAAGGATGTAATTCAGGAAATCAGCGGTCGGGCAGGCGGCCAGCAGGTTTTCTCGGGCCCACCTTGTCAATTCCCTATACCATTCCGGCGCCTTACAAGGGCGCTTCAGCTGCCACAGGCGTGTATGTGGTTTTTCCGATGAGGGGAGACGCTACGGCAAAAATTCGAACGGAGGAGCGCCGCCGTTCTCTGTTTAAGGTACCTGTTTATCAGGCCGACATGAAATTCGATGCGACGTTCGACCTCACAGCTGTACCTTCGGCGGCGCCCACCGGCGCAGAACTGGAATGGGCTCACGCCGGAATCGTCATTGGTGCAAGTGACGCCCGCGGCGCTTTGGCAGACGGGACCTTGACAGTGAATGGCAAGACAAGCAGGCGGAGATTGTTTCGTGGATTTCCTCAGCCTTCCACAAGGAAGTGTCATCGTCCACAGTTTCTTCACAAGAGCAAAATGGTTTTCGGTTGCGGCGCGCGACATTGTGCCGCAAAGTGGGTTCAGCGCATACGTGAGAAGCTTTCGGGCTTGCTGAATGACGATGCGGCGACGCCGGTGGCAGCTGGCGATTCTCGAGGGTGAATCGCCGGGGGAAAATCGGAAACGTGCGCGAGCGCGTGAATGGTTGCCCGGGCATTGCGGCCTCCTCTACTTCTTGCTCTTTGAGCAGGATGGGCCGCTGGCCAACGCTGGGTTGCGGAGAAGTGGTTCTTCGGAATCGCGAATTCGCGGCCAGTACTGGTAAATGTGGCACTCCTCACTTCGGTGGGTGAGCGCTTTCGGCCCAGTACAGTCATCTGCCGCTTCCAGGCGGCGGGGAAAGCAGAACGATAGTTTCCACGAAACGATGCGGCTCCGGTGGCTGGCCGGGGCCGCATTTGTTTTTTCGCAAGAATTTTTGGCTAGATTAAGACATTGCCAGATACGACATCTTGAGTAAGTGAGGGATTTAGAAACCTGCTTATCCTATTATTTCTATCCTTCGTTGATCCCGAACCTCGAACTTCATTTCTTCCCTAAGCTCTGTGCCTCTATCCGGGTTACGCCGCTTCTGTGGTGTCTGGCCGGGTCGTGGCGCTTATCGTTTCTCCCTCTGATGCAGGCGTCTGGGGGACGAGGGAATCCTTCAAGAGCAGGAATCGCTCCTCGAAATATTTTCGCGATAGGTAAGCGATGGCAATTGCTCCGCTTCCGGCCAGGGTGAACCGCAAGAACACCAGCGCGAAATCGCTGCCCGGAGCAGCAAGTGGAGGGAAGTAACGCGCGCAGGTCCAATCGTAAATGCGAAATGCAAGCAGGTGGTCGAGATAGAGGCCGTAACTGAGATACCCGAGGAAGCGAAGGCCGGAGAGGTTCACGTAGCGCCGTGCGATGCTGGTTCCGGCGAGCAGAAAAAGCAGAAGAATGCCGGCAAAGAACGCGTTGATCAGAGTGAACTGAAGACCTGCGCCCAGCAATCGGCTTCGCGTATCAATGCCGAAGGGTTGCGCGGCGATGCCCAGCACCGTTGCCGAAGCCAACAGGATGCAGCACAATTTCCAGACTTGCTTCCGGGTGATCGCGGTACGAAGGATTACGGCAAGCAGACTACCTGCTGCTAAGCCATCGGCGACAAACCATGTGTACCAGTCCAATCCACCGCCATAGCCCAGGGCGAACGATACGGCGCGCAGAAGAGGAACGAACACGACGATCGATGCTGAAACCCCAGCAAGCCGTCGCATGGTCACGTTGCGAACGACGACTGGCCAGAGAAGGTAGAAGTGCTACTCCACCGCCAGTGACCACAACGGTCCGTAGGCGCAGGGAACACCAAAGAATTCCGTCATGTTTGCTAGATAGAAGAAGCTGAGGCCCACAAACGCCACCGAAGACGTGCGAAACACAAGCAGCAGGATCAGCAGGGCGTAGTAAGCGGGCAGGATGCGCAAGGCACGGCGCGTATAGAAGCGCCGGTAGAAATGCGGTTTGTCTTTCGAGTCGAGCAGAATGCCGGTGATTAGAAAACCCGAGAGCACGAAGAACAGATTCACGCCGATCCAACCAAATCGAGTGGCGCTCATGAAGGGACGAACCCACGGCGCAAACGACGAACTTCCATAACGCCAATAGAAGCCGTGATGCAGCAGCACCCCGAGCACGGCAATGCCGCGCAGCGTGTCGAGTTCCGGCATGAAGGGGCGGAGCAGCTTCTGCTGCGGTGCGGCGGAATCTGAACTTTTTGGATGACCCGAGGGCATGAGGAAGCCCAATTGGAAACTAACCAGCGGGGTCCGTCAAATTTTTCTTCGGTCAGTCCGCATTTACCACTCGTTGGAAGTGGTTGATCGTGCTACGAGCAGTCTATTCGTTGGCGCGCGAAGATGCCGCTCATTGGTTAAGGACGGATAATTGATAATTAGGGACAACCGGGATTCAGGACGCGGCGCGCTCCGGGATAGGCTGCTTTACCTTTCCCGCATTCGAGGCGTCCAGGCGGATACGGCTAATGCGCGCGGTTTCCTGAACCAGGTCGTTGGTGGAGCGCGATTCTTCTCCAGCCATTACCGCTCCCGCAGCTAAAGCGAAACGCAGCGCATCGGCTTGGTCGTCGAAATACAGAATGACTTCCCCAGACATAAGAATCCCCCGAGTATGAACTACTTTCAGGTGCGGTCTAAAAGATCGTGGACGAGGGCGCGTCAACGGTTCTCAGATGGAGCTTCCTACGATTGTCGGAGAATCAGCGAGGCGATCAAAGTGCATTTCTTGGTTCAGGGTGAAGAAAGCAGATCTATGGGCAGTATCAGGTGGTTCGGGTCTCCAGATTTTGACTCCGGAGAGAAGAACCCAAAACCTAGGACCCTAACCCCCTAAAACCTAACCCCTAAAGTGGAAGGACACCTGAGCTGGGGTAGTGGGTCAGTTTGAAATTTAGGAGAACAAATGCAAGGACTAAGAACGGTTTGTTGCCAAAAAGCCCAGACTCTCCCCCCTGAGCAAGTCTGGGCAAGGCTGTTCTCTCAGATCTTGCGTCTATGGAGTCTAGTGCGGGGTCCATACATTTCTATACAGTGTTCTAGGTACACTATCGGAGTGTTTTCGTGTAAGGGCCACGCGGTCCCGGTTTTGGCATGTACGGCTCGGCCATCTGCAATACTTCGTCGATGCTCCAAACGTGGTCAGAGACTTCAGATTCCATTAGCGGCGGACGCATCCCGCTAAATTCCAAACTGACCCACTACCTGAGCAGGCGACGGTTCGGGGGCGATGCTAGGTCGAATCGCGCTGCTCCCGGTACCGACGGGATAGTTGGATGGCGGTCAAGTCAGGAGTGGAATCCGCGGAATTATGCACTTGACACCCACGCATTTGAGCTAATGTTCGCGCATGGAAAACAGTGAACTCGGAGCAGTATTGGATAATACCTAAGAGGGGGAAGGTGTCCGGTTTACAAAGGCTCTACGGGTTAGCCTTCAGGCTGCGCTCCATTCGCGCCATCTGCTTCTGGATGTCGGCGATGTGTCGGTTATAGGCCGCCAGCGTTTCTGGGGTTAGGTTTTCGGGCCTCACGAAAAAGCGGATGGCCTTTTCCTGCCGCGTTGCCTCATCCACGAAGGCCTTGCCGAGGGCTCCGTCATAGCACTCCTTGGCGAGAAACACAGGCACTACTCCGACGTGGGCTGAAACGGTGCGCTGGACAAAGGCTAGTTGCTCTCCACTAAATCGGCCCAGCCTTTCCGCAACTGTCCGGACTTGTGTTACACGCTCCACTTTCGGTACAAGTCGAGCCGTCGCCGCCGGCTTGCGCGGTGGCGAACGGAGCACACATCGAGATGGCCGCGATGGCCATCAGTAACCATAGGTGTTTCATGGGTCTCCTCCTCCCAATGCCCGTCGAGTGCTCCGATGGAGAAGGGATCTGCTGCGGTTGCACGCTCTTCGCATTTGTTACCTTGCCGTCGATGTCTGCGTATTGCATGTGGCCCCGCGATAGATCGCGCAACAGAAACGAATCACGAATCAATTATAGGCAGAGTTTGGGTTTGTCAATGGCATAATTGCGGAAATCCGTCTACAGCGAGTTGGGGTAAGGAGAGGTGTTGCCAAAATAGGCCACAAATGGGGCAACTTCGGCGGTGCGGGGTCGGATCTAGGACCGTTGGGGCGACCCGGCTGCCTCTCCTGCGAGTTCATGAAAGTCTTCCTCGAGGCCAAGGGCGTTGTTTTCGAATTAAATCTTTGCGAGGGCAAAAAGGTCATGTGAGCTAAAATCTAACCCCCTAAAACCTAACCCCTAAAACCAAAACGGCTCTGTTGACATCCTGCTTTTTACCGTCGTATGGGGACGAGGTAGGGATGCTTCGACTGCGGTTGAGCTTCGCTTCGGGAAGCTCAATCCTCGCTCAGCATGACAGAAGTCGTGGGATGTCAACAAAGCCACCCGATACCTAAAACCTATCCTAGACCTGCCTTCTTCAGTTTCCAGCAATTCCTAGCAATCTCCCAATCCTCTTGCGCGCTGATTGTCAGCATGCGAACGGAAGACGCAGCGGCTGAAATGTCGCAGTCCGGAATCGATTGCGCGTTTTTCTCCGGATCAAGTTCCAAACCCGCGTAGCGGAGATTGTCACATGCAGCGGCACGCACTTCTGGAGAGTTTTCGCCGACCCCGGCCGTGAAAATGAGTGCGTCGATTCCTCCCAGGACCGCGATCATTGCGCCGATGCCGGAGGTGAGCCGATGAATATAAATGTCGAAGGCAAGCTTTGCCCGTTCGTGCCCACTCTTGACGGCCTGCAGAATTTCGCGCATATCACCGGAAATTCCTGAGATGCCAAGCAAGCCCGAGTGTTGATTCAGAAGGTCATCGAGTTGTTCGCCGGAAAGATGCTGTTGCCGCATCAAGTAGGTGAGGATTCCGGGATCAACGGAACCCGAGCGTGTGCCCATCATCAGGCCTTCGAGAGGAGTGAAGCCCATGGTGGTATCGACACTCTTGCCGTTGCGAATGGCGGCCAGCGAACAACCATTTCCCAGGTGACAACTGACCATGCGGAGCGGCTCAGCCTCGCGACGCAGCAGATGAGCTGCACGCCGAGCGCAGTATTTGTGATTGATGCCGTGAAAACCGTAGCGGCGGATTCCAGACTCGAACCAATCGTACGGCCCCGGATAAACTGCGGCGGAGAGCGGCATCTTTTTATGAAAACCTGTATCGAAGACCGCAACTTGTGGAACGTTCTTGCCCAGCAGCTTCTCGACGGCCTCCATGCCCTCTAACTCCGCGCGGTTGTGCAGCGGGGCAAAGGCGGAAACATTGGCGATCGCAGATTTTACTTCCGGCGTAATTACGACAGGATCTTCGAACTTTGGACCACCATGGACGACGCGGTGGCCAACGACATCGATCTCCGAAAGCGCGGAGACGGCTTTCGATTCTCCCTTCCACATGCTATCGAGCATCCGCTCGATGGCGTGAGCACGAGAGGAAATTTTGAAGCGGATGGTCTGGGCGAATCCTTGCCCACTCTTGATCTCCGCATCCGCGAACTCGCCCTGCCATTCGATCTTCGCCTGCCACAGACAAGCGGGAGGGTCGTCGGGCAGAGTGCCGCCGATCTCGTAAAGGCAGCTCTTCTGGCTGCTGGAGCCCGAATTCAGCACGAGAATTTTCATTCGTTTGGGCTATATTCAGTTTCGCACTTCTGTGCTCCCAGAACCAACTGGTTCGTGCGGCTGTAACATTCGAGACCTCAAAAGTGGTCAAGCTGAAGCCTCTATTCGACGAAAGGCATCTCAAGAGAAGAGTCCCGACGGTAGCAACTGAAGACGACCTCAATGCGGAGCGATCTGAATGGCCACCACAGTGAATACAAAACGCAGCGAACGGCAACCGGCATCTTCCGAGCAGGCGCTTACCTCGGACGAACTCCGCAAGATCGACGCGTACTGGCGCGCCTGCAACTATCTTTGTGCGGGCATGATCTACCTTCGCGATAATCCGCTGCTCAGGGAACCTTTGCGCGCGGAGCACTTCAAGAATCGATTACTAGGACATTGGGGATCCGATCCGGGACAGACCTTTACCTGGGTGCATCTGAATCGTGTCATCCGAAAATACGACTTGAACATGTTTTATATCTCTGGCCCGGGTCATGGCGCTCCGGCAGTAATCTCGAATTGTTATCTCGAAGGAACTTATTCGGAGATTTATCCGGAAAAGAGCATTGACGAAGCGGGCATGCTCAATCTCTTCCGCGCATTTTCTTTTCCCGGCCAGCTTGGAAGCCACTGCACGCCTGAGGTTCCGGGGTCGATTCACGAGGGCGGAGAGCTAGGTTACAGCTTGTCGCATGGCTTTGGGGCGGCGTTCGACAATCCGGACTTGATCGTCAGTGTGGTGGTTGGCGACGGCGAAGCGGAGACTGGGCCGCTGGCGACCTCGTGGCATTCCAATAAATTTCTGAATCCGATCCGCGATGGAGCTGTGCTGCCGATCCTTCATTTGAACGGATACAAGATCGCCAATCCGACCATACTCGCGCGCATCGCTCCCGACGAACTCGAGAGTCTTTTCCACGGATATGGATGGACGCCTCACCTGGTGGAGGGCGACGACCCCGAGGCGATGCATCAGAAGATGGCTGCAACGGTTGAGGCTTGCGTGCTGCAGATTCGCGCAATTCAAGAAGAAGCGCGTAGTACCGGCAAACCTGGACGGCCGCACTGGCCGATGATTATTCTTAGAACGCCAAAGGGATGGACTGGGCCCAAGGAAGTGGATGGGCATAAGGTGGAGAATTTTTGGCGCGCCCACCAGGTCCCGGTGCTCGATGTGAAATCGAATCCTGAACATCTGCAGATTGTCGAGCAGTGGATGCGGAGTTACCGGCCGGAAGAGCTTTTTGATGAGCACGGAACGCTTGTACCCGATCTGCGGCAGCTGCCTCCCTCTGGAGAGCGCCGGATGAGCGCCAACCTTCACGCAAACGGTGGCAAGCTGCGCAAGGCGCTGGACCTTCCGGACTTTCGCGACTATGCGGTAAAGGTCGATGCTCCTGGAGCAAAAAGAATATCGCCGACGGAAACCCTCGGTAAGTTTCTGCGCGATGTGATGCGGCGCAACATGAACAGCTTTCGTATGTTCAGTCCGGACGAGAATGCATCCAACCGTCTGCAGGATGTGTATGAGGCAAGCCTGAAGACATGGCTCGCTGAGATCAAGCCGGAGGACGCCGACGGTACGGACATCGACCCTGATGGCCGCGTCATGGAAATGCTGAGCGAGCACACGCTTGAAGGCTGGCTTGAAGGTTATCTGCTGACGGGGCGGCACGGGCTCCTGAGTACTTACGAAGCGTTCGCTCACGTGATCGACTCGATGTACAACCAGTATGCGAAGTGGCTGGAGAAAGCAAAGCTCGAGATTGATTGGCGCGCGCCGATCTCGTCGCTCAATTTGCTGATCACGTCTTTGGTTTGGCGCCAGGATCATAACGGCTTCACCCATGAGGACCCGGGCTTTCTCGATGTGGCGAGCAACAAGAGCGCGAGTCTTACGCGGATTTATTTGCCTCCCGATGCGAACTGCCTGCTCAGTGTTGCGGATCATTGCCTGCGCAGCGAGAATTACGTGAACGTGATCGTGGCTGACAAACAGCCGCACCTCGCTTATCTCGATATGCAGGCGGCGGCGCTGCACTGTACCGAGGGGATTGGCATTTGGAATTGGGCGAGCACCGACGCCGGTACAGAGCCGGACGTGGTGGTTGCGAGCGCGGGCGATATTATGACGGAAGAGGCACTGGCTGCGGTCGCGCTTTTGCGGGACAATTTCCCGGATCTTAAGATTCGCTTTGTCAACGTCGTGGATTTGTACCGGCTTCAGCCTGAGTCCGAGCATCCCCATGGCCTTTCCGACCGCGATTTCGATTCGCTCTTCACCAAGGACAAGCCGGTGATTTTTAATTTTCATGGGTATCCCTGGCTTATTCACAAGTTCACCTATCGCAGAACGAATCACGACAACATTCACGTGCGCGGGTACAAAGAGAAGGGAAACATCAATACACCTCTGGAGCTTGCGATTCGCAATCAGGTCGATCGCTTCAACCTGGCGATCGACGTGATCGACCGCGTTCCAAAGCTGCAGGGTTCCGGCGCACATTTCAAGGAATGGCTCAAGCAGCAGATTATCGAAAGCATCGACTACGCCTATGCGGAAGGGATCGACAAGCCCGAGGTTCAGAACTGGAAATGGCTGGCGAAGAAATAGCGCTAGGAGCGCGCCTCTTCTTGACCGATGTTCTAATAAAGCCTTCGATTTGGCTGGCGTGACAACTCCAGTGGAATCAAACGCATCAAATTTGCTCATGTCGCGAGCAGGATGCCCTGAAAATACTGGCCTTCCTTTCAGGGCTGGGCAAACCGCTGCTTGCTGAAAGCGGGTTCGGTGCTCAGGTATGCGCTGGTTGGTTCTCGGGTTTTTGTTGTCGAGCACTGTAGTAGCGCAACTTGCGCCGCAAGCGCCGCAGGCCGCCTATGAGGGCCAAAACGTAAGCGCCATTTCGCTGATTGCGAATCCTCATCGCAATCTTGATCTTCTTCGTGAGCTCGTCACGCAAAAGGCGGGCGCTCCTTATTCTGAAGCAAAGATTCAGGCGTCTGCCAAAGCGCTGCAGCAGGCGGGAGGCTTTCCAAAAGTTGAAGTCAACGTGGAGCCTGAAATCACCGGACTTCGAATCAATTTCCTGCTGGAACCGGCCTTTTACCTTGGCGTCGTGGAATTTCCTGGGGCCGGAAAGAACTTTTCCTACACGCGGCTTCTGCAGGTGGTGAATCTTCCGGATGAGGAGCCTTACGATCCGGCCCGCGTCCCGATTGCTGAAAATGCGCTGCTCGACTTTTTTCACAAGAACGGATACTTCCAAGCGAAGGTGGATGCGCAACCCACAATCGATGACGCCCACGAACTTGTCAGTGTCAGCTTCAAGATTGAGATGGGAAAACAGGCTCGGATTTCCTCGGTAAAGATTGAGGGGCCGGATAATCCCGAGAGCACGTGGTTGCTGCATACGGTGGAGTCGTTAAGGGCACGGCTCTCCGGGGCGCTTTTGAAAGCCGGCAAGCCGTATTCGCCAGAGCGCATCAGCGCCGCGACAAAGCTAATGAGGAACTCGCTCGCAAAGCAACACCGGCTGGCGAGCAGTGTTCACGAAAATCCAGTGCAATACAACGCGCAGAACAATTCCGTGGATGTCTCGTTCAAAGTGGAAGTGGGACCGGTAGTGACTGTTCGGATGGTAGGCGCGAAGCTGACAGCGATTCCATTTTTGGCTGGCCGAACGATGAAAAAACTTATTCCGATCTATTCGGAAAGGACCGTCGATGCAGACTTAATAGAGGAGGGGCGGCGCAATCTGACCGACTACTTCCAGAAAAAAGGTTATTACGACGCGAAGGTGACCACTGACTATCAGAAACAGCCAGATCAAATTCTGGTGGTTTACAACATCGACCGCGGAAGAAAGCGCAAGGTCGATCACATTTCGTTTCACGGAAACTATGAACTGCCGGCGAAGGAACTGATGGTGCAGGTGACGGTGAAGAAGTCACATATTTGGATGCATGGGAGCCTCAGCCAGAAATTGCTGAAGCAGAGCGCCGAGAACATTCAGGCGCTTTATCACGATCGAGGTTATGAAGAGGCCAAAGTGACTCCTCAAACCGCCGATCACGAAGCGAAGATCGATGTAGCATTCGAGATTGAGGAAGGCAAGCAGACAGTGGTCGAAGATGTGAAGGTCGCGGGAAATCAGAACATTACTTCCGAACAACTTACCGCGCCCCAGGGATTTCAGCTTCGCGCCGGAGCACCTTTTTCTCCTCGGAAGTTGACTGATGATCGCAACCGAATCTCGGCAACTTACTTGAATCGCGGATATCTCAATGCCGATGTTAAGGCGACAGCAACGAAAAGCCCGAGCGATCCACATCGGGTCAATGTCGCATATGCGATCACAGAGCATCAGTTGGTGCGAATCAACGAGGTGGTTTATCTGGGGCAGAAACAAACGCGGCTTTCGCTGATCAAGAAGACGGCAAAGATTCCGCCGGAGACGCCGATGCGCCGCGGGCCGCTGCTGGAAGCCGAGAGCCGGCTGTATGACCTGAACATTTTCGATTGGTCTAGCGTGGGCCCGCGAAAGCCGATCACCGACCAGACGACTGAAATGGCGCTGGTAAAGGTGCATGAAGCTAAGCGCGACGAGATCACTTATGGCTTCGGCTTCGAGGTATCTCACCGTGGCGGAAACGTGCCCACCGGAACGGTAGCCCTTCCAGGTGGCGGAGCCACCATCGGTTTGGGAAACAATCAGATTGCACCGAGCCAATCAACTTTTGCAAGCCCGCGTGGCCTGGTGGAGTTCACTCGGCGAAACATACGTGGCTTGGGCGAGACAGCGAGCGCGTCAATTCTTCTGTCGCGTCTCGATCAGAAAGTTTTGAGTACCTACGGGCAACCACATTTCATTGGAACTGAATGGCATTCTCTGACGAGTTTTTCGATTGAGCGCAACAGCGAGAATCCACTTTTTACCGCAGGGATGGGCGATGTCTCCTTTCAGCTTGAGAGGCTGATGAATCGTAAGACCAATACGCGATTGCAGTTTCGTTATGACTTCAACAAGACGGACTTGTCTCATCTTATTGTTCCTGAACTTGTGCTCGACCAGGATCGACATGTACTGCTCTCAACTTTTTCGGGGACGTTCATCCGCGACACGCGCGATAAGCCGCTCGATGCGCATCGCGGATCTTTTACGACAGTCAACTTTGGAATCACGCCGACGGCGCTCGGCTCCAGCGCCAACTTTGCCAAACTGTTCGGGCAATATGCTTATTACAAGCCGGTTCATTCGGTGGTGTTTGCCAACAGCATTCGACTTGGGTTGGCGTCGCCATTTGCTGGAAGTTTTGTTCCTACGAGTCAGTTGTTTTTTTCGGGAGGCGGCACTTCTTTGCGAGGCTTCCCAATCGATGAGGCGGGGCCGCAAAGGCTCGTGCCATTTTGCAATGTGCTGCAGGGCCAGTCAGGGTGCGTGAACGTGACGGTGCCGGTGGGCGGACGCCAGCTTTTCATCTTGAATTCAGAGGCGCGGTTTCCCTTAAAGATCGCAAAGCCGCTAGGTGGGTTGATTTTTTACGATGGCGGTAATGTCTATTCTGCGATCAACTTCAATAATTTCGTCAATAATTACAGCAACACCGTGGGCATCGGACTGCGCTACTCAACGCCGATTGGACCTGTGCGGATCGACATCGGACGAAATTTGAATCCGGTTCCAGGCATCAATCCGACGCAATATTACATCACACTCGGCCAGGCTTTTTAGGGAGAGTCATGAAGTGGAAAAGGAAGGTCGGCTGGGCGCTTGCGGGATTATTGACGTTGCTCGTGGTCGCAGCAATCGCCGGATATTTCTATCTCAGGAGCAGCGCCTTCCAGCAGTATGCACTGGGGGAAATTGTTGCGGAAACGAACGATGCAACCGGCGGCAAGACTGAGATTGGTGGACTCGCGTTTGATCTGTCGACATTAACGGCGCGTCTCTACAACATCACTTTGCGCGGCACTGAGGAGCTTGATCACCCGCCCCTGCTGCACACCGACAGTCTCACAGTTCGCCTAAGAATTTTGTCAGCGCTGCACCACCAGGTCGCATTGCGCGAGTTGCTCATCGACCATCCTGTCGTTTATTTACAGGTGAACCGCCAGGGCAGCAATAATATTCCTCCTGCTCCTCCCAGCAAAGGCGGCAGCAGCACGAGCGTGTTCGCTCTCGCGGTGGAGCATACGCAGATCACCAACGGTGAGATCAATTACAACGACCATAAGACCCCGCTCGCTGCCGATCTTTACGATCTTGGAACGAATATTCATTTCGATTCTTTGGCTAAGCGTTACGAAGGCAATCTCTCCTACGATCGCGGAAGCGTACGCTATGCGCAGTACGCGCCTCTTGCTCATAATTTGAACCTGGAGTTCAGGGCTACGCCCGCACAATTCGTTCTTGAGTCTGCGATTCTGCAGATAGGGTCGTCGGATGTGACGCTTCATGCTCAGGTTTCGGATTATTCCAATCCAGTCGCGGATGGAGATTATGAGGTTCGAGTTCACGCGCAGGATTTCGCCACGATCGCACCGGAGGCCGAGCCGGCTGGCGATGTATCCCTGGCGGGGAAGCTGCACTACCAGGCAGTTGGCAACCAGCCGGCGCTTCGGAATCTCGCCGTCAATGGCCACATCGCGAGCGAAATGATTACGGCAGCGGCGTCAGGAAATCGCGTCGAACTGCGCAAGCTTAAGGGAACGTACCAACTGGCTGGGGGGGATTTGCGGGTGAATGAGCTGACTGCGAATATGCTCGGCGGACGCATTACAGCGAATGCAGAGATGAAGCACCTGGACGAAACTCCGGAGGGCCGGATTCAAGCGACGCTCAGGAACATCTCGCTGAGAGCGCTGCAGCAGACTGTGCGGAGGGAACAAATTCGAGGCGTGAGGCTTGCTGGAATGCTCCGCGGGAATGCGGATGCGTCATGGAGAGGAAGCATTAGCAACCTGCGCGCGCGATCGGATTTATATCTGCAAGGCCTCGCTGGCAGCCGATCAAATTCGCCGGGAGAAGAAGTTCCCGTCGATGGGGCGATTCATGCGACCTACGATGGTGCGCGTGAAACCTTGTCATTGCGTGAGACCACATTGCGAACTCCTGCAGCTACGCTGACAGCGCAGGGAGAAATTAGCGGGCGCTATGCTGACGGTCGTTCAAGCCTGCAGGCTCAGGTGACCGCAAACGATCTGCATCGGCTGGTTGCACTGGCGTCTTCTTTCAGTCCGCAAACAACCATGCCAGCGGTCGCGGGTTCTGTAACGCTCAATGCGACCGTGAGTGGTTCGCTTAAGGCGCCCATGATCGCGGCGCAACTGACCGCTCAGAATCTCACGGTCGAAGGCAGCGAGTGGAGCAGTGTGAAACTTGACATGCGAGCGAATCCATCGGAATTCGCAGTGCAGAGTGGATCGCTGGTCAGTGCGCATCGAGGTCAGGCAACTTTCAGCGCGAGCGTGGGATTGCGCGATTGGGCCTATGAGGCTTCGAATCCAATCAAGGCGCACCTTGAGGTGCAGCAGATGAGGGTAGCCGATCTACAGAAAATCGCAAACCAGCACTATCCGATTTCTGGAGATTTGTCGGCCAAGATATCCTTAGAAGGCTCGCAACTAGCGCCTACGGGATCAGGTTTGGCGAAACTGGCGAATGCGCAAGCCTATGGCGAGCCAATCCAAAATCTGGCTGCGAAATTTAATGCGGAAAATGGCTCAATCGTTTCGACTCTCAATGTGACAGCGGCTGCAGGAGCGGTCGACGCCAGTCTTTCCTACACTCCGAAGACCAAGGCGTATAAGGTGAAGATCGACACGCCGTCGGTGGTGCTGGAAAAATTGCAGACCGTGCAAGCGAAAAACCTTCCGCTTACCGGTACGGTAAGCGCTTCGGTGAAGGGCGAAGGGACGGTTGACGATCCTCAACTCGAAGCCGTTCTGCAGCTGCCGCAGCTAGAGGTTCGGCAGAATTCAATTTCCGAACTTAAAGCCGAGGTTCATGTGGCGTCACATTTCGCGGATCTCAATCTCGATTCGAAAGTCTCGCAAGCTTCCGTTCACGCGCACGGCCACGTAGCGTTGAGTGGAGACTACGAAACCGATGCGGTGATTGATACGGGCACGATTCCGCTCGACGCGCTCATGGCCGCGTACGCGCCGAGCGTTCCACAAGGGTTTCAAGGCCAAACTGAGTTGCACGCAACGCTGAAGGGACCGCTCAAGGATAAGACTAAAGTCGAAGCCCATTTATCGATCCCAGTTCTTAAGGCGAGCTACCAATCTTTGCAGATCGGGATCGCGAATCCTGTTCGCGCAGACTATGCCAACTCTGTGGTAACGCTGCAACCCGCCGAGTTTCAAGGCACGGGAACGTCTCTTCGGGTGCAGGGACGTTTACCGATGGGTGGCACAGCTATTCCGACGCTTTCCGCGGAGGGTTCGGTGGACATGCGAATTATTCGCATCGTCGCGCCGAATGTTTCCAGTTCGGGGACTGTAGCGCTGGATGTGCACGCCTCGGGATCGGCCGCGAAGGCGGAATTGCAAGGGCAATTGCAGCTCAAAGATGTCGCGATGACCACGGCTGATGCTCCGGTTGGCGTCGAAAATCTGAACGGCACTCTCGATATCAGCAATGATCGCGTGCAAATTTCCAAGATGACGGGTCAGGTGGATGGTGGGCAGGTTTCGGTTGGCGGGTCGATTACGTATAAGCCGAACCTGCAATTCAATCTCGCGCTAAAGGGACAATCGGTACGTCTTCGTTATCCCGATGGTTTGAGATCGCTGCTCGACGCCAACCTGGCGTTTAGCGGCACGACTGAGGCATCGACATTAAATGGACGAGTTCTCATCGACAGCTTATCCTTCACCCCGGAGTTCGATCTCGCAAAATTTGGCGATCAGTTCAGCACGGGAAGCGCGATTTCACAGCCTGGGTTTGCCGATACGGTGCAGCTCGCAATCGGCGTGCAGTCGCAAGAAAAGTTGGAAGCGACAAGCTCACAAATCAGCATCGCGGGGCAAGCCGCTCTGCGGGTGGGAGGAACGGCGGCAAATCCGGTTATCACGGGCCGCACGACACTGACTTCAGGGGAGCTGTTCTATCGCAACGTGCGCTATCAACTGCAGACAGGTGTGATTACGTTCGACGATCCGAACGAGACTCATCCCGTGATGAACGTGACGGCGACCACCACGGTGGAGCAATACAATCTCACGCTCGTCATGCGAGGGCCGCTCGACAAGCTCACGACGTCGTATGTTTCCGATCCGCCACTGGCTACGGCGGATATCATTAACCTGATTGCCCAGGGCAAGACGACGCAGGAGGCGAACGCAACGAGCCAAAGTACGGATTCCATTATCGCGTCGCAAGCGGCAAGCCAGGTGAGCGGCGGGGTGCAAAGGCTGGCGGGAATTTCAAGTTTGCAGATTGATCCGACAATCGGCGGAAGCGGCCAGAACCCCGGCGCGCAAATTGCAATTCAGCAGCGCGTGACCAAGAATCTGCTGTTCACTTTTTCGACC
The DNA here is from genome assembly GCA_964407505.1 of uncultured Acidobacteriaceae bacterium. Lineage (GTDB taxonomy): Bacteria > Acidobacteriota > Terriglobia > Terriglobales > Acidobacteriaceae > Sulfotelmatobacter. Next base: position 12,791 of record CAYOVU010000064.1, on the reverse strand, counting down.
GACGTTTCTCAGCCGGGGAGTGAGATGGTGCAGGGCGAGTACCAGATCAACAAGCGCTGGTCTGTCAGCGCTGCCCGCGATCAGCTTGGAGGAGTCTCGGTTGATGGCCGGTTTCACACCAGGTTTTGAGCGTCTCGAACGGAGGAAGCAGCACCTCTACGCAGCGCGATTATGAAGGGTGGTATCGGTTTCATGCTCATGTTCTGCGGGGGTTATCGCCTTGGGCTGCAAGCTTCCTTTCTTACTCTCTTTCGCTAGCTCGGCGTTGAGTTCGGCGCCCACAAGCAATCCGAATGAAGTCCAATAGAGCCAGATCATGAAGGCAATCATGCCCCCCAGAACGCCGTAGGTGCGGTTGTAATTGGCGAAATGTCGAAAGTAAATTCCCAGCAAGTGAGAAAGGCCAATCCATGCGCCCACGGAAAGCATTGCCCCGGGGAGCGTTGCCGCAAAGCGCTGCTTCACGTTGGGGGCGAGAAAGTAGATTAGTTCGACGGCCAGGATAGTAAAGCCGATGGCGATCGTCCAACGGAGGATGGGCCAAGCCATCACGAACAAAGTGGAGAGTTCAAGGCGGGTCGCGAGCCAATCCCCAAAGCGTGGGCCCACGATGGTTACAGCCAGAGCGGCTAACAACAACCCTCCACTGATCGCCGCCAGCCCTACTGCGAGTAGCCGCGTCTTCCAGAAAGGGCGATGGTCCTCCACGTCATAAGCAATGTCTAAAGCTTCGATGACGGCGTCGAATGCGGCTGAAGCCATCCAGATTGTGCCCAACATTCCAAAGGAGAGCCAGGTGAGCCGATGCGCCGAGAGCACATCGGCCAGAACGGAATAGACGCCCCGCATGGTGTCAGCCGGCAGGAGTTGGCCCATCAGCAGCAGGACACGGCCGAACAGGTCCGGCAAGGGAATGAATCGAATTACAGCAGAAAGAAAGATGAGGGCAGGAAGGGCCGACAAAACGCAATAGTATGAAAGCGCGGCTGACACCTGAAGCGTGTGATGACGCACTACATCCTGGTAAGCACGCGCAAAAGCCTGCTTGATGCCGCCGACGTACACCACCATAAAATAGTTCCGTGGTCCAGTCCGAGAAAATACCCGAAAGACAGTACCAAGAGGTCAGAAAGACGTTGTTCGCAGCTCAGATCGCAGATTCCGCCAGCCTTTTGATGCGATTCCGCGAGCGCGGGTAGGCCTTGTCGCCCTTATCTCGACCATTAATAATTTAGATTGGACTCAGGGTGCAGGCACACCTAGAGTTTACTTCGGGGTAAACGCAGGCAGACGCAGCAAGAAGTATGCTGGATTGGGACTTATGTGTTGTCGATCTAACCTGACAATGACATTGAATCGCTTTCTTTTCAATCAGGATGTTGTGAAACAGGCTTGCGAACCGAATGTGACTAAAGGAACAGGTCGAGTCCGCAGGAATCCGGATAAAATCAAGAATCCGAATAAAATATGGAACCAGAGAGCCTGGAGTTAGAGCAAAATCAAAGCGGGGTTGAAGAGTTGGAAATGACCGGCCAAGTCCGGATGGTTACGCACGTCCTCACTCTTGAGGAAATTGCCAACCTTGCGGCCGAAGAGGGTCAACCCGCTGAGACCCTGATGAACGTCGTGGCGCTAATCGCCAAGCGCTTTGAGACCGATGTTTGTTCGGCATACCTCCTGGAGCCGGACCGGGCGAATCTGGTGCTGGCAGCGACCGTCGGCCTTCGACGAGAGTGCATCGGCGTTCTGCGAATGGCAATCCACGAAGGATTGGCTGGCCTGGTAGCAGAGCAGGTGCGACCGGTGGCCGTCGAACAGCCGCAAAATCATCCACGTTTCAAATACTTTGGCGAGGCTGGCGAGGACGCTTACCAGTCGTTCGTCGGGGTTCCGCTCATCGACCGGGGAATTCTGCAGGGAGTTCTGGTGGTTCAAACCTTAGAGCCCCGGGTCTTTCAGGAAGATGAGATTCAAATGCTGGTCGAGGCGGCGGCTCAAGTGGCGCCGGTAGTGTGCGAGGCGCGGACGCTGGATCGTTTTATCGCTCCGGCGCAGGAGCGGCTTTGGGCTTTGGCTCGCAACCTGTGGTGGAGTTGGGACCACGATGCCATCAGCTTGTTTCGCGACCTCGATCCGCTGCGCTGGAGGCAGTTGAATCAGAATCCGGTTTCGTTGCTGGCCGAGCTCCCGCTAGCCAAACTGGAAAGCCGAGCCGCAGAGCTCGTGCTGCACAGCCGCATCAACTATGCCTATCGCCGGTTGCAGGAATATTTGCAGGCAGATCGCACCTGGGGAGCCAGGCACGCCGGAGTCCTGCGACCCAGCCCGGTAGCATATTTTTCCGCAGAGTTCGGATTGCACGAATCGCTTCCGGTTTATTCGGGCGGACTCGGCGTTTTGGCTGGGGATCATATCAAGAGCGCGTCCGATCTTGCGATTCCGTTGGTCGGGATCGGCCTGTTTTATGGGCAAGGATATTTTCGCCAGCGTCTGGACCGCGATAGTTGGCAGCAGGAAGAATATCTGCAGACCGATGTCAATCAGTTGCCCCTGGAAATCGCAATCGGCAAGAATGGACGGCCCGTGGCCGTGCAAATTGAAACTCGCACCGGTTCGATTCACGCGAAGGTGTGGAGGGTGGCGGTTGGACGCTGCGATCTTTTCCTACTCGATTCCGACGTGGAAGCCAACGCGCCGGACGATCGCAAACTGACATCCCGCCTCTATGGCGGAGATGCACGTACTAGAATCCGGCAGGAACTGCTGCTGGGCGTCGGCGGATTTCGCGCGCTCAAAGCCATGGGCATTACGCCGGGCGTTCTCCACTTAAACGAAGGGCACAGCGGGTTTGCTGTGCTGGAGGCGATTCGCAGCCGCATGCAGGAGGAAGGCATCGGCTTTGAAAGTGCGGTTCCGCGCGTGTCGCGGGAGGTGGTGTTTACCACACATACTCCCGTTCCCGCCGGTCACGATCGCTTCGATGGGGATCTGATTGAGGAGCATCTTGGGCCTCTGCGCGAAGGGCTGACTCTTTCCCAGGCAAGTCTGATGGGCCTGGGACGCGAAAAGCCGAGCGACCAGCAAGAAACGTTTTGCATGACCGTACTGGGGCTGCGGCTATCGCGCCGCGCCAATGCGGTTTCTGCGCTGCATGGCGAAGTCTCGCGTGCCATGTGGACGGGGCTGTGTCCAGGCAAGCCGGAAGACGAAGTCCCCATTGGGCACATCACCAATGGAGTGCATGTTCCATCATGGCTGGCGCCGCAAATGTATCGCCTGTATGACCGTCATCTGGGAACGAACTGGCACCAGCAGAGCAGCGAGGCGCGCATCTGGGAAGGGATCGAGAACGTAGATGACGGCGAACTCTGGGAGACTCATCTCAGCCTGAAATCTCAGCTGATCGAGTTTGTACGCCGTCGTGCGATGGAACAAGCCGAGCGCCGGTTCGAGTCGAGAGAAGTTTTGTTGAGACTTGGCAAGGTGCTCAGTCCGGATGCGTTGACAATTGGATTTGCGCGCCGGTTCGCGACTTACAAGAGGGCCAACCTGATTTTGAAGGATATTGAGAGCCTGGCCTCGATGGTGAACGACCCGAAGCGGCCGGTGCAGTTCGTGTTTGCAGGGAAGGCTCATCCTCACGACGAGCCCGGCAAAAAGCTTCTGCAGCAGATTGCGCAAATGATGCGGAACGGGCGTTTCGCAGACCGGTTCGTGTTTGTCGAAGACTATGACATCAACGTTGGCCGCTATTTAGTACAGGGCGTGGACGTATGGCTGAACAATCCGCGGCGTCCGCTGGAGGCGTGAGGAACGAGCGGTCAAAAAGTGGTTTTGAATGGCGGATTGAATCTCTCGGTTCTCGACGGATGGTGGGCCGAAGCGTATGACGGCATGAATGGATTTGCGATTGGGACGGGAAGAACGCACTCCAACGTTGACTTGCACGACGAGCGCGACGGGGCCGATTTGCTTCGAGCCCTGCGCGAACAGGTGATTCCGCTGTATTACCAGCGAGATCGGGACGGCCTGCCGCGAGGATGGATCAAACGCATGAAGCGAACCATCCGCACGCTCGGCTGGCGCTTCAACGCCGACCGCATGGTGATGGATTACACGCAGAAATGCTACATCCCCGCAGCCGGGGGGACATCGAGCGAAGTGAGATCGAGTTGGTGACGACGCTGGGCGGAGCGGGTTTGTCGAAAGCAGTTCCGCAGCCAGACACAGGAGTTGTCCAATGCAGAGCGCAGTGGTTTCTGCAGAACAATGCAGCGCGTGCCGAAAATCTCGTCTCCAAGGTGAAGTCTGTCTCTGAGGCGGTGTTTATTGTTCAGTCCCTGCCGGAACTTCAGACGCTGGTAACACAGTTTCCCATCCAAGTGGGCGTGGTGGATTTGGGCCTAGTGACGTTTGAGGAAATTATGAGCCTCCGCAACCTGGGCATGGAGATTGTGTGCATTCACCGTACGCCCGACGATGTGATGTGGACCGACGCGCTGGATGCAGGGGCGCTCGATTGCTGTTTCGACGACGATGGGCCGGCCATTTGCGAGCGATCCTGCAGAACTCAGTGGCGGCTCGTGCGGCTACCGCGGCAAGCTCGTAAGTAGTTCCAAAATCGAGCACTTCATCGAAGTGAAACCTTTACAGACCAATCGCTTGCTCCCGGGCATCTCGAACGGACCAACCTGCAACTAAACAATTAGTTACCTTTCTCCGGTTGCTACGTCTAACGATACAGGAGGATGGAAGTGCCGCCGAGACAGTCGGAGACTCTGACCGAAGCCGAGTTGCGGATCATGAACGTGCTATGGCTGAAGGGGGCGGGCACGGTTCAGTTGATCCTGGACTCCCTAGCCGAGAAGCCGGCGCTGGCTTACAACTCGGTGTTGACCACCATCCGCGTTCTCGAGCGCAAGGGCTACGTCAAGCACTCGAAGGATGGCCGCGCGCACGTGTACGCGCCGCTGGTCGGAAGAAAAGAGGCGACTCGTTCAGAGATCCGCCACCTGGTGGGGCGATTCTTCAAGAATTCGCACGAGCAACTGGTTCTCAACCTGCTTGAGGACCGGGGCATTGAGGCGGAGGAGCTTGCTCGCCTGCGAGCGATGCTGGAACGGAGCGGCGCGAAATGATGTGGCCTCAATTGCAAAACGTCGCGGACGTGGCCATTGCGCGGGTCCTGAATTCACTTCCCGAGGGACTGCTCATCGCATCCTTTGCCTGGATGATGTTGCATTTGTTGCCGCGGCAAAACTCGGGAACACGATTTGCTGTTTGGTTTGTCGCGCTGTTGTCGATTGTTGGGCTTCCTTTGGTTGGCGCAGGAGTGATTGGCGCAGGAGCAGCGCACGAGTTCCTCGCGGCCGGGACAGTTCCTCCGTTACTCACGCTGCCCGGCCACTGGGGAACCGCATTGTTTCTCGCGTGGCTTGCGGCCGCATGTTTCGCGATGCTGCGATTGGCGATCGGACTTTGGCATCTACGGGGACTTCGCCGGAGTTGTGTTCCGATCGCAGCGGTTGAGCTCGATCCCACAGTGCAAAGCACTATCGCGAATTTGAATTCGTCGCGGCCGGCCGCGCTGGCGACATCGGAGCGTGTGAGTGTGCCCGCCGTGATCGGTTTTTTCCAACCTGTAATTGTCATTCCGGCGTGGGCCTTGCGCGAACTCCCTTCCGAGGAATTGCACGTTATCCTGCTGCATGAATTCGCGCACCTGCGCCGGTGGGACGATTGGACGAACCTGCTGCAGAAGATGGTGCGCGCCGCATTCTTTTTCCATCCAGCGGTCTGGTGGATCGAGAGCCGGCTGTCGTTGGAGCGCGAAATGGCGTGCGACGATCAGGTGCTGGCCAAAACTGGCAATCCGCGACGCTATGCTCAATGCCTGATCTCGCTGCTCGAAAAAAGTGCGGCGCGGCGCGGTTGGGCCATGGCGCAGGCGCTGGTGCATCGCGCCCGCGAGTCGTCTCTGCGGGTGGCGCAGATTCTCGACGCCCGGCGACCAAATTCGAAACATGTATGGAAACCGGCATTGGGCCTCGTCGGCATTTTTTCGTTGGTCTGCATCGCAGTCGTGCCGAGCGCTCCAAAGTTTGTTGCGTTCTCGGAGGGCCAGCAGACAACCTCGTTCGACGGCTTGCGCGCTCAGGCGCTGAATCGATCTCAGTTCCCTTCGGCGGTCGTCGCTCCGGCGAGGGTGGTTCCGGCAAAAATGATTCTGGATAGTATGCGCGCGAGCACGGTGCCGGCTCTCGATAGGATGTCTGCCAAGCAAGCGATTGAACACAAACCCGAACAAAGACACACTGCGCCCGAAGTGGTTTCGGCACGCTTGGATGCGAGCGCAAGGCCTGGCGGGGCTGACGTGATGACTCCGGCGAGTGACGCGGCGGTGCCACGTGAGGCGGTGTTCGTGATTAGGACGACGGAACAGATCGGCCCGAATTCATGGGTGTGGAGTGTCACGGTGTGGCGTGTTGACTGGGCAAGTCCAGCACAAGAGGGTGCGGGGAAAGTTCCGGTCGCCAACAAGACGTAGCGATAATTTTTTGGCAATCAACAACTAAACAATTAGTTACAAGGAGACGTGAAATGAACCACTGGAAAACAAACCTGACCCGGCGCCTGCTTGTGGCCGTGGTCGCAATCATGACCGTTGCGCCGCTTGCGACGTACGAATTCGTCAAACCTGCGCGTGCGGCTTCAGCGGCGCCTGCCGCAGCGCCGCTGGATGACAACTCCGTTGCTGCATTGCTCACGCTCGACCGAGCCATGGAGACGCTGGCCGCGCGGGTCACACCCGCGGTTGTGAATGTAACCGTGACATCGAAGGGGAGCGCACAACAAGGTGGCGACGACTCTGCGGACGGAGATCTGCAGCAGTTTTTTGGACCGTTCGGAAACAACCCCTTCGGCGGCACTCCGTTCGGGCGGCAGTTCCGGCGAATGCAACCGCAACAGCGAGTGGAGCACGGCTTGGGCAGCGGCGTAATCATCTCTCCCGATGGCTACATCGTTACCAATAATCACGTCGTCGATGGAGCTACTGACATTCGCGTCACGATGAGCGACCGGCAGGTGCTTCCGGCGAAGCTGATCGGCACCGACCCTCTGACCGATCTCGCGGTCATCAAGGTGAGTGCGCCGAACCTGCCGAGCGTGCCGTGGGGTGATTCGGCGAAGCTTCGTCCGGGTCAAACCGTGCTGGCGTTCGGCAATCCGTATGGGTTCCGCTTCACCGTGACGCGCGGCATCGTCAGCGCGCTTAACCGTCCCAACCCGGACGCGAGCGATCGGCGCAAGCCCGGGCAATTCATTCAGACCGACGCCGCCATCAATCCGGGAAATTCCGGCGGTGCGCTGGTGGACGCGCGTGGCGAACTGATTGGTATCAACACTTTCCTGATTTCGTCGAACGGTTCGTTCTCTGGGATGGGATTCGCGATTCCTACGCAGATCGCTGAACCCACGGTGGAAGCGCTGATCCGCGACGGGAAGATCAGTCACGGATATATCGGCATCGGCATCTCGGATGTGACTCCCGACAACGCCAAGTTCTTCCACATGACGAATGCGACTGGCGCGGTGGTCACGCAAGTGGACCCGAATACTCCCGGAGGCAAGGCTGGGCTGAAGACTGGTGATGTCATTGCCAGCCTGAACGGACAGCCGGTGACCGATGCCGGAGAGTTGCAGATGCAGGTGGGCCAGAAGCGTCCGGGTGACACGATCAAGCTTGAGGTCGAGCGCGACGGAAAAAGTGTCAGCATTCCAGTCACGCTGGAAGCGATGGGTGCAGCTGCCGGCGGAAGATTGGAAGGCGGTGAACATGGAAAAGGCCGCTGGGGGCTGGGTCTCGGCGATCTAAATCCAGGCGAGCGCGACCAGATGCAAATCCCGAGCGAAGTTCACGGCGCGGTGGTGGAAGATGTGCAGCCGGGCAGTCCGGCGGACAACGCAGGATTGCAGCGCGGGGATGTGATCATGGAAGTGGATCGGCATTCTGAACAATCGGCAGGTGACGTGGCGCAAGCGCTATCCAATGTTCCGAAGGGACAGGATGCGCTGGTGCTGGTGTGGTCAAACGGAGGCAACACGTTCCGCGTATTGCATCCGTCGCAGGAGTAGGGCGCGAGCTTGTACTCCGCCTCCCGACGCACGGGGCGGAGTACAGCAAGCTATCTCCGAGAATTCTCAATTATTTATTGACCGGTTCCGGTGGCGCTCAAGGTTTGTACACTCGGCGTGGCTGAATCGGTCACAGTAATAGCAGCCGTACGAGTGCCGACGGCACTTGGAGTAAAGGTGACAAGGAACGTGCATTGCGCCTTCGCCGCGAGAGTCGAGGTGCAGGGAGCAGTGCCACCGGGGCTGGCGGAATAGTCGCCGCTACCTGTGATGGTTGGGCTTACGGCAGTCGCCAGATTGTTCGTGAGAGTCACCGTCTGCGCTGCGCTGGTAGTCGCTACGGTCTGTGCGGCAAAGATGAGAGTTGTGGGGGCGAAGGTCAAAGGCAAGGCCGCGGCACCTTTGGCGTCGGCGACTTGCTGACTGATGGCGGCGTTGTCGGTGATAACGACGGCGCCGCTAATCGCGCCGCTCGCGCCTAACGCGGGGGCGAAGGTGATGCCGAGAGTGCAGGAAGCGTTGGCGGCCAGCTTAAGATTTGCGGAGCAGGGTTTCGATCCAGCACTCGCGGCGGAGAAATCGCCAGTCGTAGCGATGGAACTCAATGTCACAGAACCAGTACTCGTGTTCTTGACGGTAAGAGATTTTGCCGGGCTGGTGGTGCCAGCGGCTTGAGTGGCAAAGCTTAGGTTGGCGGGACTGAAGGTGAGTGGCGCGGTGCTGCCGCCGCTTCCTGTACCTGCGAGTTGGATCAGCTGCGGAGAAAATCCCGCAGCGTCGTAAATGGTTACTGCGCCACTGATGCTGCCGTTAGCGGTGGGAGTGAACGTGACCGCAATATTGCATTTCGCGTTTGGAGCCAGCGACGCTCCACAAGTTGTTCCAGTGGAACTGATTGCATAATTGCCGCTCGCGCTAAAAGAGAAACTCAGCGCTGTCGTTTCATTGTTTACTAGTGTTGCGGTCTTCGCGGCTGTAGTGCTGCCTACGGTTTCCGTTCCAAACGACAGCGTTGCCGGGCTGATGCTCAAGGGCAAATTGGCGGTTCCGGAAAGCGCGACGGTTTGAGGCGAATCGGGTGCGCTATCGCTGATGGCGAGCGATCCGGTGATGGCTCCTGGGACAGACGGTGTGAAGGTGACATTCACGCTGCAGGATCCGCCAGTCTTTAATGACGAGCCACAAGTATTTCCGCTGATCGCAAAATTTCCCGTCGCTGCAATCGAATTGATGCTCACAGCCGCGGCGCTGGTGTTCTTGAACTTGACGGATTTAGCGGTGCTCGTCGTGTTGACGATCTGAGGGCTAAAAGCAACGCTGAGCGGCGAAGGTGTCACGATAGGGCTATCGGCCACGGTGAATGGCAGCGCTGCAAACGCGGCACAACTTGCACCGCTGGGAAAGCTATCGACCCAAACCTGAAATGCTCCCGGAGTGGTGATCTGCGAGGCTGTGACGCTCACGCTGAGCTGCGTGCTGCTGATGTACTTCACCACCGGGAATGTTCCGTTCACCGAGACCACCGAACTTGGACTAAACCCCGTTCCGTTGAGCGTCAGCGTAAAACTGGGGCTGCCGGGAATGGCCGCGGCTGGGCTAAGGCTCGTGAGAGTGAGCGGCGTCGCAACCGTGTTGTAGTCAGCGGTGACGAGAACTTCGTCGCTCACTGTGAGCGGTTGAGAGCTGGATGTTCCGCTGAGGTCGTAATTCCATCCGGTAAAGAGCCAGCCGGAGTTGGGCGTCTCGGTGAAGGTGAGCCCATCTCCGGAGGGATAAAAACCATCGCCGGTTGGCGAGATGGGACTGACGTTGATCGTTCCAGCGCAGGTTTCGTTCGCGTAGTCGGTGACAAAGTACTGCGGCGTAAAGTTCGCCGTGTATGTTGCGCTGGTCGCGGGCAACGTGATGCTGTCGTTAGTCGTGGTGGTGCCATCGCTCCAACTGTTGAAGGCATAGCGCGTGTTGGAGCTGTAGGGGTAGATGGGATTATCGACACTCAGCCCGTGCACGCTGCCGGAGGTCCAGGAAGAGTCATAGAAGGAAGAGAAGTTCTTCGGCGCGTAAGCGAAGCCCCCATCGCCATAAATATAAAGATTCGAGCTGAAGGGGTTCGGCGCGACGTTCACCGTGTAGACGGGGGTCGGAGAAAATTCGGCAGTGGTGTTCACCGTAAGCCCGGTATCGGGCACATAGAAGGTCTTAGGATTCGCTCCGAGACCGCCGGGGAGCCAGAAGGGTGCGTTGTTGAACTCGTAGAAGTTCTGGCCGACGCTGGGTGCAGCGGTAAGCGTGGCTTGCTGTCGCGCTGTGTAAAACAGGAGCGAGGATCCGGAATAGCTTTGCGGTGCCGGAGAGGGCGCTACGGTTCCTGCGCCCGTGGGATAAACCGTGGCGGCGTATGGGACGAGCTGAATAAAATTCGCCGAGTAGGTTGTCACAGCAGGAGAAGTGGCCGGCGTCGCAGGCTCTCCGTTGCCGGGCAGAACGGTAATTGTATGGGTCGCGGCTGTGGAGTCGTTCCAGCGGCCGAACGTGTAATAAAAAGTTGTGGGAGTGGTGCTGTTGACGATGTCACCGGACTGGCTCTGCACCCCGGGCGCAATGTCGAGTGTATGCGTGGAATTCAGCGCCCAGTTCGTGAACACTTGCGGGGTGGTGACGGTAGCGCCATCGACGATCACCGACAACCCTGGCGGGTTGCTGGTTACGGTCACGGTTTTCGGCGCGCTGCCGTAGAGGCGCTCGATGCCGTCGATGTCCGTCGCAGTATATCCGGTCTGATTCGAGAGCGGGATTCCAGCGGGAATCGATTCGATGGCAGGACCGCCGTTGCGCGAGAAGGAGAATGCCGGATACTCCATGATCGAGGCATAGTCGAACAGAGTCCCGAAGGTCTGGGCGTTGTCGTAGATCTGATTGAAATTTGAGATCGATCCTTTGATCAGATTTCCATAATTGACCGAGACATAAGTATTGCGGTCGGGGCGTGACTGCTCGTGCCAGAGGCCGATGGTGTGTCCCATTTCGTGGAGGATGGTTGCGACGGTGCAGGAACCCGAGCCTCCGACTGTTTGTTCGCCGCCGGCGCGGCCAACGATGGCTTCGCATTCGCCGCTGAAATTATTCGGGTCAAAGTAGAAGTTGACGTAATCGGTCTGAGACGTGAAGGCGACGAACTGGATATTCGAAAAAGTATTGTTGAACTGCGCGATGGCGTTGTTCAGATTGGTGAGATCGCCCGAGCCAGAGGCGATGACGTAAGGAATCTGATACTGACTGCCGATCTTGGGCCAGAGATATTTCGCGTAATCGATGCCGTAGGAAGGCAGCGGCTGCTGAGGGTCGATGGTCTCCACTCTTTCGAGGACAATGTCGCCCTGGAAAACAGCTTTGCCATTCTTGACCACGTAAGTCACGGGCATGCCGCGGTAAATTCCGTGACGCACCTGCTGCGCAGCCGCGGATGAAACGACGAGGAAGGAACAGAATAAGGCAAGGGCGTAGCTCAAGGCTCGTTTAGACACAGCGGAACCTCCAGAGACATCATGGTCGGTGCGGGGAGGGCTTCAGTTTGTGCGAAGGATCGAGGGAAGTCAAGGGTGAAGTATTTTGCACTGGTAAGGAACGATTTTCGATCCGAACCACTTAGCAGCGATTCCTGAAAATGCTGGCTTACGAACACCATCCGAAGAACATACAAGCCACCGAGAACGTGTCGATAAATCCGTGGGCCAAAATGCAGGCCCAAAGGTTGCGTCCTGACAATACGCAGGTGGCACCAAGAATCAGGCCCGCCATGCCGGAGTCTATGATGCCAGCCGGGCCTTTATAGTAATGTCCGTATCCAAAGAGCACAGAGACGATCAAGACGCCTGCCCAATAGGCAGCCTTGGATCGGCCGCCCACGTCTGCCGCCCGGTTGATTAGATAGCCCCGGTAGCCGATTTCTTCTCCGAATGCGGCGAAGGTCCAGATGAGCAGAAGCCAGCGCAGCGCGACCATTCCGTGGCCCGCGATTTGGTCTGCGCCGCTAGGCAAATTTTGTGGAGGCCAGAAGTGGGCGGTGATGGGATCAATTACCAGTGCGCCGAGCAGGAGTCTCACGGCCGCGGCTGTGAGCGCGATCAGGACAGTCCGGCGCCAGGATGCGGGCCAGCGCAGGCCCATGGCGGTCCAACTGCCATTCCGAAGGCGGACTGAAATCAGGCCGAGCGCAAAAAGAATGGGCACTTCGTTGGGAACGACTCGATACACATTGTGGCCAATTACGATGGCGCTTCCGAGGGCAAGTTCGGCGAATGAGAGCCAGCGCTGCGCGGGCGACAAGCGGGTCTTTTCGAACTTGACCGAGGCTTCGTCTTGTGAAGAAGCTTTGCGCGTATTGATCGATTCATTCATTTCAATCCATGTCGATTGGTCAGGCTTGCGGCAGCACGTGCGATCGGCGATATTGGCGCGCACTCCAAAGCGCGAATCGCGTGGTCAGCATGACTAGCGCGCAACCTGCGATGAGACCGAGCGGCAGGATCCACCAACCGAGCAGCTCGCGCCCGTCGATTGGAGGACTACCAAAGCCCATGCGAAGCGAAATTGCGAAGCCGCCGTCGCTCAACGGAATCAGCCACAATCCGGCAGTGCGCGGGTGAACCAGCTTC
>CAYOVU010000063.1:0-4069 GCA_964407505.1 uncultured Acidobacteriaceae bacterium | reverse complement strand
ATACGTAGCGCTGCTCGAAACCGAAGGCGTCAAGCTGGAGTTCACACCCGACTCTCTAGAAGAAGTAGCCCGCTTTGCGTTTCGAGTAAACGAAGGCACAGAAAATATCGGAGCCCGCCGCCTCCACACCATCATGGAGCGCGTGCTCGACGAGATCAGCTTCGAGGCGCCCGAAAAGAAAGGCCAGCAGTTCGTAGTCGACGCCGCCTACGTGCAAAAAATGCTAAGCGAGATCGTGAAAGATCAGGATCTGTCGCGCTACATTCTGTAAGTGTGGGTAGTTGTGAGTGTGGGGGCGGGCGACCCCGCCCGCCCGGCTTCAGTCAATTCATCACAAGCCTACTGTCCAACGGTCACTGCTTGAGCATTTCGCCTGATGCTACGTTCTGCCGGTATGCTTAGAAAGTACGAGTATCGCCGAACACTTCCGCACTACCAGAAAGACAAAAAAGCAATCTTCGGCACGTTCGCAACCTACCATCGATGGCATCTTCCAGAAGCGGCCCGGCATATCGTAGTCGACGCCTGTCTGCACATTAACGGAACAAAATGCACGATGCATGGCTTCGTCGTGATGCCAGACCACGTGCACCTGGTCTTCACGCCATTGGCGGATGATGATGGTCCTATTTCTCTTCCCGAGATCTTTCAGAAAGTGAAGAGCGAATCCGCGCACCGTATCAATAGGTTGCTCGGACGGAAGGCTAGAGTCTGGCAGGAGGAATCATTTGATCACGTCCTTCGCCGCGACGAGGGAATCGATGCCAAGCTTGAGTACATACGCTTAAATCCAGTTCGGGCTGCATTGGTAAAACAGCCGGGAGAATACAAGTGGATGTGGTTCGAAAAATGTGGTTGAGCAGCCAACTGTAAATGAATGCAGGGTTGCAAGTGTAGGGATTGCAAGTGTGGGGGCGTGTGGGGGCGGGCGACCTCGCCCGCCCGGCTCAGCCCCGATCCCAACTACATGCCTAAAGACTAGAATCCATGCAATGCGGAGCCATGTTCTATCTCTGACCTTCCAGTTCACCGCGATTGCATGCTTTATCGTTTCTGCGAATCCCGCTAAGGCTCAAGACACGCCTAGCAGCATCAGTCGGGAAGGTGACGTTACGTTAACCAAGTTGTCCCTGCCAACATATCCACCTTTAGCGCGCCAGGCCCGCATAGCTGGCGACGTAAAAATACAAGTCCTAATTCGTCGTGATGGAAGTGTCGCCTCGGCAGTTGCCGTCAGCGGACATCCAATGTTGAAGCCAACCGCGCTCGCCAGCGCTCAAAATTCCACCTTCGAATGCCGACGATGCACCGAAGATATAACCTCCTACTCTCTGACCTACACATTTGGTTTCAACAACGACTCAAACTGTAGTCTCAAGCGTTCGCGTTCGGCCAAGTGCCTTTACCTGTGGAGCTGCGGAGATTGGCGGAGGGTCTACCACGACCTTCCCAGCCCGTCCATTACACAGTCCCAAGGCCACATTACAATTCTCACCGGCTCCGTGTGTTGGGAAAGTTAGTCTAGTGATTCGCCTTCTTGATGAACCGTGGGGGCGGGAAGTGTGGGGGCGGGCGACCCCGCCCGCCCGGTTTTGGATTTTTCATCACAAATCAGCGTCATCGCTGCAACTGGCCAACAGCAACTGACAACTGCCTTTCGGCGCGATGAAAGTTCCGGAAAGGCGCGTTCGCCATCTCCGCTTTTTGCGAAGTTGCTGTCAACCCCCCATATCCTCCCTTTTCCCCATAACTCCATGAAGCGGCTAGAAATATAAAGTTGGGAGATTTGTCCAGTCAGGTAGGTCGAAATTGCTATAATGGAACTAGAGCTAAATAAACAGAGCTTAAGCAAAAGGTGTGGATCACTTCCGCACCTTTTTTCATTGCAGCGAGCTCACGGAGCCTATGCGTAAGTCCTTATTGCACAATATTTTGCCTATAAGTCCTTCAAACTCAAAGATCTGGGAGCGGTTTCCCGCTAAAGGTATTAACCTAGTTGACGCACATGCGTGTCTGGTGTCAAAATGAGACACCGTGACGGGGCAACTTTACTCAATGTTGGGCGCACCTGGACGGTCGCATGTTCCATCCGTCCGGAATTTATCTATGAGCGCGTTGTATTCCCAATCTTCGCAATAGTCGTATACTTTTTCGCTTCCTTTGTAGTGGGCGCGTATTCTCACCATAAAATTAATTCCTTTCCCGATTTCGTCGTATTGCACCCGGCTGAAATTAGCAGTGAGAGAACGGCGATCACCCGCGAAAATTATTCCTTGCTTGGGGAGGTAATTGGGATTGGGGGCTTCCACGCCATTTTGGTACCAGTGGGACTTCAACTCGACTCCCAAGGCTGGGACGGGGCCAAAATTTCTAATGTGAACGTCGATGTTCATCGTATTTTTCGTTCGATCTTCATCTTGGTAGATAGCTTCTACCCCAATGTACGGACGATTGACAATCTCGAACGTCTTTTGGGCGGTAGCAGCCAGCTCATTTGTCGCGGTAGCCTGTCGCAGTGCTTGGTCGGCAACATCTTTAGTCCTGTCCGCTTGGGTCTTGGCTTGGACGGCGAGTTCATGCATCTGGTCAATTTGTCCCTGCATTTTCGTGAGAGTCTGTTGCAGGGCATATCCACTTCCATCCAAGGATTCTCTAGTCAGTCGATTAGTCCATCGTATTTGGAGCCACTGGAGACAAGAAAAGACGGTGTAAGCGATGAGAACGGCGAGGCCAAAAATCTCAGCCCCAAATTTTACTTTGTCCCGCCAATCTTTCTCTGTCTTGCAGGTTATTTGATAGCCGTGTGGGGATGGTGGAGCCTGTATTGGCGAAACCCTTGTGGTTGGCGTGAATTGCTTTGTATTCTCGCTCTGATCGGCGGTTTTGGGATCAGCGTCATTGGCGGAGTTACGTTCTTCAATCGGTTCCATACAGAGCCACTCCATATGCGTCAATTATCTAGTTATCGTGCCGTGCGGCATCGCTACCTAATTTGGAAAGGATCCGTGCAGCCAATGAAAATGGCCGCTATTGTCTTTAGTCAAGATAAAATCCCCCGCAATGGACCTACGATATGGCAACCATGCTTGGCGAAAAGACAAAATAATTCGAATACTCGCTTCTTTGATTGCACCAGAGTGAATCGCGCTGGAATATGCACAAGCCGCAGTTGTGCGACTGTCAGAGCGAAGAATACCCACGTCAAGATTAGTGGCTCGAATACCTGCTGTCGGGTCGTTTCTAATCGAACCGCCGTCGATGATGACTGCGAGGTTGCTGTCATTCATGGTCGAAGTTACAACCTTAATGGGAATACACGTGAACTTGACATCATTGAGATCGAAAACACCATCATTTGCGACAACAAACGGAGCTGAAAATGGATCGGATTCGTTCAATGGTTCGCTCGAAGAGATGGAAGCTCTGGGTAAGAGAGCCAGCACGCCAGCGATTATTCCAGGTATGCCGACAGCAAATAACACAAAACCTAAGAGTCTTCTATGGGGCCTGCTCTCTTTATGCTTTTCCTTTTCTAGTCGCCGTTCTATTGCTCTACGTACTGTACGGTTTAGCCGTGTTTCTCTTGACATAAAAACTCAACTTTCGGCGGAGTAAACTTAAGCCATGAAACAACGGGAATATACGGAAGGCCCAGAAGCACTAGAGAACTTCAAGAAATTGGCGACCGTGATTCTACAGTCGCCAAAGTCAAAGAAGGAACGGCCCAAAGGTGCTAGGGGAAAGAAAGCGAAGAAATCCGACAAGGACTAGAACGGGACTTGTGTTTCCCGCGTCCCTGTCGGCGACTGATGTGGCGAGTCGCTCTTGCCCGTAAGATCGCTATAAGTCAGGCGACGGCCAAGGATTTGAGTCGCAACAGCGGCGAAGCGGTCGGAGTCAGTTAGTTTGCGGTCGCCATCTTTGCGATTGTTATAGCGAAAAACTTGTTCGTCAACGTAACGAGAAAGATGAAAAGGTTCTACAGCAACGTAAGTGCCGCGCAGGGATCGCTTAAGGAGCGACCAGAAGTTTTCCATTCCATTGACATGCACGCGACCCTTTACGTAGC
>CAYOVU010000062.1:0-49507 GCA_964407505.1 uncultured Acidobacteriaceae bacterium | reverse complement strand
CCACGCACGGCCATCGTGCGTATAGTCCAGAAATACTTCGTCTGCAATGATCGCAAGCCCATGCTTTTGGCAGAACGCATTCAGCGACGCCAACTCGTGCGCTTGCACATACGAGCCCGTAGGATTATTCGGGTGAACCACCACCACGCCTCGAGTACGCTTCGTCACCAACTTCTCGAGGGACGGAAAATCCATCTGCCAGCCGTGGTCGTAGATCAACGGATACGGCACCAGCTTCACGTCCTGCAGGTCGGCTAAGAATTCAAACAAAGGATAGCTTGGCTTCGGAACCAGCAGCTCATCGCCCGCGTTGCAAATAAGGCGGAACACAAAAGAATAGCCTTCGCTGGTGCTCGTAGTGAGGATCAACCGCTCGCAATCGAACTTGCGAATGCCATGTTCAATCTGGTAGTACGCCGCGATTGCCGCACGCGCGCTGAGCAGCCCCTTGGGCTGGGGATCATAGTCCAAAATTTGCGGCGAGGACAACGACTTCAAAATCGTCTGATCGTCATAGTGCAGGCCCGCACGCGTGGGGTTGGAAATTGTGAGATCGAGCACCTGCGCGCCGCTCGACGTCACTTGTTCGAGCGCCTCGGTCAGACGATTGCGTGTGAGTTGCCAATTGGTGCGGTCGGAGAACATCAAACCTGTGTGCTCTTTCTGCTACTTTCCAAAGGCTTCTTTGTTCACCACATAAGGCATCTTCGCGAGGTCGCCACCATAGTTGCCTTCGAGCACATCGATCAACCCCTGCACACAACGACCAGCCATGCCTTTCTCGGGATCGCTCGACAGCCTTGTGATGCGGGCCGCGCTGGCGAAGTGCGGCATCAGACGGCAGCGGTCGGCAATCGAGGGATCGCGAAGCGGTGAATCTGCCGGCAACGGCTCCTTCTCGTAAACGTCCAGCGCGGCGCCGGCAATCCAGTTTTCGCGCAACGCGCGCGCCAGTGCCGCTTCGTCGATTACCGGACCACGCGAGTCGTTCACCAGAAATGCAGTCGGCTTCATGAGCCGCAAGGTCTGCTCGTTGAACAGATGATAAGTGGGCGTCGCGCTTTCGCCCGGCCGCAACAGAGGCACATGCACGCTGACGAAGTCGGCCTGGCGCAGGGCTTCTTCAAAGGTAACGTACTTAATCCAGTTTTTTTCTTTCGAGATGCCGCGAGCGTGGCGCAAATCCATATTCTCTTGAATCGCCTTGATGTAATCGTGATTCTCGTACGCCGGGTCGTAGCACAGCATGTTCATGTCGAAGCCGGTGCACTTTTTAATCATGGCCAGCCCAATTCTTCCCGTACCAATGATCGCGATGGTTTTCCCGGTCACTTCATCGCCCAGGAACGGCAGATAAGGGTGCCAGTATCCCCACTGGTTGTCTCGTGTCAGGTGCTCGGCCGACCACATTTTGCGAGCAAGCATGCCGAGCATAAAAAAGGCGAACTCCGCAGTAGCTTCGGTAAGAACATCCGCTGTGTTTGTGAACGGAATCTTGTACCGGTTTGCGTCGGCGCGGTTGATATTGTCAAACCCAACCGCAAACTGTGAAACGACCTTCAAAGTCTTCTTACCTGCTTCGAAGACCTCGGCGTCGATCTGGTCGCGAAGCGTGGTAATTAGACCGTCGATGCCCGAGGTCACTTTTTCGAGAATCAGTCGCTTCGGAGGCGCCTCAGGCTGAGGATAAACCTCAATTTCGTAGCCACGATGGCTCAGCAGGTTGAGGGCTTCTCCAATATCGCAAGTGGCAAAAACGCGAAATTTCTTGCTCATGAGTTTTCAGAAAAACGGAGGCTGAACCAGAACGCTCAAGCACACCAACAGCGCAGATTCACGGAAATATCATACGCGACGAAACACGCACGGCGACAGACCCCTCGGAAGAGTTCGCTCAATTGCGCTAGGCTGGACGCTATCAATCGCTGACCAATCGAAGACGGCCGCGCAAACGGATTTCGCCTCGCTTTGGACGATTCTCGTTAACCAAGGTCATCGCTATTCGAATTTCCAGCGCGTCGACTTGCTCTGGAAATGTTTCTCCCACAATCCAAACACTACGCGGGGACGCACTGCAAAGACCGGTTCCTTCATCGACAGAATGTCGTCTTTCATTCCCTTCATATCGAATTTGTACTTGCGCTCATAGCTAGGAAGAAATTTGCGCCGCGCGGGAACATCGGCGATTTCAGCAATTCCTTCCACGACGACCGCTTCGTGCGCGTGCTCGCTGCAGACCACGCAGTTGTTATTCTTGGTCAGATTGCGCGACTTGCGCGACTTGCTGCCGGTGCTGAACAGGAAACGGCCGTCTTGCCACAAGCCCCAGACGACCATGGTGTGCGGCGAACCGTTGGGCTTGACGGTGGTAGTCCAGTAGTTGTGCGATTTCTTCAGGCGCTGTTCCGCCCAACTCCATGGCAACAAGCCCTTGTTGCCTTCGGGCAGGCCGTAGCCGGGCATGTGCGGCCGGCTGGGTTGGGGACTACGATTTGGCTTCGATTTTTTCTTCGCGGGCGTCAATTCTTGTCTTTAATCTCCGAAGTCTACACTCAAATCGGCGGCTGACAAAAAATCCCGCCCAAGCGAGGTCTGGGCGGGGAAGCAAAGCACAAGGTGGCATACACAATGGCTGCCCGCCTTTACTCAAATTCCCAAGTCACAAAGAAGCTCGTCCCGTCCGCGGTGAGAGGGGACGTTACCAATACAGGCGTACCTGAGCTGTTGACTAGATTGACCTTGTACACGTTTTTGCCGAAACTGCCGATCGGTCCCGAGTTCGTGGAGTCGGCCGCGTAATTGGTGCCACTCACATCGGTATAGTCCTCGCCAAAATAGACGGTTCCGAAATCGGGGAGCGGGGAAAGGCCTCCGGCAATCCATTCGGCCGACGACCGCGCCGCCCCGGAAACTTTTCCGCTCTTGCTGTAGGATTTTCCCGTGGTTTCGTTGGTGATTGTAATCGTAAACTCCGAGCCGCTGTAACTCACCGCCGCCGAGATCACGTTGCCCGGCGCTACCGAGACGCCTGAAATGACTACCGAGGCTGCCGGGTAAAATTCGTACCAGGCGTAATAGGAGGGAGTCGTGCCATCACAATCGGCGTCCGTTCCAGTCTGCTCCACAGTGGGGGAGATCCATCCGTCGATGCCCACCCAGAACGAGGAGTACGTGTTCGGAGTCTTGCTGCAGTCAACGGTGGGGATTGTCCACGATCCTTTGGCGCTCGTGAACGAGGAGCCGGTAACCACGTAGCCGGCCCAGCTAGTGCTGTTGGAAACTGTGACGTTGGCAACGGCCCCGCTGGATACCTGCACCAAAGCAGGCAAGCCGGCGAGCACTAACAAAACTCCTAAGCCTTTCGAGAACATAGACGCTCGCTTTCCTTTGTGGCGGGACTTCCATCTTGCCGTTCCGTGACCGCGACATTTCCGGATCGAGGGAAGAAGAACCAGCCGGCCAAGAAAATCCTAGAGTCGCTGTTCCGCGGCATGAATGTCGCTTAGAACAAGTCAGTGAATGACAATATCCCCGCCCAAGCGAAGCTTGTGCGGGGATATCAAAACTAAATCGGCGCACACTAGATGTGCCTTCGCCTATTCAGAATCCCAAGTCACCGTGAAGCTTGTCCCGTCTGATGACAGGCCCGACGGCACAGCTTCATTCGCGCCAGTGTTGCCATTGACCATAATCGCCTCTTGGATATTGCTTCCGAAAGCGCCGATCGCTCCCGAGGTCGAAGAGTCCGTGGCGTCATTGGTACTGCCGATTCCGGTGTAGTCATCGCCAAAATCGACGGTGCCAAAATCAGAGAGAGGCAGGATGCCGCCAGCATTTGTGCAGCACGGCGCCTCGGCAATCCACTCCGCCGACGAACGTGCCGCCCCGCGGACAGTCGAGCTCTTGCTGAAGGATTTTCCAGTAGTTTCGTTCGTGATTGTAATAGTGAATTCACTGCCGCTGTAAACCACCTGGGCTTCCATCTTATTGCCGGGAGACACAGGCACACTTGAAATCAGCACGGAGCCTTTGGGATAGAACTCATACCACGCATAATAGGATGGGCTCGAACCGTTGCAATCGGAATCGGTCCCTGTCTGTTCCACGGTGCTGGAGGTCCATCCGTCGAGGCCGACCCAGAATGAAGAATAAGTGTTGGGAGTCTTCGAGCAGGTGACTGTAGGAATAATCCACGAAGCTTTGGCCGTAGTAAACGAGGAACCGGTTACTGCGTAGCCGCTCCAGTTGGTGCTGTCTGAAACCGTGACGTTTTCGATCACGCGCGGCGAAGTTCCTGGATAAGCTCTTCTCGGTGCGTGCTGGCGGGGTACGATTACAGACTCGTTTTGCGGGGAGGTTGCTCCGCTGGGAACTTGCGCGAGAGCGGGCAGTACGGCGAGTGCGAACACACAACCTAATTTCTTCGATAGCATTGGGAATCCCATCCTTTCGTACCGGGACTTGAATGTTGCCATCCCGAATCGCGCCATTTTATGGCGAGGATGCCCAGCTCAATCGAGTCGTCTGTGGATTGTTCGCAATTCGTAAACGTTGGACCGTTGTGGGAACGGCAGAATGCCGGAGCAAAGGGCTTCGCGCAGAATGCCTCTGCGAGGCTAGAGATTCTCTTTTATCCACCGGTCGATCCGGTCGAGCGCCTGCTGCAGGTTCTCCAGTGAATTGGCCACGCTGAAGCGCAAGTACCCTTCACCGAAAGCACCAAATGAAGTGCCAGAAAGCGCCGCGACGCCGGCTTGCTCGAGGAGAGCGTCAGCCAGAGGTTTCGACTTCCACCCCGTCTTCGTGATATTGGGGAAAACATAGAACGCGCCTTTGGGCATGCGGCAGGAGAAGCCCTTGATCTTATTCAAACCAACGACAAAGACATCGCGGCGGCGCTTGAATTCGGCGCACATGTGATCGACCGAACTCTGGTCGCCGCGCAGGGCCTCGATTCCCGCTATCTGGGTAAAGCTGGCGGTGCACGAGTTTGAGTTCGTCATCAAGCGAGTCAGGTGTGCTGCCAAGTCGCTCCGCATCACGCCATAACCCATGCGCCATCCCGTCATCGCATAGGTTTTTGAGAAACCATCAAGGAGGATCGTGCGCTCCTGCATACCGGGCACCGACATGATGGAGAAATGCTCACCTTCAAAAAGCAGGCGGCTATAAATTTCGTCCGAAAGCACCAAGATATTGCGGTCGCCGATGACTTTGGCCACCTGCTCAACATCGCTGCGCGGCATCACTCCGCCTGTGGGGTTTTGTGGCGAATTCAGAATGATCAGTTTCGTACGGTCGCTGATGAGCGCGGCAAGCTCGTTCACGTCGAGCGAGAAATCGCGGTCTTCTTTCAGGTGAATTGGAATCGCCTTACCACCAACATATTGAATCATTGATTCGTAGATCGGGAAACCGGGGTTGGGATAGATAACCTCATCTCCCTCATCAATTAACGCGAGAATCGTAAAAAAAATAATCGGCTTACCGCCGGGCACAACAACCACCTCTTCCGGTGCAACCTTGACGCCGCGAGTGCGGCTGACGTAATCGGCGATAGTTTGGCGCAGTTCAGGCAAGCCGGCCGACGGGCCGTAGTGCGTCCAACCTTTGTGCAAAGCATCCACGGCAGATTCCACAACGTTGGCAGGAGTATCGAAATCCGGCTCACCAATCTCGAGGTGAATGATGCTCTTGCCTTGCCGTTCGAGGGCTCGCGCTTTGTTTAGGACTTCGAAAGCAGTCTCGGTGCCCAGCCGCGACATTCGGCGGGCAAGTAGTAATTCATGCTGCGTGGTTTGTACCATGACGACCGACGCTCCTCAGATACTAGACGGCACATTATACGCTGTAGCCAGAGCCACTCGGCGCCACGTTTTGAGCCGGCCAATCTGAGTTGAGTACTCGCCTGAACATTTGTAATTGACTTTCGAGCACCATATTGCCATAGTGCGGCGTATCAATTGGAGAGGAAGTTATGAGTAATGCGTCAAGTTCCCCGAACTTTGCCCACGGTTTTCCAACTCCTGGTCCTCAGACTCCGAATCCACAGAAGGTCATGGATCATGTGTTCTTCCTCTCGAATACCGAATGGAAACACGCGCGCGAGGAAGAGCAATTCGACTACATCATCATTGGGAGCGGGTTTTGCGCGCTCGCCTTCGCGGAACGGATCCTCACGGCGCGTCCCGAGATGAGGATTCTGATCATCGAGCGCGGCCCCTTTTTCCTCCCGGAGCATTTTCAAAACCTGCCGCTTCCCTATCAGCAGACGCTGGGCGGCATGTCGGAAACTTTCCCCTGGACGCTCTCCGCACGTACCGCGGACCAGCCTGCAGGGAACATCCAGTGGCAGCATGGGATGGTGCCCTTTTTCGGAGGACGCAGCATTATGTGGAGCGCCTGGTGTCCGCGCCCCACGGTCGACGAAATGGCTTTCTGGCCACCGGAAACCATTGCGGCGGCGGCGGCGCATTTCGCCTCAGCCGAGAAACTACTCAATGTGATTCCCGCCGACGAGATCGACGCGCACTTGAGCCCGGAATTGCTGCTATTCGTCACCCGCCAGCGTCCGGTGTACGGGTTGATGCAGCGATCATTGCAGATGATGCTCGCCAAAAATCTCGGGAAGATCGATTCCGCCACACGCAGTATGCCCGCCCCTCTGGCCGCGGGCGCGGGTCGAGAAGGCGGCCTGGATTTCGCCAAGTTCGCCACTCCGGCGGTAATGCTGGGGCTCGCGGACCGGCAGGCGAAACTGAGCGAAACTGGCGCGGGCAGCCCGCTTCGCATTGTCAACAACTGTATTGTGAGCCGGATCCATCAACAGGATGGGTGCGCCACCGCTCTCGAAACCTCGCGGGGAGTGGTGAACGTTGGGCAAGCGAAAGTCATTTTGGCAATGGGTACGCTTCCCCCGACCACGCTTCTGCTCAACTCCTTTCCGGAGGTAAAGCGCGCGGGAGAGCGCTTTACGGCACACTTCATCACCTCCGTCGTGGCCCGGGTACCGCGCAAGGACTTCGATTTCGGCGACCAGCTCGGAGAACTGGAACTGGCTGCGATTTACATGGCCGGAAAAAACCGCCAGAACCAAATGCAGTACCATGTGCAACTCTCCGTCCTCTCCGACCGAAGTCCGGCGAAAAACGCAGATAAGGCCGCCCGTTATATGCCGGACGTGGTGGCCACCGCGTCCATGGCGCAGTTACTGAGTTCCGATGAATATCTTGTTTTCGTGTGTGCGGTGCTGGGAGAAATCGACTTTCGCAATCCGCAGAACTATTTCCGACGCAACGAAGACGAAGACCCCACGACAAACGTCACCCTGCAAGTGCTCGCCAGCAAGAATGATGCGGCAACTTGGGACACCATGGATGAAGGCACTTTCCAGATGATGGAACGGGTCTTCGCGCCAAAGGGGAATGTCGAATACTGGCACGGCGACCCTAACCATGGAAAATGGAGCAACGAACGGCCATCGATCATCGAGCGCCGCGTCCCGGGGCTGGTGCATGAAGGATCAACGCTTTGGATAGGGACGGAAGAAGAGGGAGTGGTCGGTTTGGACTACCGCCCCTATGGCGTGGAGAACGTCTACGTCACCGGCGGCGCTCTGTGGCCAGCGAGCGGTTCCTGGAACCCCACGATGACCATGGTGGCACTAGCCCAGGATCTAGCGGATCGGGAGCTGGCTTCAGGGGCGAGGCGGCGAGAATCCTCACCGTCTAAGGTTCGCGGAGTACTCGCGGGCTGACTTGCGTCTGAATGTAACTCGCACTACTGTGAAAAGGCTGTGCTCTTCGATTTGCGAGCGAAGGACCCCGTCGACAGAGCAAGGGCCTGCGGTGGGGGGATTGGTGATGACAGCGGACTTGCATCTAGCCCAGCGCATGGCGGTGCTTTCCGTTACCTACGCTGTCGACACCACAGGCAATCGAGCGGCTTCCCAGGCAGCCAGGCCCCCGGCCATCTCAGTGAGATTCGTGATTCCATACTGCTGCAAAATGCTGGCTGCAATCGATGAACGATAGCCGCCAGCGCAATGGACCGCGATGCTGCGTCCGCGCGGAATTTCGGCGATGCGTTCCTGCAGATGGTTCAGCGGAACGTTCACGCTGCCGTTAACGTGTTTGGCGGTCCACTCGCGCGGAGTTCTCACATCCAGCAATAGCGGCGGACCTAAGCTCGCGAGTTCTTCTGCGACTTCGGGTGCGCTGACGCGTTTCGTCGGCCACACCAGGTCGGCCCGGCCGGCGAGGGCTTCCATGCCTCCCTGCATGTAGCCAGTGACGTGATCGAAGCCGATTCGGCCCAAACGAAGGGCAGCTTCCTTTTCGCGTCCGGGCTCGGCAATGATTACGATGGGTTTGGCCCGGTCCAGCACCGTGCCCGCCCAGGTAGCGTATTGGCCGCCGAGTCCGATGTTGATACTGCCGGCGAGATGGCCCTTCGCGTATTCGGATGCGTCACGGACATCGAGAATCTGAGCGCCCGAATCTCCCATCCGTAGGACTTCATCGAGTTCAATCGGGCAGAGCACCTTTTCGAGATTCCTGTCGAGCAAGGCGTGCTCGCGGGTGTTGAGAATAGCGTCGTACGTGAAGTACGGAGGAGCATCAGGTTGATCTGCGGTGACGAGCCGAATGAATTCGTCTTTCGTCATCGGCTGCAGGGCATAGTTCATTCGCCGCTGCACTCCTAACGGAGAGACCGTATCTGAGGAAAGATTTTTTCCACATAGCGAACCCGAGCCGTGGGCCGGGTAGACGAGGGTCTCATCAGGAAGCTTGAGAAGTTTGTCGTGCAACGAGTCGTATAGGTGCGAGCCAAGATCGTTCGCAGTCCAACCCAGCGATGCGCGCAGGTCCGGACGGCCTACGTCGCCGATAAACAGCGTATCGCCCGTGAGAACGGCGTAAGGCTTCGTCGGATCCTTCTGAAGATCAAACACCAGGATCGAGATTGACTCGATCGTGTGGCCGGGAGTTTCCAGCACCTGCAGGCGCAGTCCCGGGAAGTCGAACGTGTCTCCATCTTTCATGGCGGCGAAAGCATATTCCGCCTGGGCGCGAGAGCCGAGGTGGATGGTCGCGCCGCACCGGTCGCGTAACTCCAGATGGCCGGCGACAAAATCAGCGTGAAAGTGGCTCAGAAAGACGTGGCGAATCTGCAGCCCTAGTTTTTCGGCATCGGCCAGGTATTGCTGAATGTCGCGCTGCGGATCGACGATGATGGCAGTCGAACTGGCCTCGTCTCCAAGTAGATACGAGGCATGGGCCAGGCAGCCCAAGTAGTACTGTTTCAAGATCATAGACGCGTCCAAGTTTAGCACCGCGCGTTTGGAATGGCTGGGGCAAGAAATGTCGCGGCGAAATAAAATCACTCGTCCCGATTGCAAGCAGGCAACGCATCCGCGTAGGATTGCCCGTTTCCGGTAACGCTTTCCGTCCATCCGCGTCAAAGGTGAATATGCTTAAGAATCGTCTGTGGCTATGGTTTGTGGTGGCAGTTATACCGCTGGCGAACGCGGAATATACGTCCGCGCAACAATCTTCTGATGCGGCGTTGCCTTACAGCCCCAGTCTCGATGTTTCTTCTATGGACAAATCGATTGATCCTTGCGTCGATCTCTACCACTATTCCTGTGGCGGCTGGCAAAAGAAGAACCCGATTCCGCCGGATCAGACTTCGTGGTCGGTTTACGGCAAGCTCTATCAGGACAACTTGATCTTCCTGCGTGGCATGTTGGAGCAGGCCGCGCAGCCGGCCGATCAGCGTGATGCCGTGACCCAGAAGATCGGCGATTTCTACGCCGCGTGCATGGATGAAGGCGGAGTCGAAAAGCGCGGGCTCTCGGCGATTCAGCCGGAACTCGATTCCCTTGCTCAAATCAGGTCGGCCAAAGAGATCACACTCGTGGTGGCGCACCTGCAACTGGTCCACTCTGGCCGTTCGATGCTTTTTGCTGCAGGCTCTACGCAAGATCCGGACGACTCCGAACATGTGATCGCCGATGTGGACCAAGGCGGCCTCAGCATGCCCGACCGCGATTACTACACCAAAGATGACGCAAAGTCGAAAGAAACGCGACAACGCTACGTACAGCACATTCAAAAGGTCTTCGAGCTGATCGGCGACACGCCGGCCACTGCCGGGAAGAACGCCGAGATCGTGATGCGCCTGGAAACGGCCCTCGCTAAGGCTTCTCTCACCCGCGTGGAACGCCGCGATCCGCACAAGCTGGTCCACAAAATGAAGATTGCGGAGCTCGCCCAGGTCGCGCCCAACTTCGACTGGGCCGCCTACTATCGCGAGATGCAGTATCCCGAGTTCGCGATTCTTAACGTGGACGTTCCCGACTTCATCAAGGAACTCAACACGCTTCTGTCGTCAGAATCGATCGATAGTTGGAAGACCTATCTGCGATTCCACATCGCCGATAGTTTATCTCCGTACCTCGCGTCACCGTTTGTAGAAGAGAATTTTCAGTTTTACCGCAAATATTTGCGAGGCGCGAAGGAGATGCAACCGCGATGGAAGCGCTGTGTGCAGTATGTCGATTTCGACCTGAGCGAGGCTCTTGGTCAGGTGTACGTGGCGAAAGTTTTTTCGCCAGAACTCAAGCAGAGCACGGTCGCGATGGTGCAGCGCATCGAGGACGCCATGGGCCAGCGTATCCGGGCACTCGACTGGATGAGCCCGGAAACCAAACAGCAGGCCTTGACCAAGCTGGCAGGCATTCGTAACAAGATTGGCTATCCTGACAAGTGGCGCGACTATAGCGCAGTCAAGATTGCACGCGATGACTTTGCTGGCAATGTCGAGCGCACGCATGAATTCGAGAATCGACGCGACATCAACAAGATCGGCAAACCTGTCGACCACGGCGAGTGGGATATTTCGGCTCCCACTGTTGACGCTTACTACAACGATCAGATGAACGACATCAACTTTCCTGCCGGCGTGTTGCAACCCCCACTCTACGATCCGAAGATGGACGATGCCCCCAACTACGGCGACACCGGCGGGACGATTGGCCACGAACTGACGCACGGCTTCGATGATGAGGGCAGCCAGTTCGACGCCAAAGGAAATCTGAAGGATTGGTGGACCAAAGAAGATCGCGAGAAGTTCGATGCGCGCACCAAGTGCGTCGACGATCAATACTCATCCTACGTTTCGGTGGAAGATGTGCACGTCAACGGTAAGCTGACGCTGGGTGAAAATGTTGCCGACCTGGGAGGCGAGATTCTCGCTTTCATGGCATGGAAGGATGCGGCCAAAGAGAAGAACCTTCAGCCCGTCGATGGCCTCACCCCTGAACAACGCTTCTTCGTCGGATTTGCGCAGTGGGACTGCGCCAACGAGCGTCCTGAAGACATGCGGGTACGGGCCATGACCGATCCGCACTCCCCAGCACGCTACCGTATCAACGGGGTTGTAGTGAACATGCCAGAGTTCACGCAGGCATTCAACTGCAAACCTGGGCAGCCCATGGTAAAACCGGCAGCAGATGTGTGTCGGGTCTGGTAACACTGGCACGAGCGAAATCGTGCCGCTCCCTAACCATTCTTAGAAGCTACTCCGAGACGCTGTGCTCTTCGTTTTGCGAACGAAGAACGCGATCGACAGAGTAGGGAGCGCGGTGGCGGGGTTCGTGATAATGGCGGACCTGCATCTCGCCTAGCAAGCCAATGGCAAGTAAGTTGAGCCCACCGAGCAAAAGGCCGAGGGAGAGCATCATCAGCGGCCCGTGAGAAGCCATGACCGGAACCTGGCGAAGGAACTTCTCCACGCCGAGCCAGGCCACGATACCGCTCCCGCCGAGCATGCTGAGCAGCCCAAACGTTCCAAAAAAATGCAGCGGACGCGAGAGATAGCGAAGCAGAAAGCGAATCGTGATGAGATCGAAGAAAACCCGGAAAGTGCGAGAGATTCCGTAGTGCGATGCGCCGCGCTCACGGTTCACATTGCGGATGGGCACTTCGCAAATGGATGCGCCATACCACGATGCAAGCGCGGGGATGAAGCGGTGCAGTTCGCCGTAGAGTGGAACTTGCTCGAGAATCTCGCGGCGATAGGCTTTAAAGGTAGTGCCAAAGTCGTGAATATCGACGCCGCTCAGCTTGGCCATCATCCAGTTGGCGACGCGGGAAGGAATACGCCGCATCCAGAAGTTATCGATACGAACCTTGCGCCAGCCGCTGACGATGTCATAACCCGCCGCAATTTTTTCGAGGAACATCGGAATGTCGGCGGGATCGTGTTGCAAATCTCCATCCATCGCGATGATGTACTCACCCCGGGCGTGATCGAAACCCGCAGCCAGGCCTGCGGTCTGTCCAAAATTACGCCGCAGCTTGACCACCGTAACGCGGCTATCGACGGCCGCGATCTCGCGCAGCATGGCGAAGGTGTGGTCGCTCGATCCATCATCGACCAGCACGATTTCAAACGTCTCACCGGCCGTCTCCATCACCGCTTTCAGGCGGTCGTAGAGGTCGGTAACGTTCTCCTGCTCGTTGTGCAGAGGGACGACGATGGAGTATTTTGGCACAGTTTTTCCATTATAACGTGAAGCGACCCAAGAGCCTGAGGGAATTATTTTATAAATTTCGCGATGGCGAACACACCCAGCCACCATTCCCCAATCGCGCGGTTTGGCCTCTTCCCGCTCTACGGTGCGGCGGGGAGTCGCTAAGCACGGCCTCTATATCAGCCCTGCTCTTTCAGTTTCAGCCTCGATTTATTCTCTTCCATGAACTTCTTGATGTCCTCGGCGGCGCCGAGCAGCCGGTTCCATTGCTCGTAATAGAGCGTTACTGGGAAGCGGCCAAGGCCGTAGACGCTGACCCCACCTTTTTCGCCGATCTTAAAGGTCATCTCGCCGCTACGTTTCTTGGTCTCGACCTCTTTCTCCAACTGCGACAACCGCGCTTTGAGTTCTTCGTAAGTTGGTTCTGTCATATGTTCCTCATCTTTGAAAGTTTGACGGCTAGAATTTGATGGCTGAGGAGACAGTGTCCTGCAACCGCGACGCCCCGTCGACCCGTCCCATAGTAACTCGGCCGACGTTGCTTGTGTGGGGCAACCGTTATAAGCTTAGAAGAATCTAGTGGGCTAGCCCGATGCAGGAACTTATGAGGTTTCGTACTCGATGGTTGGCGTGGCTCTGCCTGTCCCTAATGTTGTGGACGGTGGTGGCAGAATCTACCCATAACCATCCGAGCCAGACGGAATCAGCATCCTGCTCGATCTGCGCCGTGGCGCATAGTGCCAGCCCGGTGGCCAGTTCCAATCAAGCGCGACCCATTTTTGCCGCGGTCGGCTTGCTGCATGAAGAGAAAATCATCGCGAAAGCCTGGATCAGTGTTCTTAACCTGGGCATTCGTGGTCCTCCTGTCCTGTAGAAATCTTCCAGATCAGAGCTTTCGGTTCCGGTGCTCCATGCCGGGGCTGATTCCTATTTCCTGATTTGCCACTTTTGATTTCTTCCAGGAGGCATCATGCTCGTTTCATCCAAGCGGTTGATCATCATGGCTCTCGTCGTATGGTTCGGTCTGACCGGTAGTATCGCTTATGCGCAGTCTGGCGGGAACTCGGGATCTGTTAGCGGCACTGTCTTGGACCCCAGCGGCGCTGTTGTTCCCAACGCAACCATTGAAATTCACAACCCGGTCAGCCATTTCGACCAATCCACCACAGCGGATAAGTCAGGGTACTTCAACTTCCCGAACGTGCCCTTTAATCCGTATCACTTGTCGGTGACCGCGTCCGGGTTCGCCCAGACTTCGCGGGACGTCGAAGTCCGCTCCATTGTGCCTGTCAGCATCAAGGTCAGTCTTCAAGTCTCCAGCGCTACCACTACCGTGACGGTCGAGGCAGGGGGAGACCTGGTGGAAAACGATTCGACATTCCATTCCGACATCGACAAGAACCTGTTCGACAAGATTCCACTGGAAAGCGCGTCATCGTCACTGAGTTCGCTGGTTACTCTCTCCACACCCGGCATCGCGGCCGATTCCAATGGCCTGTTCCACGGCCTCGGCGATCACGCGGAAAACTCGTTTTCTGTCGACGGCCAGCCCATTACGGATCAGCAGAGCAAAGTGTTTTCGAATCAGATTCCTCTCGACTCGATCGAGTCCATGGAGGTTATTTCAGGGGCGCCGCCGGCAGAATATGGAGGCAAGACCAGCGTGGTGATTGTTGCGACAACGCGCTCGGGGCAAGGCGTAACTACGCCGCATGGCAGCGTGACCACCTCCTACGGCTCGTTTGGATCATCGAACCTGGCAGCCGAAGTAGCTTACGGAGGCAAGAGCTGGGGTAACTTCATCTCCGCGAACGGCATGAATACTGGCCGATTTCTCGATCCACCGGAGTTCACGGTGCTGCACGATAAAGGCAATGAAGAGAATCTCTTCGACAGAGTGGACTATCAGCTCTCAACAACCGACTCGATTCACCTCAACTTCGGCTATAGCCGAAGCTGGTTCCAGACTCCGAATTCCTTCGACGCGCAGAACGCTACGGCCTGGAGTGGATTGAGCGGCGTGGATGCACAAGACGTTAACAATTACGGGGGCGTAGCTCCCAACGACGTCAGGGTCGGAGCGACGGACCAGCGCTCCAAGATTGGCACATTCAACATAGCCCCCTCATGGACGCACGTGCTGAATACGAATGCCGTATTCACTCTGGGTGCATTTGTTCGCCGAGACGATTACAACTATTACCCCAGCAGTGACCCGTTCGCGGATCTCGGCCCACCAAGTCTGCAGAGGCAGTCCGTGGGTCAGAATCGCACGCTCACGAACGCAGGGCTTCGCTCCGATCTCTCCTATGTTAAGGGGATTAACCAAATCAAGGCAGGAGTGGTCTACCAACAAACTTTTCTCAACGAAAACGACGCTCTCGGAATTGTCGATCCGACCTACAATGCACCGTGCATAACCTTTTCGAACGATCAGCAGCAGTATGTCGCGGCTCCCGGACTCACTCCCGCGGATTGTACCGGCAATACCGGCATCTACCAACAAAACAATAACTCGAACACGAATGCACCCGGCTCTACTCTTTACCCCAATTACAATCCGGTTCTGGCTCCTTACGATCTGACGCGTGGCGGAGGCTTGTACACCTTCAATGGCCACACTGACGTGAAGGAGCTTGCCCTGTATGTGCGGGACAATATCACGAAAGGAAACTGGTCATTGAATCTTGGATTGCGGGGCGATACCTACAATGGTCTTTCCATTGCGAGTCAGATAGAACCCCGGCTTGGCGTCGCTTACAACATCAAGAAGACCAACACGATCCTTCGCGTTTCCTACGCCCGCACCTTGGAATCTCCTTTCAACGAAAATCTGATACTTTCCAGCACTGGTTGCAGCAACCCGGTCTTGGCCCCGCTTCTTGCTTGCAGCGGCCTGTCGAGCGGGGCCTTGAGTCCCGGCTTTCGCAATGAATTCCACGCAGGGATCGAGCAGGCTTTCGGGAAGTACTTGGTATTTTCTGGCGAGTGGATTACCAAGTACACGCACAACGGCTACGACTTCAGCGTGCTCGGCAACACGCCGATCACTTTTCCAATTGAGTGGCACAACTCCAAAATTCCCGGGTACGCGGGCCGGGTAAGCGTGCCCGATATTCGCGGCTTCTCAGCGCTTGTGGTCTTTTCGAGCGTGGCGGCGCGCTTTTTCCCGCCGCAGATTGGCGGTGCGGGTGCTACCGTTGGAGCTCCGGGAACTCCGTTCCGCATTGATCACGACGAAAAGTTCAACCAGACCACGCACCTTCAGTACCAGCCCTGGAAGCGCGGTCCCTGGTTTGGCTTCAACTGGCGGTACGACAGTGGTCTGGTGGCCGGTAACGCGCCGTGCTACGGAGTCGGTCCAAACAACGATTGCCCGCAGTCAACCACGATCGGTGGGCAACCTGCAGTCCTGTTGCAAGACGTTTTCGGAAACCCTCTGAGCGCCGATCAGGAGTTCCAAGCCGGATTCACCTGCAATGGCGTACGCGCAACCCGGACCACTCCGCTACCTTCTGCGTGCCTGGCATCGCAGTTTGGAACCGGTCTTATCCAAGTACCGGCGATAGGAACTGAGAACGACGACCACAATCCCCCACGGATTGCATCGCGGAATCTCTTTGATGTCTCGATCGGCCATGACAACATTTTCCACGGCGACAAGTACAAGTGGAGCGCGCAATTGACCGCCATTAACCTGGCGAACAACTATGCGCTCTATAACTTCCTCTCCACCTTCAGCGGCACGCATTATGTGACGCCGCGGTCGCTCACCGCGCAGATCGCCTTCCACTTCTAGCGCGAGTTGTTTTTTCGGTCAGGCCGCCGTGATCCCGGCGGCCTTTTTTGGAGTCTGCGCGCCGCGGAGGGATGGTTTGTAAATCAATGTAAAACTGTCTCAGGGTGCGGGGTGCGGGGAAGCTGACTGATAGAATCAAAAGATCGTGCGGGATTTGCGTCGAGATTATTCTGTGGGGAGAAATGCTTGTCCATAAAGTTCGCGGTTCGGCCGTTCGTTGTTTTTTTGATTGGCGGCCTTTTTTCTTTAACATCAGTCTCTTTAACATCAGCGGCGCAGCAAGCTCCGCCACCATCGAATCCTGGGACTGCGGATTCTCAGAGTCAATCTCCGGCCAAACCACCAGCAGACCAAGATAAGGACAAAGACAAGAGCAGTAGTAAGAACGCACAAGGGGCAGACAACCAAGGAAAAACATCGGCAACATCGAATGATCGGCTTTTCCTTGCGCTTCCTAATTTCTTAACCTTGGAGAATGCGGGCAAAGTGCCGCCGCTCACCGTCGGCCAGAAATTTAAGGTGGTGGCTCGAGGTTCATTCGATAAGGTGCAGTTTCCGTGGTACGGCTTTCTAGCGGGCATCAGCCAGGCTGAAAACAGCGAACCTGGTTATGGACAAGGCGCGGAGGGTTACGCCAAACGCTATGGCTCGGCCTTCGCGGACGGCACTATCGAAAACTTCATGACGAGCGCGGTTCTTCCTTCGATCTTGCATCAGGATCCACGATTTTTTCAGTCGAGCGAAGGTGGATTCACGCGCCGGACCGGTTACGCTGTCAGCAGAATTTTCGTCACCCGGACCGATTCCGGCCGTGAGCAATTCAACTATTCCGAGATCGTTGGTAGCGCATTGTCAGCTGCCATCTCCACCAACAGCTACCATCCTCGGGCTTTTATCACGGTTCGCTACAACGCGGAAGGCATGCCAACCTACATTCACAACGCGTCCGATCGCACGCTGCCGAACACATTGAGTGTGTGGGGAACGCAGGTGGGATATGACACCATCACGATCGTGATCAAGGAGTTCTGGCCGGACATCCACCGCAAAATGACGCACAAACATACGAACACGGAGCCGCAAGTAATCAACCCACGGCCCTGATTCTCCCCTCAAAATTGCGGACGAACAGAATCACGCTGAGTACGGGGATTACAAAATTCTTTCCTGGGCGTAGCCGTGGGCGGCGAGCGCCGCGATCAGCTCCGCAATGTGGTCAGGACCGCGAGTCTCCATAGTGATGTCGATGGCGGTGTCACCGAGATTTACGTTGTGGTAGGCGCGGTCATAGGAAGTCTCGACAATGTTGGCGCGGTGCTCGGCAAGAATGCCGGTGACGCGGTGAAGTGCTCCAGAATAATCGGGAAGATGAACGCGCAGGCGAACCAGGCGGCCATCTTTGACCAAGCCGCGCTCGATGATGCGCGCCAGTAAAGTTACATCGATATTTCCGCCGCTTACAATGACGGCAATTTTCTTCCCGCTTTTCTTGAGTTTGGATGACTTCTGGCTTGATGACCCGGCTTCGCACGCGTCCTGAAGCATCGGAATTTTGCGATTGATCAGAGCTGCCAACGCTGCGGCCCCAGCACCTTCCGCCAGAACCTTTTCCCGCTCCAGCAGCAGAAGAACTGCGTTTGCGATCTCTTCTTCTTCGACCGTAACGATATCGTCGACATATTTTTGAATCAACGGTAGCGTCCGCTCGCCTGTTCGCCGCACCGCGATTCCATCCGCGATCGTGACGGCCGAGGGCAAGGTCACTGGTTTTCCTTCCTTGAGCGCGGCTCGTAAGGAAGGCAGCCGCGATGGTTGCACTCCGAAGACATGAATGCGCGGTTTAGTTTCTTTCAGCGCGCAGGCGATGCCGCTGACCAACCCGCCGCCGCCGATTGGCACAATCACCGCTTCAAGATCAGGATGCTGCTCAAGCAACTCAAGTCCCAGAGTTCCCTGCCCCGCAATCACCGCATCGTCATCAAACGCATGGACGAAGGTGAGCCGATCTCGTGCGCTGAGGCGCAACGCTTCGCCGAATGCCTCATCGTAATTCGCTCCGTGAAGCACCACTTCGGCACCGTATCCGCGTGTGGCCGACACCTTAATTAACGGAGTGGGCAGGGGCATGACGATTCTCGCGCGGATGCCCAGGTTTACCGCGTGGTAAGCGACCGCCTGCGCATGATTGCCGGCAGAAGCTGCGATTACCCCCTGCGAACGCTCCTCCGGAGTGAGACTTAGCAGCTTATTCAATGCTCCCCGTTCTTTGTAGGCTCCCGTTCTCTGTCGGTTTTCCAACTTGAGGTAGACAGAGTTACCGGTGAGCTCTGAGAAAGTTTCAGAACGCGTGCAGGAAGAAATATGGATCGATGGTCGAATTCGAGTTAACGCGGATTGGATGTTGGGAAGAGTGACCATTCGAGCGGTGATGGGGTCCGAACCTCCCATCGTACAGGAAGGAAAACTTCAACTCTCCAGCATACAAGAAATTGCGAGGAAGCCCCAAAAATCGCCCTTTGTGTGTGCAGAAAAATCCATGTGACAGATCGAAATTGACGATTGTACATGAGAAGAAATTCAGGTTAGACAGTTAGTGTGGGAGAGAGTCGCCCAATCTTCGCGAACGACCATGACGCCTGTGGCGTGGGCTTCATTACGCAACTGGGCGGACCCGCGTCGCACGAAGTCGTAGAGCGCGGCCTAGTAGCCCTGGCGCGCCTGGCTCATCGCGGCGGTGTGGACGCAGATGGCCGCAGCGGAGATGGCGCCGGGCTGTTGGTGGGACTTCCCAATACTTTTTTCCGTAAGATGGCTCGCGCTGAAGGCATTGATTTGCCCGAAGAATTCGGCGTGGGCATGGTGTTTCTTCAGCGTGGCCACGAAGAACAGGCGATTGCGGCAATTCGCTCCTCGGCGGCGAAGTACGATCTTTCCTTACTGGGATGGCGCGTGGTCCCAACCGATAAGTCGATCCTGGGTCCGCGCTCGAACGATTCCCTGCCCGTTGTACGGCAATGCTACATAGGAGTTCGTGAAGGGTCTTCCCTCACTAAGTCTTCCGAGCTTTCATCCTCCAGCTTCGAGTTACAGCTATTCCGCTTGCGGCAGGAGCTTGAGGCAGCTTCCAATGCCGTCTATTACTGTTCTCTCTCGGCGAGAACTATCGTTTACAAAGGTCTGCTTACTCCGGAGCAGTTACCTCACTTCTATCCCGACCTTAAAAATCCTAACTTCGAGAGTGCGTTCGTACTTTTCCATCAGCGCTATTCCACCAACACGCAACCAAGTTGGTCGTTGGCACAGCCGTTCCGTTTCGTGGCGCACAACGGCGAGATCAACACCATCAGCAGCAATCGACGATGGTTTCATGCGCGGTCGGAGAGTATCCGCCGCAAGCTCAATCTATCGGACAAAGCGCAACTGCTGCAGCCGGGAATGAGCGACTCTGCAAGTATTGATAACGCTCTGGAAGCCCACGTACGTTGCGGAGTAGGCACACCGGAGTCGATGTTGCGGCTAGTGCCGCCGGCATGGGAGCACGATGAGCACATCGATCCTGCATTGCGTGAATTCCTTGCCGCTAGCGCTCCAGACCACGAGCCGTGGGACGGACCGGCAGCATTGATCTTCACCGACGGCGAAGTAGTCGGGGCTAAACTCGATCGCAACGGCCTGCGTCCGCTGCGTTACACGTTGACGGCGGATGGGCTGCTGATCGTCGGATCGGAAGTCGGTATTACCGATCTTAGCGACAAGCAGGTTGTCGAACGTCAGCGGCTTGGTCCCGGCGAGATGCTCATCGCCGACCCGGCGAGCGGAACGTTTTTCCGGCCGAACGAAGTTGGAGGGCTGGTGCGCCCAGATGAGCGCCAGCCCGCGACTTCGGCAAGGCTGATACCTGCGGAGCACAAAGCGGCGCATAGTGATCTCGACTCCACCCGTTTAATGGCGGCGTTGGGCTGGACCGAAGACCAGTACCGCATGCTATTTCAACCGCTCGTGGAGAGCGGACAGGAACCGCTCTGGAGCATGGGAGACGACGCCCCTCCGGCATTTCTGTCGAGTTTGCCGCGTCCGCTGTGGGATTTCTGCAAGCAGCGTTTTGCGCAAGTGACCAACCCGCCCATCGATCCCTTGCGCGAGAGCCATGTAATGTCGCTGGACGTGTACCTAGGTAAGAGTTCGAGGCTCAGTTCTCCCCTGATTGGCGCCGGACAAATGAAGGCGATCGCCGAGGCGCTGTCGCCGGTTCATGTGATCGACTTCACTTTTGAGACCGCAGGCGGCGTTGAAGCTGGACGGAAGGCTTTGGCTTCGATCCGAAAAGAAGTGCAAGAGGCAGTTTCCAACGCCGGAGCGATTGTTCTGAGTGATCGCGGTGTCGGCGATTCTGGGTTGAACGAAAAACGCGCCGCTCTGCCTGCGCTGATCGCTGTCGCGGCAGTTTGGCAAGCGATGATCGAAACGGGTGCGTGGAATGTCCCGCTGATCGTCGAGACTGGACAGGTCAGCGATACCCATCACCTTGCTCTGCTGGTGGCAGCAGGAGCGAGTGCTGTGCATCCGTATCTGGCGATGAGTTTGGCCTTGCGTGCGGATGGTGGTGACCATCCTAAAGGGCATCCCAATGGACCTGCGCGCTATCGTGCCGCGCTCGAAAAAGGTTTGCGTAAAGTGCTGGCGCGCATGGGCATCTCGACCATTAGTAGCTATCGCAACAGTCAGTTATTCGAGACCATCGGTCTTGATCGCGCAGTCTGTCAGAAATTTTTCGCCGACGCCGGGCACACGCTCGACGGTAAGAGCCTCGACGACCTGTTGCAGGATTGCATCTCCCGCCACACTGCCGGATTTGGGTCTGCGGCAGCGGAGTTCCACGACGCCGGTTTGTATCGCTTCCGACGCAACGGCGAGCAGCACGCGAACTCGCCCGAAATGGTGCGTCGAATGCATCGCTATATCAAGTCACCAACTGAAGAGAATCGTGCGGCTTTGACGGTGCTTTCAGGTGAGAGGAAAACCGTTGCGGTGCGGGACCTGCTTGAAATTCGCACCGGGCAGGCAGCATTTCCTTCGCTCTCTCTGGACGACGTGGAAAGCGAGGCCTCGCTGCTCAGCCGCTTCAGCACGCAGGCGATGTCATTGGGCGCTATTTCGCCCGAGGCTCACCAGACTCTCGCGATCGCCATGAACCGGCTCGGCGGACGCAGCAATACCGGAGAAGGCGGTGAGGATCCCAGTATTTATTACGAGCGGCCCGAGGCGAACAACCGCGTGAAGCAAGTGGCTTCGGCGCGCTTTGGCGTGACTGCGGAGTATCTCGTGCACGCCGATGAAATCGAAATCAAGATGGCACAAGGCTCGAAACCCGGTGAGGGCGGCCAGTTACCCTCCACGAAAGTTACGGGTTACATCGCGCGGCTGCGGCACGCTATTCCCGGGACATCACTAATTTCGCCGCCGCCGCATCATGACATCTACAGCATCGAAGACCTGGCGCAATTGATCTACGATCTGCGGGCGGTGAATCCGAACGCGCGCATCGGTGTAAAGCTGGTCTCGAGCTCCGGAGTGGGCGTGATTGCGACAGGCGTCGCCAAAGCCGGTGCAGACGTGATTACAATCGCCGGCCACGACGGTGGCACCGGAGCATCCCCGCTCACGTCGATAAAAAATACTGGATTACCCTGGGAAATTGGCCTGCGGGACGCGCACACCTCGCTTGTGCGCGCGGGGATGAGGGCCCGGGTTCGATTGCGAGTGGATGGCGGCCTTAAGTTTGCCCGCGATGTTGTGATCGCAGCACTGCTGGGCGCAGAGGAGTTCGGCTTTGGTACCTCCGCCTTGCTCGCTATCGGTTGCGTCATGGCGCGCCAGTGCCACCTCAATACGTGTCCCGTCGGCATCGCGACGCAGGATGAAAAACTGCGCGCCCGCTTCACCGGAAATCCGGAGATGGTCGAAACATTCTTCCGCGCCCTGGCCGCCGACGTTCGCGATTTGCTGGGCAAGATGGGCGCGAAATCGATCGATGAAATTCAGGGCGAGGTCGACCGCCTGCAACCACGCACACCCGCGGCGGAAGCAAGCGTGGCTAGGCTTTTGCAGCCCATTCTTAATCCCCCGGACCAATTCTTCTGCCCACATGAGGATAGTAGTGCGCTTCACGTCGAATTGAATCGCGTGGTCGGCGACCTGGAATCTCTCTCCATGCGCTCTTACAATTTTGCGATTACCAATGAGGACCGCGCGGTGGGAGCGCACCTTAGTGGCGAGATTCTACGGCGCATCGGGCCGTCGTTTGGACTTTCAAATCTCGAGATGAGCGGTGTCGACTGCGAATTCGATGGCGTCGCCGGGCAAAGCTTTGGCGCATTCCTGATTTCCGGTGCGAACTTCCGCCTTACCGGCGAAGCCAACGATTATGTTGGTAAAGGCCTGTGCGGCGGCAGCATTGCCATCACTGCAAAGGCCGAGGCTTCCGAGCGCGGCGACGTTCTGGTGGGCAATACGGTGCTCTACGGCGCAACCTCAGGCGAACTTTATATAGCTGGCCGCGCCGGCGAGCGGTTTGCCGTTCGCAACAGCGGCGCTCTGGCGGTAGTTGAGGGCGTAGGCCGCCACGGATGCGAATACATGACTGCCGGCATCATCCTGATTCTCGGGCCGGCGGGCGTCAATCTTGGTGCGGGAATGACCGGTGGTCTGGCCTATCTCTTGTGCGAAGACATCGATGCCAGCGGCGATGGTAGAACGAGCCGCCATCAGTTGAACCGGGATTCCGTGCAGTATTCCACACTGGCGGCGCAGGAAGAGCAATGGCTGCGGCGCATTCTTCATCGCCATGTGCAACTCACGGGCAGCCCCCGAGCCGCCGAGTTGTTAGCGAGTTCCAGCCTGCCGCTGCTTCGGATTGAGCCCTTGCAGCCTCCGTGCTCGATCGAAGAGAGCTGGGCTTCAGTTCTTTTCCGTCTGGCGGCTCAGGAAGCCAGAGGTTACGGGCGCGATAAAGTCGTTTCCTCAGAACGACCTGTCGTCCACTGATCGGTGATGCACCGATCTGTGGTGCACCGATCTGTAGTGAAATGATCTGTGGTTCACTGATCATTATGCTGCGAGCCTCCTGTTCCACCCGAGAGAGCTTTCGGCCCTGTCTATTGGGCTTTTAAACGCTCTTGCCACTTGCTCGCCATTCGACATTACTTATCGACAGATCGCAGCACTTCAGGACTAGCTCGATCCCGTCTCAGCAAGCAAATACGGTTCTAGAAATACGAAGTTCGATATAATCTCCTACTACCCTACAGCTCATAAAAACTATGGATTTCGATCAGCTCGTCACATTCTTAGAAGTTGCCCGGCAGGGCAGTTTCTCCCGTGCCGGAGAAAAAGTTTTTCGCTCGCAGTCGGCGGTTAGCGCACAGATTCGCCAACTGGAGCAGGAGTATGGCGATCGTCTGCTGGACCGTTCCGGCAAGACGGTCAAGCTGACTCCCGCCGGTCAAGTCTTCCACGAATATGCGGTACGGATGAAAAAGCTGCGCGACGAATCTCTGGTTGCAGTAGCCGACCATGGACACACGCCACGGGGAACTCTGGTCGTCGGGGCCAACGAAGCGACTTGTCTTTATGTTCTGCCTGAAGTTTTTGGCGAGTACTGCCGGCGTTTTCCCGATGTGCAAATCAGCATCTATCGCAACTTCACCTACAAGATAGTTGAGAAGCTGGAGAATGGTTCGCTGGACATCGGCGTCCTCAGCCTGCCGGTGCAATCGCCCAGCTTGAAGGTTCAGGCGATTTACCGCGACCGGTTGATGCTGATGGTGAGCCCGAAGAATCCTTTAGCGAAGATGAAGGCGGCGCATGTAAGCGAGGTCGTGAAATACCCGCTGTTGTTGCCGAAGACGGGCCACACCCGAAGATTGCTCGACAAGTTGTTCCGCGAATACAACACGGAGCTGAAGGTAAGAATGGAATTGCCCAGCATCGGGATGATCAAGAGCTTTGTGGCGGCCGATCTGGGTATCTCG
This sequence comes from uncultured Acidobacteriaceae bacterium, assembly GCA_964407505.1. Lineage (GTDB taxonomy): Bacteria > Acidobacteriota > Terriglobia > Terriglobales > Acidobacteriaceae > Sulfotelmatobacter. The sequence goes on along the minus strand of CAYOVU010000062.1, from coordinate 25,140 downwards.
CTAATCAGCGGATCCTTTGCCCGCGACGAAGTGGCGGCGGGTCGGGTAAAGCTCGTTGAATTAGAAGGCGCGGAATTATGGCGCGAACTCGGAGTTGCTTATCGCCGTGACCGCACGCTATCCGTCGCCACCAAAACTTTTCTGAGCGTGGTCCGCCAGCTCTCCGAATATCTGAAGAAGGAAGGTCCGCATTCTTAAATTTGGCTAAGCGCCTAAGTTGTCCTTACTGCCTCGATGCCAAAGTTTTGCGGAAGACTTTGCCTATGCGTCCGCAACTGGAGTGCTGGTCAGCGGCTGCATAATATGCAGTCCGCACTCTGTCTTCGAGGATCCCGACCAGCGCCCCGCCCTGGGGTCTTCTCCGGGCAGCACTGCGCGGGTGCAATGCGTGCAGCCGATGCTGGGGTAGCTCCGCTCATGCAACACGTTGAAAGGAACATCGTGTTGGCGAATGTATTGCCACACCTGTTCTGAACTCCAGTCGGCGATGGGATTGATCTTTACCAGGCCAAACTTTACGTCCCATTCAATTTTTCTCGCGCCCGCGCGAGTCGCGGTCTGATCGCGCCGTATGCTAGTAATCCACGCTTGCAGTTCACTAAGCTTGCGCTGCAGCGGTTCAACTTTGCGCAGATTGCAGCATTGATCTGGAGCATATTTCCACAATTCCGCCCCATGAACTTCCTCTTGTTTTTCTGGTGAGAGTAGAGGAAAGACTCTCTCGATTGCTACGCCATACCTCTGCTCCACCTGGTCCATAAGGTTGTAGGTCTCGGGAAACAGAAATTCAGTGTCCAAAGTAAAGAGGCGAAATTTCCGGCGCAGCCTCGATGCGATGTCGATAAGAACCATGCCCTCGGCGCCGAACGCGGAGGAAATCGCCACCGCATCCCCGAAGGTTTCGAACGCCCAAGTGAGAACCCGTCCAGGTCTCCAGCCTTCGGCCGCAATCTGCAGTTCTTGTATCTGCTCTTTCATGCCAAAGGCTCCTCATCTGGTCTTGAATGTGCCGAAGACAAAAAGGAACTGCCTGCGAACACTCCCCATTCCTGTTGCAACTCCGAAGAACTCAGCGCTTCTCCAGGGACATCGCCATCAGCGAATCGGACCACTTCGCCAATCACCAGCAGAGTCGGAGCCGGAAGCCGAGGCGCACATGGAAGATCCAAAATGGTGGTGCGGTAGGTCTGCTGCGCTGGAGTTGTGGCACGAGAAATAATTGCGCAAGGAGTTTCTTTCGCGAATCCGGCGTTAGTAAGATTGACGGCAATTTCACGGTAGCTGTGCCCAGGCATGTAGACCACAAGCGTCGATTTCGCAGCTGCAAACTGCTTCCAATCCGCGCCCGGACTTTCAGCGGCGCGATGGCCGGCGGTCAGCACAAGAGTGGAAGAAGTGTCGCGATGGGTCAGAGGAATTCCAGCCGCAGCTGCGGCACCTAGAACCGAAGTGATGCCGGGAACAATTTCGTATTCGATATCGGCTCGCCTCAAGGCTTCGATCTCTTCTCCAGCGCGGCCGAAGATCAACGGGTCTCCGCTCTTCAAGCGCATGACCTGCAGCCCTGAAGCGGCCAGCGTCACCATCAGAAAATTGATCTCTTCCTGCCGCATGGTCTTCTTGCCGCAGCGCTTGCCCACGTTGCGGACTTGGGCGGCCGGTGAAATGAGTTTCAGGATCTCGGGTGCGACCAAGTCATCGTGCAGCACCGCGTCGGCGGTTCGGAGCAACCGCAGCGCTTTCACCGTAAGCAAGTCGGGATCACCTGGACCCGCGCCCACTAGGTAGACTTTGCCGTTCATGCGGTTACCCTCCATTCGATTTCCGCAAACTCGCGGTTCGCGGGTCCTTCCTTCGCAGATTCTTTCTTCGCCGGCTCGACAGCCAACGCCGCCTGCACCGCTTCGCGGCTGGCCAGGGAAAGCAAGAGTTCACGCTTTTTTTGCGGATGAAGATCGCTCGTCTGCACCAGCTTTCGGGTCTCGCCCAGTTGCGCAACCCACTGCGCGTATCCCGGCGCAAACTGCCGCTCCAGTTGTTGCCTGAGCTTTTGCGACAGAGCGGGACTTTGCCCGTTGGTGGAGATGGCGATTTGTAAGTCACCCCGGCGCACTACGGCTGGATAATAGAAGTCGCAGTACGCCGGGTCGTCGACCACGTTGCAAAGCACTCTATGCCGCTGCGCCTCGTTGTAAATCGAAGCGTTGAGTTCGCGCGACGCGGTGGCTACCACTGCCAAAAATGTTCCGTCAAGATCTGCAGCGGCAAAGGCGCGAAGTTCGAGAGTGATCTTCTCTTCCTGTGCCCACTTCCACACCAGGTCGCTCGCTTCAAAAGCAACAACGTGGATGCGCGCCCCGGTATCGAGCAGGCTGGCAATTTTCGGCTCGCCAACTTTGCCGGCACCAACCACGAGGCAGCGTTTGTTTTCCAGCTTCAAAAACATTGGAAACAGGGTGTTCATGGTTAACCTTCCACCCCGCTGGGCACGCGGCCCTCAGGCAAGTCGCGCGGGACTGCTTCTACCAACTCTCCCGCCAGAAAGTTGCGCAGCTCGGTGTCGCTATGCCGAGAGAAAAAATGACGCAGATTATCGCCCGCGGTGCTTTCCGCAAGGTAGGCGCGCAGCAACCGCTCGATCGCTTCGGGAACCTCAGTGGCCGGGCAGCGATAACCTACCGGCCTCGCAATGCCTTGATTCAAACCGAGTGCGCCGCCGAGACAGAAGTAGTACGCGTCCACCATGCGGCCATCGACTTTGATTTTCTTGCCTTCGATTCCGATGTCGGCGATCCAGTGCTGTCCGCAACTGTTGGGGCAACCGGTGACGTGCAGCTTCAGGTGCTGATCGAAACCGGGCAAGCGCTCTTCCAGTTCTTCGACCAGCCAGCGGGAAAAGCTCTTCGTCTCGGTAATCGCCAGCTTGCAGAACTCCGTGCCGCTGCACGCGACCGCGCCACGCCAAAACGGCGAACCGCCGACCGGGAGCCCAATCGCGTCCAGCTCTTTCGCCAGATCGTCCGCCTGAATCCGGGGCACGTTCACGATCAGCAGGTTCTGCATGTTCGTTGTGCGCAACTCGCCGCTCGCGAATCGATCGGCCAGATCGGCGGCGGATTCCATTTGCTCAGGCGTAATCCGACCGCGAAGCACCGCGGACCCGACGTAGCAATAGCCGCGCTGCTTTTGAGGATGGATGCCGATGTGATCGCGGTAAACATCAGCGGGCGGCCGTTCCGGCTCGGCGGCGTCCAACTGAAATCCGATGCGGCGCTCTAGATCGGTTTGAAAATCCTGCGCCGTCCAACCGTGCCGGATGAAGAGGAACTTCAAGCGCGCCCGCTCCCGGTGCTCGCGCAGTTGATCGGAATCGCGAAACAACTCGGCGATTCCTTTGACCACCAGCAGAACCTGATTCCAGCGGACGAAGGCGTTCAGCGGCGCGCCTAAATACGGCTCGGTGGAAAGTCCACCGCCAACGCGCAACCCGAAACCAATTTCAGACTTGCCTCGAACCATCCGCTCGACCGCGGTCAATCCGACATCGTTAATCTCCGGATAAGGGCACCACACACGGCATCCCGTGATCGAAATCTTGAACTTGCGCGGCAGGTTATAGAACTCGGCGTTGCCCGCCAGCATCCGATCCACTTCGAGCGCAAGCGAAGAAGCATCGCAAATCTCATCGGCGTCCACGCCAGCTACGGGGCAGCCAGTAATATTGCGCGTAACGTCACCGCAAGCCCCCATGGTGTTGAGACCGACGCGCCAGAGCTGCTCGAGCACTTCTGGAAGATCCTGAATCGTGACCCAATGGAGCTGAATGTTTTGCCGGACAGTAAGATCGGCGATGCCGCGGGCGTAACGGCGAGTTAGGTCGGCGATCGCGCGCAACTGATCCGAGCGCAACAATCCGTTGGGAATGCGAATCCGCAACATAAAAAAGGGCAGCGCCCTTCCCTGTCCGTCTTTGCCTCCCACGACTCCCACGCCGTCGCCTTGGGTATAAACTCCCCACCAGCGAAAATACGTTCCAATCCACTCCGGCGGAATGGCGTCAAAGCCTTCGTGCGCAAAGCGTCGAATTTCGGCCAGACCACCCCAGGGATTCATGGCTCGCTTCAGGCGCTCGACTTTTTGCGCTTTTGTCTCTTTAACGGCTTCGCTCATAACTGAACCCCACAGAAGACCTCAAATTTTCCCTAAAAAAAGAAAAACCCACCGCCAGAAGCTTCTGGCGGTGGGTATAAGTGCTGTGTTATTATACTTTTAAGTCAGCAACTCCCCTGCGCCAGAGCACACGCATGCACAACAACAACGTGCACACACGCACATCTGACGAGAATTGCTGAAACTAGTCATGCTGGCTCTCATTCTAAGCTGAGTCTGTCGGTCCGGTCAATCTAGTATCGCAATCCTGTTGATGAATATTTTCGATCTTTAGCATCAATTTTTTGCAGAATACCTGCGGCGGGGGTCGCACAACGGATTGAAGTCGATACCCAGAGAGGGTTTTGAGAGCACACCCTAACAGGATGGAGCAGGAGACCGGGATCGAACCGGCGACATCCAGCTTGGGAAGCTGCAACAAACCGTTCGGACGACTGATAGTCAAGAACCTACAGCGGGCAGTGTTGGGCAGAATGCGGCACTGTAGGCGCGTATCGAACACAGTTCTGAACACAAGAGTGGCGACAGCGTAATCTCGCCACACACCGAAGCCGCACTTTCTATCGCGCTGAGTGCTAAAATCGTTTCTGAACGTCCCACGAGGATTTGCGGCAATAGTCCAGCTCACCGTCCAGACCTGAGCGCACAGCCTCGTAATCACTGGCCGAGGAAATCACCGGATTCCAGAAGAACTAGCGACCGCCTCAATGACCCTCGCGGGAGCATGGTCTCGTCCCCCGTCGTATATACACCCGTCGCAAAAGTACCGATGAAACATCCGTCAGCAAAATAGTTGGCGAAACATCGCCTTTTTGCTCGAGATTCTGTTCCAGGGGAACTAAACCTCAGATCGTCAGTTGAAGCTGCGGAACGGGCGGCGGCGAAGACTGCGGAGCTGTTTCGAGGGCTTCGAGCCATGAACGGATAGCCACACGAAGTGGCGCGACCACAACGCCGGCAAAGACCTCTGGATACTTGTCCAGACGACGCACGGCAGATCGCAGCAAGGAGATGGTTCCTGCCAAGTTGCCACGCTGAAAATGGTGAAACGCAGCAGCCACCTGGATCAGCCCTTGCAGGAAGGTCCTTTCCGGCTCTTGCGCCGCGAGCCACACTGATTCCCAATGTTCGTGGGCTTCAAAGAACGCGCAGGAATGGAAGCAACGCAGGCCTTCGAATAGCTCTCCCTGAGTCCAATCGAGTGGCGCACGCGGAAGCATGAAGTGGTATCGGGTCGCGTCGAATCTTATCAGAACTGAGTGCGCCAGTCTGCGGCGAGATGCCGGAGCCCTTGGTCGTGCTCATACCAGGTCGGTGTTGGTACGTCCGACGTTTTCCACTTCGCAAGGACTGACCTGTCGTTGACGTAACATCGCCATTTCACTCATTGACCCGATGACCGGGGTTTTGAGTGTAATGGCTGTTATCGTCAAGTGAGAATTACGGGCGCGTTCCCGCGTGTCACGAATCTGTAAAGCTGCCCCCTTCTCGACATCTCGGAAGCAGCCTGTGAGACTGGCTCATGCGGTGAGAGCCTTCCAAACCGGCGAAAGGATTTTGATGTGCATGCCAAAGCGTCGCAGAGATGGTCATTTGCTCGGTCGCATGGTACTCATCGTGTGCACGCTGGCGACAGCACAAGCGGGAACAGCAAAGAAGATCGTCGGCTATTACTACGGGAAGGGACGGCCCGGTTACGAGTTTTCTCAGGTGCCAGTTCAAGAACTGACCCATATGATTTATTCGCACGCGAAGCCAACGGCTTACGGCGATTGCGAACTGGCGCACGCTGACCTGGATATACCAAACCTACGGGCTCTCAAGACTCTAAGGGCTCAGAATCCACGCCTTTTGGTGCTGCTTTCAGTTGGGGGATGGAGCGGTTCAAGATATTTTTCCGATGTCGCAGCCACTCCTTCGGCGAGGAGACAGTTTTCCGCATCCTGTCTACAGATTGTCGAGAAGTACGGTCTCGACGGACTGGACATTGATTGGGAGTACCCGGTCACTGGCGGGAAGCGAACCGATCATAAACGAAGAAGTGATAAAGAAAATTTCGTCCTCCTTCTGAGAAAACTGCGCGGTGACCTGGACGCATTCGGGCAGGAACGCCACTTGCTGCTTACCATCGCATCCACTGGCTACCGAAATCATTTAAACGATCTGTCGCTGGAGGAAATGTCTGACATTCTGGACTGGTTTAATCTCATGGGCTATGACTTCAACGAGATGCAACCAAAGCGTACAGTTCATCATAGTGGACTTTATGCGTGGACGACTTCAAAGCTAGATGCTGACGCGATCAAGTACGCAAATTCTGATTCTGCCGTGCAATGGTATTTAGATCACGGTGTTCCACCTGAAAAAATTGTGCTGGGCCTGCCGTTTTACGGCCAGGTTTGGGCCAGTGTCCCTACTGAGAACGAAGGACTGTACCAACCCTACAGAGGCAGACCCGGAGAAGAAGGCACGTTGAGCTACCGTGAAATCCAGCAGAGCTATCTTCCCGTTTACACCCGATATTGGGACGATCAGGTCAAAGTGCCATGGCTCTATAACAACAGAGACAAAAATCATGATCAGCTACGAAGACCCGGAATCGATAGCCGTGAAGGCGAAATATGTAATTCAGAAGCATCTTGGAGGAATGATGTTTTGGGACCTCGGTCAGGACGACAGCAAATCAACTCTTCTTGACACGATCCATAGGCAACTTGAGGGGAATTGATTTTCTTGATTTGTTGTTGTCAACTCATAACACTGCGGCCGTTGGCGACAAATCGTGACCTCATCAGCCAGGACATCACGGGTAACGACGCGCCCGGAGCAACAGCGGTAGCCACCGCTAAGGTGGAACAAAAGGGTACCGTCAAGTTTCTATCAGGAAAGCTATAGCGAGTTGCTCGGTTACGGCCCATGGGCCGATCTTCTCCTCGATCAGATCTATGAAGCTCACATCGAGGCCTTCAAAGCGTGGGCTTTGAAGCAGCGGGGCGACAGCGGGACTGGAAACCTACCCCGTGAGCAAAACCACGGTTGATTGCCAAAGTGCCGACCGTGGACCAGTACACGAAGAACGAAGGTGCGGAGCGCGAGACAGACTATATCTTCAGCGCGGCGGAGTTTGCGAGCCGCCGAACCGTTGCGCTCCGCTTCCCTTCTGGCAAGGCATTCCGGGATCTCGTAACGAGATGCTAAAGCGGATGAAAGATTGCGTTGTCTTCCATCCGCAGTGGCAGTGCTCAGAGGGAAAAATCTACGGTGAACTGATTATCAAACGCGGTTTGAAACGTCGTGCCCGACGACGCAAGCGGGTCATTGATCGTGAAAATGAGTTGGTACTGGAGCGGCTCTGCAAAAGTCCGAATGCGCCTATGTCTTCTCCAGCCCCCAGGATCGGCAAGGCCTCTGGGACCTTGGGTGCTCGAAGAACAGATCGGCCAAGTGCGGAAGAGAATCAAGACTCATCCCGATGCCGGTCTGCACGCTCTGCGTCATACTTTTCTGACCGAGGTGGGAGAGTACACGGACCCCTTTACGTTGCAGTATGTCGCCGGACACGATAACATTAAGATGACGATGCGGTACCTACACCCGCGGGAGGATGCAGTCCACTTGTTTGCCCGGCTGGCAGGTTTGGATCGGCCCGAGGAGCACACTGCGTGCAGCAATTCGGTGCAAAATCCGGTGCAGTTCGAAACTCCCTCACAGGACGAACTTGCTAAGCTACTAATTACAAGTAATTTACAAAGTGCGGAAGTGGTGGAACTGGCAGACACACCATCTTGAGGGGGTGGCGCCGAAAGGCGTGGGGGTTCAAATCCCCCCTTCCGCACCAATTTTTATTGTTTTTTTAAGCATCGAGTAGCCTTCATCGGCTTTGCTTCTTCTTTTTTCTCTTTCGTCCCTCCCACCTTACGTACTCCACACGTCACTTCCCCACTTCTGAAGGTAACGGCGCACCCAAGAGTTGCACCAGGCTCCTCGGACCGCAGCAGGCTTTTTCGTGTTTCTGGAGGTCGCGCCTTAAATGCGCGTCTTGTCTGAGTGCCGCGATTGTTTTGCTCAATATCTCTGCCGTGGAGGGGTCGGTGGGAGTCACCAGTCTGTAGTGCATCCATTTGCCTTCGCGCCTCGATGCGACAAGACCGGCTCTCCGGAGATAGGCGAGGTGCCGGGAAATCTTTGGTTGCGGCGCTTCAATCACTTGGATGAAGTAGCAGACGCATACCTCCTGCTCAGCCATGAGGTTGATCAGACGAAGCCGCGTGCGATCGGCGAGGGCGCGAAAAAGCTGCGCCAGTGCTTGCTTCCCTTTCACAACCCCAGTCTATCAGATCACATTTGCCTTGACGAATATGAATACCGGGACTAACATCAACGCATTCGCTATTGCGAATATGATCGGAGGCGCGTTTATGCTGGCGGAAACGGTGGTTGCCCTGAAGGCGCATCTGGCAATTCATGTGAAGAGCGTGACGCAAAGTATTCAGTTCTATCGCAAAATGTTCGGGATCGAGCCGAGCAAGGTGCGCACAGGCTACGCAAAGTTCGATGTGCAGAATCCGCCGCTGAATTTCACAATCAACGAAGCTGTGTTTGAGGACGCGGGAGCGCTTTCGCACATGGGCATTCAAGTGGCTTCGACCGCGGATGTCCTGATGATTCGACAGCGATGGGCGGATGTGGGCTTGGTAACTCGTGATGAAATGCAGACCGACTGCTGCTATGCGAGACAGGACAAGACGTGGGTACATGATCCGGATGGCAATGAGTGGGAGGTCTTCGTGGTATTGGAAGATAACCTGCCGGAAAAAGAGACGCCGAAAGCAACGGCTTGTTGCGGGCCGGACTGCTGCCCACCGGCGGTGACGGCCTCGCATGTCTAAAGTAAAAGTATTGTTTCTTTGCACCGGCAACTCGGCTCGCAGCCAGATGGCGGAAGGTTATTTGCGCCACGCCGCTGGCGACGAGTTCGAGGCGCTGAGCGCGGGAGTCGAAGCAAAGGGACTCAACCCGCTCGCGGTCGAGGTGATGAACGAAATTGGAATCGATATTTCGCGGCAGACCTCGAAGGATCTGGAGCAATTCCACGGGCAGGGAATTCCGTACATTGTAACGGTGTGCGACAACGCCAAGCAGCGCTGCCCGATCTTTCCCGGCACCTACAAATTTTTGCACTGGAGCCTCACGGATCCAGCCGAAGCAACTGGTTCCCACGAGGAGAAACTTACAGTCTTTCGGCGGGTGCGCGATGAAATTGCAAAACGGATCGAGCAGGAACTCTTGCCGCTAGTGGCGAACAGCAATCGATGAGCACGACCGAACAGCCCCTTCGAAAGCGAGTCGTCGCCGAGGCACTTGGAACCGGGTTACTGGTCGCGGCCGTGGTTGGCTCCGGCATCATGGCCGAGCGCCTAGCCGGAAACATCGCGCTGGCATTGCTGGCGAACACCGTTGCCACCGGAGCGGTTCTGGTCGCACTAATTTCAACGTTTGGCTCCATTTCGGGCGCTCACTTCAACCCAGCAGTCAGCCTGGTCTTTGGATTCCGTAAGCTCATGTCGTGGCATGAGGTAGCGCCTTACGTCACGGCTCAATTCGTTGGAGCAGTATTGGGAACGCTTCTCGCACACGTTATGTTTGGCAAGGAAATGTACTCGTTATCACATCACGAACGTTCGGGGCTCGGGCAGTTCGTAAGCGAATTCGTCGCGACTTTTGGATTGCTGTGCGTGATCTGGGGCTGCTTGAGGGTCAAGTCGGCGATGGCAGTTCCAGTTGGCGTGGCCAGTTACATCATCGCGGCCTACTGGTTTACGGCCTCGACGTCGTTCGCAAACCCCGCCGTCACCGTTGCGCGATCAATCACCGACAGTTTTGCAGGAATTCGACCCATCGATGTACCAGCGTTCCTTCTGGCACAAACGCTGGGCGCAGTGGTGGCTACATGGCTATTTGAATGGCTGTTGCCGGAGACTGTTCCTAACGAGTAGCTGCATTTCCGGGATTGAAAGCGCGGTTCAGGCCGGACCCTTCGCCGCACTCTTAGGAACCTGAATCGAATGGATGCTCAAGTAAAAGCCCTTTGAGGTTGGGTCGAAAACAAATCGCAAATAACAATTGCAGTGAACCGTGGTTAAGGTCTGCCACAAGAGATCGCGGGCTGATGTTTTCGTTGCCCCGATGGTCACGGGCGTGTGATCGAGCAGATTTCGGGGATTCACTCCGATGGCGACTTTGGTGCCGCGCAATGCGGTAAGCTTTTGGCAAAGCAACTCAATCGTTTCCGTCGCAGTCCTCTGGTGGTGCGCTACGGTCAGCGGAGTATCGAGGATAGGTTTCTGCGGCGAGATCTGACCTTTCACGTCGCGGGCCGCGGTGCCGACGACATCGAGATTTCCCTGGCCGTTTTTTCGCACTTCAAATCGACCAGGATTGTCGCTTTTGTTGTAGGCGTCGACTACCAGGCGAACAGTCTTCTCTTCTTCTGCGAAATCAGGCGGGGCAGGAGCGGGCTTTGTGGAATCAGTCGGCGTCGAAGTCTGCGTGGACGCGGGTTGCGGCGGCGCTGTGGAGACGGCGGGAAAGTCGACGGTAAATTTTCCGCCCGCCGGGAGAGTCTGCGCATGCGGAGCGTGCGTCACAGGGTCGGCGACATCCACGACATCCAGTTGGGAAGTGAGCCATGGATCTTCGTAGTCGATTGCCCACCCGTATTTTTTGTAGAGCGCGTCGAGCACCTGCTGCAAGGGACGAGGACTATTGGCGACGATGTGGACCGTTCCCTCGGTTTCGGAAACTTGGGCCTCTTTCAGATAAGTTGCCTCGGGCTTGGACTGGGAAAATGCCTGAGAGATGACCAGCAAGGTTATACAAGTGACGAGCTTGATCGACTTCATTTGAAATATCACCATCTCTATCGATATCGATGCGGCGCGAGTCACGCATCGGCGCCGGGTAGCCTTCGGTGCACGAGCCGGCGGCCAATTCTACCATCCACTGGTCAGCCATCCATCGCGAGGATTGCGATTGGTCCCAACCAACGGCGTAGTCTTCATCAACCAAAAGCGTTAGTTCCTTCGGAGTCGTGCTTCGTGGGGTTCAAATCTGATTTCGACTGTGCAGGAAGCTTCATCTGATCGCAAGATTTGATTAAAATAGTCCATATGGCGTAGTTCGAATGGGCTAGTTTTACAAAATATTTTACCGCACCGTCAAAATATTAGAATTCGCCTTGACAATGTATGGTTCTGTGGCAGAATGTCACTGACTTCCCATGCCCTCAGGGAAGTGCGGGATCTTTCCTACCCCAAGGAAAGCGTTAACCTGCTTTGAATACATACGTGAATTACTGGTAGAACAGCGCAAGGAACGCGCATTGTGGGCTTTGCCGCTTCAAAGCCAGGGTAATCGAACCCCGATTGAAGGCCGCGCTTAAGGCCAAGTCAAACTGTGGAGGCGGAGGGGAACTGTGGGCCCGACGCCTGAAAAGGGGAAATCAGTGCATACTGCTCCGGCCCGGCCGGGTCTGATCGTAGTGGATACTTCGTTAAGCGTCGTGGCATCCAATGCCGAGGTGCTTCAGATTCTCACCTTTCCAGACCAGCCAGAAAAAATCAACAATCTCGATGCCTGGCTGGCAAATAAGGTTCGTTGCAATTTGCTGGAAAGGCGCTCGCGGTCCGGGCTGGTCGGTGAGTTTCAGTCGGCCAGACGCACCTATGTTTGCCGTTCCTTTCCGCTCGACGTGGCGGTGAACCATAAGAACGGTTCCTCGACGAATGGAGGCCTCCTGGTGGTGATGCTGGAAAGAAAAAGTAACGAAGCAGTCACCATCGCAGAGATTTCCGAGCGCTTCGGCTTGACCGCGCGCGAGCAGGAAACCGTGCAATTCCTGCTGGAGGGCTTCACCAGTAAGGAAATTGCGCAGCGGATGAAGATCAGTCCTAATACGGTAAAAGCATTTATTCGTCTGGTGATGGTAAAGATGAGCGTTTCAACCCGTTCCGGGATTATTGGCAAGATCGTGGGGCCGAGGGCGTGAAAACGGCTTGCAGCAAGGGTTTCGACGGGGTTAATGAGATTGGGCTAGTGTATTTGGGGACTTGTGATGACGCAGATTTCAGTTAGAGTACCGGATGCGCCACGAAAGCCGAGCATAACCCCTCCCCAGCTTGGCGGCGTAAATCCAAGGAGGACAATAATGCGTCGAACCACAATGCTCGTAGTCTGTACGCTCGTTCTGGCACTGAGTGCCGGCTACGCGGCGGCAGTAACAACTCCCGGTCCCGACACCCTGAAGGTCGATTATTTCGCGAACGCCAACACCGCCGGCGCTCCCGATGGGACCACCCGTATCACCAATCCTGGCACGGCCGGTGGTAGCCTCTGCGCTGCTATCTTCGTGTTCGATCCGAACCAGGAACTGTCTGAGTGCTGCAGCTGCTTCGTGAGTCCCGATGGTCTGCGTACACTTTCTGTGAACACCGACCTGACCGGCAACCCGCTGACTGGCGTAGTTCTGAGCACCGGCGTGGTCAAGATCGTTCCGATCCCGACCAAAGGTGGCGTTTGCCCAGCCTACCCGACCAGCCTTGCTCCGACAGCTTCGATTCGCAGCTGGGGAACTCACATTCAGAACAGCAACTTCACCATCACTGAGACCGCGTCGCAAGATGCCACGCTCAGCGCCGCTGAAGTTTCGCGTCTCCAGGGCCAGTGCTATGCCATCCAGCTCGATGGCAGCGGCAGGGGTCAGTGCACCTGCGGAACGGGCGACTAGTTCCGTAGCTTAACCAGATCAGGTGGGCCGAACCTGGCTCTGCTTGGTTTTCGAAGACCGGCTCGCCAGAAAGCGAGTTCATCCGCTTTCTGGCGAGCCACTATAATGAGTTTTGTTTTAAATCCAATGAGATGGGGGATCTCATGTCAGTTTCAGGAAAGGTTCTACAGTTTGGCTTGGGCGCCGCACTGGCGTTACTGAGCACAGGAAGCTTAGTTGCTCAGGCTGACAGCGAAGTAGTAGCCAATGTCGGCGGAGTAAAAGTAACAATGGCGGAACTGGAACAGGAAGAATCGGCCAAACTCTTATCGGCGCACTACACTTACTACCAAGCGGAACAGAAGGCGCTGGACGCACTCATCGACAAAAGATTGCTTGAGCAAAAAGCCAAGAGCGAGGGTCTGACTCTCGATCAGTTGATTGACCGCGACATCAAATCACACATTAAAGATCCCAGCGAAGACCAGATGAAGGTCTACTACGAGGGAGTCGAGACCGACCAGCCCTTTGACGCGGTGCGGCCAAAAATCCTGGAGAAGATTCGCGAACTGCGCACCAACAAAGCGCTGGCGGTTTACGTAAAGGCATTGCGTGCCTCGACCGATGTTTACATTACTCTCGCGCCCCCCAGCGCGACCGTGGATACGAAGGACGCTGAGAAGATTGGTCCGGAAAAGCCGGCCGTAACATTGGTCGAGTTCGCGGATTATGAGTGCCCGTACTGCCAGAAGGTGGCCGCTGACCTCAAGAAGTTGCAGGCCGATTTTGGCGATAAGGTCGCATTCACCTACAAAGACTTCCCGCTGCCCATGCATGCACGAGCAGAGAAGGCTGCGGAAGCAACCCGCTGCGCCGGCAAACAGGGCAAGTTCTGGGAGTTCCACGACGAGTTGTTCCGCAGCAAGGGACTCGAGATGGAACAGCTCAAGTCAGAAGCCCGGACCCTGAAGCTGGATGGGACCGCGTTCGACAAGTGCCTGGATTCAGGCGAGGAAGCCGCGGTGGTGGAGAAGGATCGCAAGGAAGGCCTGCGGCTGGGATTGAACGGCACGCCCAGCTTCTTCATCAATGGTCACTTCATGAGTGGGGCATTGGACTATGCCACACTGCGTCAAGTTGTGGAGCAGCAATTATCCGCTCCGCCACAGGGTGCAGGCAGCGCGGGGAAGTAGAGTTGTAACAGCCCACCCCCCAATCACCCGCACGTCTGAACCCGAGGCCCAAATCACGTATTTGGGCCTTTTTTATTGGTGGTGCGAGGTGTTCGAACGCTGAGAACTCTTCCGCTGATCGTCACATTTTTTAAATTGGACTACGCCAAATGGGTTATTGCTAATTTAGTAGATTCCGCAGTAAGCTTGCCGAACCTTAACGCTGCCAAAGCAGTTCCACTCCCCCGCAGCTATTAAAGGCGATACTCCCTCAGAATTTACTCCCCCGGCAAGTGCGGTTTTCGGCGGCGTTGTGCGTCCCAGATGCTTAGCATCATCTATTGCAGCCTTCGCGTCGGTGATACGTCGTCGTCAACGGGAACAGAAGAATAAGCTGTCTGGCCGTGCTGTGCACGGGTTCCCATCTTGGAGTTTAAAGAAATTGTTGAGGTATTTTATGGCTAAGCGGTCGCTTTCGGGACTTGTACTATATCTGTTGTCCGGGGCTCTGCTAACCCACGCCGGGCAATTCCTGGAGGCGCCGCAATACCCCACTGGAACGAATCCTCAAGCGGTGGCGGTTGGGGACTTCAATGGTGACGGGAACCTCGATTTTGTGGTAGCCAACTCAACCGCGAACACGGTCAGCATTCTGTTGGGCAACGGCGATGGCACCTTCAAACCCAAAGTGGACTATCCAACCGGAAGCATTCCCAAGGGCGTGACGGTTGGAGATTTCAACGGAGACAGTCATCTTGATATAGCGGTGACCAATTCAGGCAGCAATACCGTGAGCGTGCTATTGGGAAATGGTAACGGCACCTTTCAAGCCAAAAAAGATACAGCCACCGGAAATGGGCCACAAGGCGTCGCGGTAGGCGACTTTAACAGCGATGGAAATCTTGATCTGGTAGTGACTAACACCATCGACGGTACCGTGGGTGTACTTCTCGGCAAGGGCAGCGGAACGTTCAACGCGCAGGTGCATTACAACACTGGAACCAGTCCAACTTCAGTCGCGGTAGGCGACTTCAATAACGACGGCATTCTGGACCTGGCCGTAGCGAACAATAACAACACTCTTGCATCCGGAGTCAGCGTGTTTCTGGGAAATGGAACCGGAGGTGTCGGGAACGGTACGTTCCAGAATCAGTTCCAATCTACGGCGGGCTTAAATCCGGTTTCGATCGCGGTCGGCGACTTCAACGGTGACGGCAACCTGGATATCGCGGTGGCAAATCAGGCGGGCAACACCGTCAGCATACTGCTTGGCAAAGGAAACGGAGGCTTTCAAACCCATGTGGATTACCCTACCGGTCCCTTCCCTACCGCAGTAACGGTGAACGACTTCGATGGCGATGGCAACCTGGATTTAGCAGTATCGGCGGGAGACGGGAATGCCATCAGCGTTCTCTGGGGAGTAGGGGACGGTACTTTCGAGGGGCAACTCAATGCCGGCAGTGGAAACATTCCTTATTCCGTAGTAGCAGGAGATTTCAACAATGACCATATCACCGACCTGGCCGTGGCGAATTCCGGCGGAAATACCGTGAGTGTGGTCCTGAGCAATGGCAAGAGCAGAACCTTCCAGGCGCGCACGGACTATCCGGCTGGTGCAACCCCCAGCGCGGTTGTGAAGGCCGACTTTAACGGAGATGGTATTCCGGATTTGGCGGTAGCGAACAGCAGCGCAGGAACGATCACTATCCTTCTCGGGAATAAAGACGGCTCATTCCAGGGACCGCTTCAATACTCGACCGGCACTACCAATCCCTACGCATTGGTGGTCGGTGATTTCAATGGAGATAAAAAACCCGATTTGGCAATTGCGAATGATAATACGACTGGCACTGTCGGCATCATGTTAGGAAATGGAGACGGCACGTTTCAGCCTCCCGCGACTTTTCCCGTCGGCAGTCAGCCAGTTGCGATTGCCCAGGGACTTCTCAATAGCGGCGCCAATCAGGATCTTGTGGTTGCCAATTTCCTCAGCAACACGGTGAGCGTGCTGCTGGGCAATGGCGACGGCACCTTCAAATCCGCAGTCACTTACGCCGTGGGCAGCGGCCCTGCGTCGGTGGCGCTGGCGGACGTCAACGGAGATAAGAAGCTCGACCTGGTAGTCGTAAATGAGAGCGGCAATGATGTCAGTGTGTTGATGGGCAATGGGGATGGCACCTTTCAGGCCCAGAAAACTTACCCGACCGGCACCGGTGGCATCCCACTTTCGGTAGCAGTACAAGACTTCAACAAAGATGGCAATCTTGATCTGGCTGTGGCGGACTCTCGAACCCAGAATGTCAGCGTGCTGCTGGGCAATGGCGACGGAACCTTCCAGACAGCTACGATCTATCCTGCCGGTGCGAATCCTTCCTCGATCGTCGCCGCGGATTTCAATGGCGACGGCAATTATGACCTCGCGTTGACAAGCACTCCGTTGGGCAGCTCTGCCGGAAACGCGGTAAGCCTGTTGCTGGGGAATGGAGACGGCACCTTCGGCTCTCCCACGCTGTTCGGAACAGGATGGCTGGGGTCCTCTGCGGCGGTTGGAGACTTCAATGCAGACGGAGCTCTAGACATCGCGGTGGCCAATAGCTCCAGCAACACAGTCAGTGTGCTGCTGAACAGTCGGGGCACGGTCATCAACATCGAGTCTTCCACATCCGCAGCGGCCTTCGGACAGCCGGTTACATTTATCACGAGCGTGTCGGGAAGCGTGTCGAATGGAGTGGCGCCTACGGGTACCGTGACCTTGCAGAATGGAAGCACAGTGCTTGGTTCAGGAACCCTAGCAAGCGGGCAGGCGTCGGTTACTACATCGGCTCTGCCGGTGGGTTCGGACACGATCACCGCGATTTATTCCGGAGACGCCAATTATCAGTCGCACGGCGGCGTTACGTTCGTACAGCTGGTCAATCCGGCGGGTACGACCACGCAGCTCGTTTCCTCTGCGAATCCGTCCACGCCCAATGAGTCCGTCACTTTCACCGCCACGGTTTTCTCAAACACCAACGGCGCTCCCACCGGCAACGTGACGTTTATGAATGGAGGCGTCACGCTCGGCAGCTCTGCCCTGAATGGCAGCGACGTCGCCACATTTTCGACTTCTTTCGCAGCCGTGGGGACTAACAGCATCACCGCTGTCTACGGCGGGGACGGCAATTTCAATACGAGCACGTCGGCGGTTTTGAGCCAGGTTGTCGGTCAAGCCAGCACGAGCACCACACTGACCGCAAATCCCAGCAGCGCAAACCTGAATCAAAGCGTGACCTTTACCGCAACTGTCAGCTCTGGAGTAACGGGGATTCCTACGCCCACCGGCACGGTCATCTTCAAGGATGGAACCATTGCGATTAGCACGAGTTCGCTGAACGCCAGTGGAGTTGCGACATTATCGACATTAACTCTTACTGCCGGAACGCACAACATCATCGCCGCCTACAGCGGAGACGCGAACAATCTCGCCAGCACCTCCGCTGTTGCAACCGTAACAATCTCTGCGCCCGGTTTCAGCTTCTCACCCGCGCCGACGCTTTCACCCGCATCAGTTGCTCCGGGTTCGTCGTCCACGGCAACTGTCACAATCACTCCGGCAGGCGGCCTCAACCCGTCGACGGTAACGCTAACCTGCAGCGTCTCTCAAACTGGAGTTCCCGCACCCACCTGTTCGATGGGAGCGATCTCAGTAGCGAACAACATCGGCCAGTCGACGCTCACGGTTTCGACCACTGGGCCGCAGGCAGCGCTCGCCACACCGGCTGGCGTGCGCGGACCAGGCACGCTGTTCGCGATTGGCCTGCTGGTCCCGGCCATTTTGCTGGGCGGCGTTGGATTGAACAAACCGAACCGAAGGAAACTGCTGGGCTTCTGCGTGGTCTTCCTAATACTCACTGGATGCCTGTTCCAGGCGGCCTGCGGCAGCAGCAGCCAGACAACAACCACGGTTAAGCAGCCGTCTACTCCGGCAGGCACTTATACCGTGACGATTACCGGCACAGCGAGCGGACTACAAAACCCGCCTCAGCCGATTACTCTTTCGCTAACGGTGCAATAAAACGACGGGCCGATTGCCCGCGGCAAGTTCGGCTGCCAGACGCTCTCAAATGGCGCGTCTTGAATAGCGTCTCGCCTGCACTTGCTGCGAATAGGTTTGTGTTCCGTCGTGTGGGCATCGTACAATTACGAATGCAACGAGTCAGGATAGAAACCGGCATGATCGCGATGCTTTCGCTGGCCTTTCTGCACTCCAATCACTTCGAACAATTGGACTTCTAGAATTTCATGATCATACTCGTCACCATCATCCACGTTCTCGTCTGTCTATTTCTGATTGTTGTTGTGCTGCTCCAGAGCGGTAAGGCTGGAGATATTTCGGCGGCTTTCGGCGGACAGGGCAGTCAGGCCGCCTTCGGGCCGCGGGGCGCAGCCACGGCGCTCTCCAAAGCGACCACCATCTCGGCCGTTCTCTTCATGCTGACCTCGGTAACGCTTTCCATCTACGCCACCAAACACGGAAGCTCGAACTCGGTATTGCAAGGTGTGAAATCGGCTCCGGTGAAGTCGCAGCCGGCAACTCCGCCGCAAAATCAGCCCGCGGCTCCGATGCAGAAATAAGTAAGGGTTACGGAAGCTTGCCAGCCGCCAGATCCCTCACCAGCGATGCGTCGGCTTCCAGGAAGTCGTAGGACGGCAGATCCTTGGGAACAGCCCACTGCACATCGCGGAAGATGCGATTCTCGATTTCGCCTTCATATTCGCGAATGACGTAAAAGCGCAGCTCGACCATCGTGCCATTCGGGTAGGCGTGCTTCAGGCGGGCAATCTCGTCGCCGATTTTGGCGTGGATTCCTAATTCTTCTTCCAGTTCGCGGCGCAGCGCATCTCGTGGCTGCTCACCTTCTTCGATTTTTCCTCCGGGAAACTCCCACTTGAGCGGCATTGTCTGATGCCGCGTGCGCTGGCACACCAGCAACTTGCCGTCTTTCTCGATGACCGCCGCAACCACCCGCTTCATGATACGGAAACCGTGGTGGCTTGCAGCGCGCTGGCAACCGGGTTCACGCAACCGGTAAACGTGAAAGCGAAAGCGGCGATTCCCGGAGAGCAGATCAGTTCGAGCTCGTGCCCGCCGAATTCGTGATTGTCCAGCAGAAAGTACATGCGGGCGGAGTCGACTGTGAGATAGCTCTCGTCGAAACCCACGGATCGGCCAACCGACGCGCCGGAAGGTTTACGGAAAAGCGTGTCTTTCGTAGCCTGGCTGCGCTTCAGCGGCTTGCCGTCCTGCAATAAGATGACCTCGGCCGATGCTCCACGCGGCGAGGCCATCACCAGATTCACTGCCGAGGCTTCGTACTTCAACTTCAGCGAATGCTCGCCGTCTTCGGCAGCCTCGAAATATTCCGCAGTCGAAGCCCAGCGTCCATTCGCGTAAAAGAAATTTTCTTCCGGCTTGCCGCCGAAAACATAGTCGGCGATCTGATCCTCTTTAAAGCCGCCTTCATTGCCGATCCGTCCGCGCCGATGGCCGAGATAGAGTTCGCCCGAAGACCGGTAACAAATCGCGCCCGGATGATCTTCTTCGCGCAACGGCTCCATGATTTCAGGAAGCTGCAACTCTGGATCGATTTCTCGCAGCAGTTCCTGAATTGTTTGCTCGCACTCGGCATAGCCGCCTTCGCCAAAGTGGCCATAACGCAGGTAGCCATCTTTATCGAGAAGATATTTCGTGGGCCAGTAGCGGTTGGCAAAAGCCTTCCAGATTTCGCGGTTGCTGTCGATGACGATGGGATAGGTCAAGCCAAACTCTCGAATACCGCGCTCCACATTGGATTCATACTGCGCGAAGGTGAACTCCGGCGTGTGTACGCCGATCACGGTCAAACCTTTGTCGCGATAACGCTCATGCCAGGCCTGCACGTAAGGCAAAGTGCGAATGCAGTTGACGCAGGTGTAGTCCCAAAAATCGACCAGAACCACGCGGCCCCGCAGTTGGCGAAAGCTGAGCGGAGTGGAATTCAGCCATACCCGGCCAATTTCCGGCGCCCGCACTTTGCCCTTCTCTACCTTCATCGAGACTTCTCCAGCTTTCTGCCAACCACTTCCGCGCAATACTGCACAAGTTGCTGATCCTCGGCGCCAAAGGCGGCGGGGAAATGGCTATCGATGTCGAGCTCGCCAGCGACGGTCCCCTTCACAAAAATTGGCACCACAATCTCAGACTTGGTTTCGAGTGAGCAGGCCAGGTAGCGCGGGTCTTTACTGACGTCATCCACCACGATGGTCTTGCCGCTGGACGCGGCAGCGCCGCAAATGCCCTGATTGAGCGGGATCCGCGTGTGCGGCGTCATCGCACCGATAAAACCATCGAGGATCAGCATGGGCGGTTGCGCACCCGGCTCTAGCATGTAAAAACCCACCCAGTTGTACTTGAGCATGCGATCGTGCAGTAATTTGCACACCCCTTGCATCAAGTCTTTGGCGGTGGGCGTGGCCTTGGCTAGTTCCGTAATTTCGTTGCGAACCTCTTCAATCCGGCTCATGGTGGGCATGTTAAGAATCTTAACTCAGAGTGGAACATTCCTAGCTGTGGAAGATTACACGCCGGTAATCTGGCGGATGCCCTCGGTGCGGCCGAAAAGTTCCGGATGAATCGCAAAGGCCAGCGCGTCCAGACCACGCAGCAGAGTGGGCGCAGGCGTATTGAGATACTCGTCGCGAATGCAATAAACTCTTGCGGTGCGCACTGCGTCAATTCCCTGCCAGCCACGGCCGGTCACGATTTTTTCCAACGGGACGCGGTCGCCCGCTCCACACCAGGCTGCAATCAAAATTTCGGGATTCAGCCGGGCAACCTCTTCTTTCGAGATTTGTTTGCCCGGTTCGCCGACAAACTCACCGCCCGCAGCTTCCACCAGCTCGGCAACCCAGCCTTGCGATGCGATCAGCGGCTTGCCCCATTCTTCGCAAAAGACCTTCGGGCGTGGCGATCCGGCGGTTCTCTGACGGGCACATTCGCGGACCTGCTCGATGCGTTGCCGCATGTTGGCTATCACTTCTTCGCCGCGATTGCCAGCGCCGACAACCCCCGCGATAATCGCGATATCGCTGTAAATTTCAGCCAGTCTTCTGGGGGCCAAGCCAAGAAAAGGCCTTCTCGCCTTAAGAATTTCGAGGACCGCTTTCTCCTGGTAAGGCACTGAAGCGATCACCAAGTCAGGCTGGGTTGCAATAATCTCAGCTGCGTCGGCCGTCCACGAGTCAGCGAGAATTGTGCGCGACGACCTGGCAACTTCGGGAACCACGTCAGCGCAATATTTCGTGCATGCGACCACGCGATCGAGTTCGCCGATGGCCGCGAGAATTACCGTAGCGCTGGGCTGCAGGCATGTTATGCGGCGCGGCGTGTGAGGAGATGACATGAGTGTTCAGTCCGTCTTGGACTTCGCCAGAGCAGCCACGAGTGCATCTAAAACCAATTGAGCGGCATGGGTCGAAGCCTGTGGCAGGCCGCCAACTGCTGCGATTACATCCTCGCGCCGTAGACTTTGTGCTTCGCTCAGAGTCTTCCCTACAAGCAACTCTGTAATCGCCGAGCCACAAGCGATCGCGGCGACGCATCCTTTGGCTTTGAACTTCGCCTCGACAATTCGCCCAGCGCTCGTCTTTAGCATAAGCCGCAATACATCTCCACAAGCGGGGTTCTCTATTTCCGCCGCGGCATCGGCATCGGCAATTTCCCCCACGTTGCGCGGATTCTGAAAATGATCGAGCAGCTGTGCGGAATACATGAACGAGACAATTGTAAACGGCAGTGGCGCTTGGTTTTTACGCTCGCGATGCCATACCCTCAGGAAAGTAAATCCGCCAGCCTCGTGCACGGGCCGTGGCTTCCAGGTCCGGATTTGGATTGATGGCAAACGCATGTTTTGCCATCGCCAGCATTTCCGCATCCCAGCACGAGTTGCCGAACGTGGCATCGATCTCTTGCTTCACCACTCCGCGCAGAGCTTCGGGCTTACCGTCGCCGGAAGGCACACGAATCAGCCGGTCGGTGACAATTCCCTGCTCGACTTCAACCTTCGCAGCGAGAACGCGACTTTCAGCGATGCCAAAATACTTCATTCCGGCGCGAATCACCCATTCGTTCGACGAGGATACCGCCCAGATTTCGCATCCATTCTGTTGCAGGCGGCGCACCAGTTCCTGCATTTCCGGAAAAATTTGCGGCACGAAGAACTCGCCGAAGAAACGAGTGGCCGCGCTCATGATTTTCGACTCCAAAATCCCCTGATGCATCGCCACCATTTCGCCACACATCGTGGTTTCATCGACCTCACCGCGCTTGTAGGCGGCGTACCGCTCACGCATCGATTGGGCAAGGATGCCGCGCCTCGGTTGGGGAAATACCTCGTCGTTCATTAGCTCCCATTCGAAAAAATCTACTCCGATATCGCCAGACCACAGCGTGCCGTCGCAGTCAAAGGCCGCCACGCGTGGTCGCAGGTTCGTTACAGAGTCCAGGAATTCGTTCGTGGCCGGGTGGAAAGTTAGGACGTCGGCAGCATTCATCTATCGAAAATAACCGTTTCGAGGGAGGCGCGCAATTACGCGCAAGAGACATCGTTAAGTCGCTGATTGAAAACGGAGAGTGGGTGGGGGTTCAGGTGTGGTTCTCAATCAACAGTTCTCGCCGGCGATTGCAAGGCCGCGTAATCCTCTGGAGTGTTGACGTTCAGCGCTACGAAAGGATCGTCGACGCGCACGTACTGAATGTGTTCCTGATGCTCATGCTCAATGTCCCGCGCAGTCGATGTGGCAGGAACGCGGAGAAAAGCCTCGATCATTTCACGACCTACCAGGTAAGGATGCCCGTGCTTGCCAGAAAATTCGGGAACTACAGCCCAGATGTTCTGATCCGCACCCTCGAACACCCCCAGCAGATTCTGCACGGTTGCGGCAGCAGCGGGAGGCCGGTCCACCAGAGTAATGATCGCTGCATCACGCCCGTGATTGAGCACTTCGTGCAGGCCTACTTGCAAGGAGCTGAACTGGCCGCGACCCGGATCAGGATTCACAACCAGGGACGCTCCGTTCGCGTAAACCATTGGAGCCAGAGCCGCTTCATTCTTTCCCACAACTACCAACACGAAATCGGCAGCCCGGGAGAGTGATCGAATCGCCGACGAGAGGAATGTCTCGTTCAGCGCTTGCGCGCCCGTTGCCGGCGGCCATGGCAACAGTGCCTTGTCCCTACCCATGCGCGAGGATTTCCCGGCAGCGAGAATAACCCCGGCAAAGCTGGGCGATCGGATCATGCTGCGAAGATAGCAGAATTCCCCAGCCGGTTCGACTTACGGCCCGAAAAATGCCCACGCGAAGAAGGCGGCCCAGCTCCACGAAATCAGGTTACGGCCTGGATGGATCCATATTTTCGGAGCGAAACCAACTCATGTGCGGGAGCCCAGCGCCCGCATGCCGCCGAATCGCGATCAACTCAGCGGTGATTGCGACCGCAATTTCTTCCGGCGTGATGGCGCCAATATCAATCCCAATCGGAGCGTGCACGCGGTCGAACAGATGTGCCGGCACACCTTCCTTCTGCAGCGTCTTGGAGATTTCAATGACTTTGCGCTTAGAGCCGATCATGCCAACGTAACGAGCGCGGGTCTGCACCGCCCAGCGCAGGATGCGCATATCGTCGCGATGGCCTCGCGTAACAATCACGATATACGCATCTTCGGTCGGGTCCAGTGTGCGAATGGCCTCGTCAAAGTCAACTGCATGGACTTCGCGAGCCGCTGGAAAACGCTCATGAGTGGCGTAGGAGATTCGATCATCAGTAATGACTACGTAAAATCCAGCATTCGCCGCAGTCTTACAAAGATTGATGGCAACATGGCCTGCGCCGAAAATATAAAGTAATGCTGGAGGTAATATCGGCTCGATAAAAACCTCCAGCGTGCCTCCGCAAACCAGGCCGGTATCGTATTTCGGATCCTGATTCAGGTCGAAGGTAAGAGTACACGGCTTCTCCGATTCCATAACTTCTCGCGCCGCCTGCCACACATCAGCCTCGACGCATCCGCCGCCGATGGTGCCGACAATCGAGCCATCATCACGCACCAGCATCTTCGCCGTGTGGAACGAAGGGATCGATCCCCTGACATTCACAATGGTCGCGACCGCGCTGCGGCGTCCCTCACGGCGAAGCTGCACGATTTGTTCGTAGATATCCATGAAAGCACGGAACCAAGCCCGCAGGTGTGATTATCAGTCGGCTAACGAGGGAGAGTCAAACTTGGAATCCAAATGTAAGCCCGTGTCATCACTCATAACTTCGGGCCTCATAAGATAGACATTGAATGGCCATACGGAAGTCGGATTGGGAATTCGCGATCAGGACACGTATTCTTATCTCGCCTCACCTGACAGGAGAACTCTCCATGAAGGCGGTTCGCATTCATCAATTTGGTGGCCCGGAAGTCTTGACGTATGAAGACGTGCCCGATCCAGTGCCGCGCCATGATCAAGTGCTCGTTCGGGTACGGGCGTGCGCGCTAAATCATCTCGATGTGTGGGTGCGCAAGGGATTGCCGGGCGTGAAGCTGCCGCACATTCTCGGCAGCGACGTTGCGGGTGAAGTGGTCGAGGTGGGCGAGTACGTCGGGGGATTCAGAGCTGGTCAGCGGGTGTTGCTCGCACCCATGCATTTCTGCGGACATTGCGCGCAGTGTGTTGCCGGAGTACAGAATCAGTGCCAGCAGTTTACCGCGCTGGGCAACGCGGTCGACGGAGGCAACTGCGAATTGATCGCAGTGCCGGCGGCAAATGTGATTCCAATTCCTGATTCGCTCGACTTCAATCAGGCGGCAAGCGTGCCGCTGGTGTTTCTAACCGCCTGGCACATGCTGGTGGGGCGCGCCGGCATTCGCCTGGGACAGACAGTGCTGGTGTTGGGAGCAAGCTCCGGCGTCGGCATCGCCGCAATTCAGATCGCCAAGCTCTTCCACTGCCGCGTCATTACGACTGCGG
>CAYOVU010000061.1:0-8075 GCA_964407505.1 uncultured Acidobacteriaceae bacterium | reverse complement strand
AAAAACGCGGGCGATTCGCGCGGCTCGCTCAGGTTCCTCGGCCTCGCTCGGGACAGGCTCTTCGACGGGCAAAGAACGCCCGCCTCAGGATGACAAGTTTATGAATGTGCTGGTGGACACTTCAGTGTGGTCGCTGGCGCTACGGCGCAAGCCCGGTGATTTGAATGCTCATGAGCGGCGTCTCTCGACAGCTCTGACTGAGTTGATCCGGGAGGGGCGGGCGCAGATTGTGGGAGTGATTCGTCAAGAATTGCTTTCGGGTATTCGCGAGGTGGAAAAGTTCGAGAGGTTGCGCGATTACTTGCGGGCGTTCGACGAACCCCTGCTGGAAATCGCCGATTACGAGGCGGCGGCAGAGGCGCACAATCGATGCCGCAGCAGGGGAGTCGCAGGATCGGCCATCGACTTCCTGATCTGCGCTGTGGTGCTGCGGCGGGAGTGGCAAGTGTTTACTGTCGACAGCGATTTTCAGGCGTACAGCAAAGTGTTGGCGGTGAGGCTGTATAGGGCATGATGGGAATCAGAGAAAGCCTTCCGTTGCAGCTTCTGCGGCAGCATCATGACGCGGAATGGTTCGTGTTATCGGTGCGGGAGTTGCGAGTACGAGCGGGTGCTGGTGGGTTTTTATGTGTTGGCCTACTATAAGGCCTGGCCCATCGGACGCTAGTTTAACACTGTTGTAGCGCCGGGGTGCGTTTACACCTCAATGGCCCGGGGCTCCTTGCGAGCCCAGGCAGATGTGCCGCCGAAAAAAGAGTTCCTATCAGTCCGATCAACCTCCGTTTACGGGAACGCGGTCGGCGACCGGGGACTCACCCTCGACCCCTCGCGGGAGAGGATTCCGCGATACCTTTTGGGCTTTTGCTCTGGCTCTTGGGCGGATATCTGTCGGCTTCGGCGGCTTGCTGCCTCTCGTCCATGAGTCGGTGATTGTTGTCTCTTTCCTACTCATCAATTCTAGGGCGATCGTTTTCATCGTGTCCTCCTTGGAGGTGGTCAATTTCTCGCAAAGCTGCAGAGCAAGCATCGTGTTCTGCAGGCTGATGAGCTTGCCGTAGAAAAGATTGAGCTGGTTCAGGCTCTTGTTATAGAGGTAGAAGAAGCAGGCCCCAATAAACTGCCCGAGTACGCCGGCGAGTGCGCTGGCAAACTTTGCACTCGGGTCGCTCACGAAGCGGACGCTCAGCAGGATGGTCGCGAAGCCGACGACGACCGCCGCGATGCTGCTGTTGAAGCTTCGCCTAGCTTGTTGTTTGTTCAGGTTGTAGTACTCATCGAGCTTGCGCATGTTCAATAGGGCGATATCCACTGTGTCGGCTTTTTTTTGGTCGATCTTGTTTTCAAGGTCCTTTTGCTCGACATGTACCTTTGCTTGCGCCGCCGCATCTAGAATGTCGTTTTCCAGCACGGACGCAATAAGAAACCCGATGACTAGACCTAGGACGAGGGCGCCGAGGGCAGCGTAGATCCGGTAGGTAGGAACTAGCCAGACCGCAACGGCGATCAGCGCGGCTGGAGTGCCGAGCACCAGCCCAAGGAAAATCGCGAGGCTTCGCGGTGTTGCGGCTTGCGACATGGCTTTCACCTCCACGAGTCAGAGTCGCGGACGTCGTTCTTAGGGGAAGGCGCACATGGTATCGCAGAACTAGGGTGGGAAGCTACATTAAAGGGGAGGCTTGGCGGAATTGCTCCGCCCCTGTCTCGCGCGGGAAGTTTGCGAGCAGTGGCGCGCAACGCCAACCTGGGTTGGTTGGTGCTTGCTGCGCTGGGAACGGCAGGATTTTAAGGGTGGGCTATGGGTCACCCGCGGGTCGTGGTGGCTGTCGGCTGACAGCAGGTTCCCATTGGCTCCGCTCAGGGCAGGCTCCTTCGGCGCGCTTCGATTGCTCAGGGCAGGCTCAGGGCTGAAGTCGTGTCCTTCCCGGTCGTGGAGCTGCCTAAATTCTCAGGGGGATGGGTCGTGGAGTCCCACCCTTCGGCTGCGCTCAGGGCAGGCTCCTTCGCAAAGTGCGCGAAGGATAGGCACCCGCGCTACTAGGAATAGGCGGAGTAGTCAAAATCCCCACCCTGTCGCAAAAGAACGCGACAAGGATGGGGCACCCGGCCGACTGCATTGTGCGCCGATACGAATCTGAACGCACCTCGGGGGCTGAAGCCCGCTGCTTTACTGGTGACCGTTGACGCAGGCCTGGAAGGCCTGCTCCACCCTTGCTTTTGAGGCTTGCGACACCCTTCGGCTTCGCTCAGGGCAGGCTCCTTCGGCGCGCTTCGCTTGCTCAGGGCGGGCTCAGAGCTGAGGTCGTGCCCTTCCTGGTCGTGCCGCTCCCAAATCCTCAGAGGGATGGGGCCGTGGAATCCCCCCTTCGACTTCGCTCAGGGCAGGCTCCTCCGACATCGCTCAGGGCAGCCGCTGAAGCGCCGCTCTCCACGTTACCGCATGCCGCTGAAAGAAACTCGTCCAACGACTCTAGGCTGTGTGGATGAAGCTTGGGCCGGAGGTGATCGCGAGGACAGCAGATTCCTCGCTGCGCTCGGAATGACAAATTTGTTTCCAGCCACAAGAGTGAGCTGATCGATTCGTTAATTCCCGCCTGGAACGGATTCGTCCGCGGAAGATGGATACTTTCCTAGAGACGTGTAGTCAGTCACTAAGCACAGAAGATATATATAGCTTGTGGTTAACTTACTATAATTGCTATATAGGTGTGATTGAAGTACCGTGAAAGTAAGTAAGTCGTGATACTCATTTGAGGGGATGAACTTAGTTTGGTTCTGTTCGGACCCTCTCCGCAAGTAACTACAAGAAACTGATCTGAAACACAACCAGACTAATCGTAAATCCAAGGAGAGTACTCAAATGAAGTCGAAGATCGTAGTGTGCGCTCTATTCACGTTGTTTGCCACGGCTTGTTTACCAGCCTATGCCCAAACGATAAACACAAACGGCGTTTGCGAAAACGACATACCGGCGCCGAATAACTGCCTGCCGAACGATGAGTATAATCAGACCTTTATTGATATTTTCGGTCAAAAGCTCGGTACTGTTACGCAAGTCGCACTTTACAACTCAGAACAGCAACAAACAACGTACCTTCCTATTGTGTCCAACAATGGAACGCAAATTGATGTTTGTTTGGCGCTAGGATCTGGAACGATTCTTCCTACCCGCGACGCGACTCTATCTCTCCTGGTGGGCACGAAAACCGTTGCCTCCATCGAAATCGGCGAGATTGACCCCTACACTAATGGTAGTGGTTTTCATCCACCCATTACTCTTCGAAACTGTGTGACTTTGGGATACTAACTAACACACGATAAGTTTTGATCCGGGCTGCGCTGATGGCGTGGCCCGAACTATTTCTCATTCAGGCATTTCCACAGGGGTTGTTTCGCCGGTGTGATGGATGACCTTGCGGAGGTACTTAACATTGAAATAGCGGGATTGTTCTGCGTGGTGCCCAGAAAATGGAGAAGAGGTTATGCAATGAGGCGGAAGGCTAGTCGGATGGCGGGTGGGAAGTTGACGGGGTGCAAGGAGCGGGGAGAGTGGGCGGAGCTTTATTTCATGATGATGGCGGTGGGGCTGGGCATGAAGGTGTTGCGGCTGTTTGGGGATTCGGGGAGATACGACGTTGGAGTGGAGAACGGGGGCCGGGTGCTGCGGGTGCAGGTGAAGTCTACGATCTACAAGCGACGCAATGGGGAGTACAGCTTGAATGTGATGGGGCCGCAACGGAAGAAGTATGAGCCGGGGTCGGTGGATTTCTTTGCGGTGTTGCTGATCCCAAGGGATGATTGGTACATCATTCCGTTTGAAGTGATGGGGAGGACGAATTGCTCGCTGCACTTTACTCCGAAGAGCAAGCGGCAGAAATATGGAGAGTAT
Organism: uncultured Acidobacteriaceae bacterium; assembly: GCA_964407505.1. Classification (GTDB taxonomy): domain Bacteria; phylum Acidobacteriota; class Terriglobia; order Terriglobales; family Acidobacteriaceae; genus Sulfotelmatobacter. The sequence continues at coordinate 4,189 of CAYOVU010000061.1, read as the reverse complement.
TGGGAGGCGTGGGATTTGCTGAGGGATGAGGGGTTGACGATTCAGGCTTGTGTGGATGAGAAGTGGGCGGAGGTGGGGACAACAGATTCCTCGCTGCGCTCGGAATGACAATTTTTTTTCCGACCACAAGAGTGAGCTGATCGAATCGATAATTCACGCTCGGGGAAAATGAATCGACCGTGGAATCCTACGCTTCGCAAAACAAGCGAGACCCTTCGACTCCGCTCAGGGCAGGCTATGAGGCACCCCGGCGAATCGGGGATATCATCCAGCCTTTATTTTTTCTCTGGCAGTTGGATGGGCAACGGGTTGCGCTCCCCGAACTGGCGCTGATGCCAATATGGGTAGACTGGCGTTACGTCGCTGGCGGCGTCGAGTTTGGCGATTTGCTCGGTCGACAAATTCCATCCGACTGCGCCGAGGTTCTGGCGCAACTGCTCTTCGTTCCGTGCGCCGAAGATGACCGTGGAAATCGACGGGCGCTGCACCAGCCAGTTCAGAGCCACCTGCGTTACGCTCTTTCCGGTTTCTTTCGCGACTGCTTCGAGAGCATCGACGACCTTATATAGATAGTCATCCTCTACCTGCGGACCTTGCTCGGAGGTCTTGTGTAGACGGCTTTCTTTTGGGAGAGGCTGGCCGCGGCGAATCTTGCCGGTCAATCTTCCCCATCCCAGCGGACTCCAAACCAGCGCGCCCACTCCTTGATCGACGGCCAACGGCATGAGTTCCCACTCGTACTCACGGCCGACCAGCGAGTAATAGACCTGATGTCCGACATAGCGCGCCCAGCCATATTTGTCGGAGGCGGCGAGCGACTTCATCAAATGCCATCCGGAAAAATTCGAGCAGGCGATGTATCGAACTTTGCCGCTCACGACGAGCTGATTCAGCGTACTCAAAACTTCTTCGACCGGGGTGAGCGCGTCGAAGCCGTGGAGATGATAGATGTCGATGTAATCGGTGCCGAGGCGGCGCAAGCTGGCTTCGCAGGCGCGAATTAAGTGATAGCGCGATGATCCTAGATCGTTGGGACCGGGACCCATCCTGAAAGTAGCTTTGGTCGAGATCAGGACATTGTCGCGGCGACCGGCGACTGCTTTACCCAGGATTGTTTCGGAGAGGCCGTCGGAATAAACGTCGGCTGTATCGAAGAGGTTGACGCCAGCCTCGAGGCAGACATCGACAAGGCGCGTCGCCTCGGCCACATCGCTTGCGCCCCATGCGCGAAAAAAGTCGGTGCCGCCGCCGAAGGTTCCTGTGCCAAAACTCAGCACGGGTACTTTTAAACCTGAGCGTCCCAACGTTCGAAATTCCATGTCCGAGTAGATGCTACGACGGAGTAGAAGATGCGGGTGAGGTTAAACCAATGTTAATTTCTGGCTGCGTGGCATGCTCGGGGCTTGGCTCCGTCTCGGGTCGATTCCGTAGTCGCCATCTGTCGCGCAACCAATTCTGGCTCGCATGATTTCTAATGTTTGCCACCTCAGTCCGCCCCTGAAGTGCCAATCTCAAAATTTCGAGGAGCTGTAGCTATGTCCCGCCAAGCCACGAAACATCAGAGCAAACCCCAGCCCAATACAAAATCTAGTTCCACCCGGCCGATTAAACACAGGAAGGGCTCAACTATCCTCCTTCCAGACGTGTTCGCAGTGGCATTCCTCTTAACCCTAGCATTCGCTGCGGCTCAGCCGGCGAGCGCCCAATCGGTAAATGTTTTGTACGATTTCCCATCCAGTTTTGACTGCTGCGCGGGACCGGCATCCCCGGTTCTTTCCGACGGCGCCGGCAATTTCTATGGCACGACACGAGCTCTAGGCGATTACGGAAACGGTTCTGTGTTCGTTGTGTCGCCGAGCAGCAGCACTTACGAGACGACACTGTACAGCTTTTGTCCTGATGCTCCAACCTGCAGCGATGGGTCCTATCCCGGGTATGCAAGTGTGATCCGCGACGCCTCGGGAAATCTGTACGGAACTACGGCCTTCGGCGGGAATGGATGCGGTGTTGTATACAAGCTCAGTCCTTCGGGAGCAAACTGGACCGAAACCGTGCTGTACACCTTTCCGGCACCTCCGCCGAATCAGGAGGCGGATAACAACTGCACGCCGCTCTACGGCGTCATCGCGGATGGCGCAGGGAACCTCTACGGCACTACTTCCTACGGCTTGATAAGCGACAATGGAGCCACCGGCCAGGGTGGCGGGGTTTTCGAACTGAGCCAATCTGGTGGCGTGTGGACGGAGCAGTTGCTTTACACCTATCCGTCTTACAGCCTTTCTGGGTTGACGATGGACGACGCTGGGAATCTCTACGGGCTCGGTACCAATAGCCAAGGCGATCCTTATCTGTTCGAACTGGCGCGGCAGGCCAAAGCGGGATGGGCGGCCAAAATCATTCATACCTTCACGGATTCCCAGAAGGCTAGCAATCCGACTGGTACACCCGTCTTGGACGCCGAGGGGAACATTTATGGCACAACATATACCGGATCTGCTGGTAGCGGCGGCACCGTCTATGAGGCTGTGAGAGGAAGCAACGGGAAGTGGACCTTCGAGATTCTCTTCACCTTCAACGGAACAACACAAGGGGACGGGCCCGAAGGAGGCGTGACCCTTGGACCACGTGGCAAAATTTACGGAACCACGCAGTTTGGCGGGCCGCATAATGGGGATGGAACCGTTTTTATCCTTACCCCAGAAAACGGCGTGTACGAGGAAAAAGTCTTCAGCTTTAATGGTACGGATGGAAATGCTCCACTTGCCGGGGTAACTATATACGACGGCAATCTTTACGGCACAACGTCTACCGGCGGAACGCAATCGCAAGGCGTTGTGTATGAAGTGACACCGTAGAGGCGTTCTCGTTCTCAACAATAACCCCGCCGCGCGTGACCATGCGAGGCGGGGGTTTCACGATCAGTGCGAGGATGCGCGACGTTACGGCATAACTCCCGCTGGAGCTTGTGGCACGGGGCCAGCCGTTGTTGCGGCGGCTGCTTCGTTCAATATCCGGTGATGGATCGTGAAGAGCGCCAGTTCCAGCCGGTCTGAGACGCCGATCTTGTCATACACGTTGCGCAGATAGTTCTTGATGACCTGCTCGGTGGTCCCCAGCTGTGTGGCGATTTCTTTATTCTTGTAGCCCTGCACGATCAAGGCAACGATGCGCAGTTCTTTTGCCGTCAGGCGGTCGCGCACCCTAAGTCCGACCATATCGTTTTCGGTGAGCTCGCTGGGCACGGCAACGTCCTGCACCCAGGTTTCGCCGCGCGCGACTTTCCGCACGCAATCGACCAACGCGGCACTGGTTACGTTGCGGTAGACCACGCCATGCGCGCCATTCGCCATGTGGCGCTGCGCGCTCTCGCCGGTATCGGCGAGTACAATCACGCGGGTTTTGGCCTTTGATGCGGCTTGCACAATGGCGGCAAAGTCGTTATGAAATCCTGCAGCTACCACCAGCACTGCCGCGCGGAATTTGTCCAGAGCCATGAACATCTGCTCTTGCGTTTGAGCCTGCGCTACGATGCGCATCTCGTCTTCTACGGCCAGCACTTTGGCGATGCCGGCGCGGAAGATTGCCTGGTTATCGGCCAGAATCAGTTTGAGCATGTTATCGGCGCTCCAAAATTAGCTGCAAAGTCCCGTTCTACATATCGAATTGCTGATTGTTGATTTCTGATTGTTGATTTGAAAAAACTGCTGTCTGTGGAGGTCTCCAATCAGTAATTGAAAATCAGCAATCAGCAATTTCTTTTTACGAATTCCTGACGAACTCATACGAGTCGATCACGCAGGCGACGCCTTTGCCGTCTGCGCTAGCTCCAGTGGGATCGGTGCGCACTACGCGCCCCTTGCACTGGATCACAACGTTCTCCATCCCCCCGGTGACATCCGGCGGAAGCGTGATCTCAAACTCTACTGGCGAACCAACATCCAGTGAGGCGTCGGCGCGAATGTAAACGCCGGCCGCGCTGAGATTTCCTGTAAGCCCTTTTGCGTCGCCGCCCGCGCCTTCCTTATGGACCTTTATCGGCAGTTCCAGCGGAAACCTTTTTCCGGTCCGTGCTTCGGACACAGTCCCTCCTCTTTCGTGGCCTGATTCTTCGTGAGCTGATTGTCCCTGACTTTTATCTTTCTCTGCAAACCGGGCCACAGCCATCGAACGCTCCTGGCGGGCGAATTGC
>CAYOVU010000060.1:0-8093 GCA_964407505.1 uncultured Acidobacteriaceae bacterium | reverse complement strand
AGAAGTGCTGGCGCTAGCGGAGAAGTTGGTGGCTGAACGATTGCTCGGTTCTCCCTGATCGTGGCTAGAAAATCGCAGACCCAGAAACAGCAGGTTCCTCCACTTCGCTTCCCGTTCCTTTCAGGAACAGGAAGCTCCGGTTGGAATGACAAAGGGTTTCAGTTTCAGAATGACAAAGTCGTTCTAGTTTTCTGTAGGTTCCACTTTTGCTTTGGGTGCGGGCAGAGCTTTGGGCGGTTTTCCGGGCGCAGGTGGGACGGGCGGGTTTGGCGCGCTGGCCGAGGCCCTTCGAATTTCGATGCCATCATGCTCGTTATTGATCACGATATGGGAACTTGCGTTGCCCACGCTTCCAGTAGCTTTTGCTTCGCGGTCTCCGTTCACGACGCTCAACTCCGGGAAGTCGGATTTAATTTCGCCGTCGCGCGTCCGCGCATCGACGTGAAAGCCGGCCTTTTCCGGGATGTCCAGTTGTACATCGCCATTGCGGCTGTCGATCTGTACGTTGCCGAGCGAGCGCATCGAGACTGTCACTCCGCCGTTTTCATCTTGCAGGCGAACGTCGCCGGAAACCTCTTCCAGTCGAATCTGCTTTGAGCGCGTTGTCAGGTGAACCGGCCCGGTGACCTGTTCGGCGTGTAGGTCGTCGGAGTCGAGATCAAGTTCGCCGTCGATGCGGGAAAACTCCATGTCAGTGCGCGAAGATTTGAAAGCTACATTCTTGCTGATGTGGGCGAGCTTAACGCTTTCCATGAACTCGCCCTCGAGTTGAGCTGCACCCTTGATGTCGGTGACCGATACCTCATTGAGCCGGCCGCCAATGTGGACGTCTCCGGTGATCTGCTCGGCCTTGAGGGAACTTTTCTCTAGATTCAATTTCACATTGCCAACTACGTCTTCCACCGAAACGTCGCCATGCTGGTTCGAGATGTCCACATCGCCATCGCGACCGCTGACGGAGACATCGCCGCGGCGCGAAACAATGTGCAACTCCATTTTTCGCGGGATCGAAATCTCCAGATCGGTCTGGACAGGGTGGTCGCCCGCGCCCTGAGTTTTGGCATCGAGCGTCCATCCGGAGCCTGCGGGAGAAATCACCGGCTTGGTCTCTCCGTTGTACTTGTCGGCGTCAGCCTGGTTTTCCGCGCCGACGCGCTTGCGCACCACGACGGTGATTTTGTTGTCGTCGGCAACGTTGACGCGCACCGCGCCGTGATCGTTATTCACGCGCAAACTTGTGACGTTTGGCGGGACGACTTGTTCGAGGTGATCATCGAAGTTAAAAGTTTCGCCGAAGACGTTATTGAAATCGCTGTCGTCGATGTTCAAGTTGTCGCGAATATCGTTCCAGTGAAAGCGCTCGACATGAGTGGCGATGAGTCCGAAGAAGACGATGAAGATAACCAAAAACACACCGCCGACGCCGATGCCGCGAGCCGGGACTCCATCGCGCTGAGCTTGCTGATATTCGATCAGCTTGACGACGCCCCATAGGATCAGAAGCGCGGGCCAGTAGTGGGCAAACAAAATTCCCAGTCGACCCCAGGAAATCATGCGCAGATTGCCCAGCAGGAAAATGATGCCGAGGACAATCAGCACGAGAGGTCCTGCGAAGGAGCGGCGGCGGTGCCGCGGTGGAACATAAGGCTGAACAGGAGGTTGAACTGGACTAGACATTGCGAGCCTCCCCGGAGGCGGATGGTGTTCCAGGATCAGAGACCGCCGGTGGAGGCGGAGGCGCTGGCGTTACCGTCGGCGGAGCCGGCGGGAATGGGCCGACGTGTCCAGCGGAAGATGCGCTGCTCTGCAAAAGCTTCACGATGCCGATCACCAGCAGAATTGCAGGCCAGGTACGATCAAAGCTGACCACGTCAAGGCTTTGGAGCAGGAAAAGCGTACCGATGGTCAGGATTACGGCAGGTCCAATCGCCCTACGCATGCGGCAGCGATCGCAGGTACAGCCGAAGCGGCGAGTCCCAACCAATCCCCACTGCTTGGCAAACATCCATCCTCCGAAGAGGATCAGGATGAGCGGCCAGAGACGGTCGATGCCGAACTCCCAGATGTTCATGGTGTGCAACAGGAAGAGCGCGCCCAGTCCAATCAGAATGATTGAGACTGCGGGGATGTTCTTGTACTCGCTACGCTCCCCCATACTGAACGTCTGCGCCAGACCGTAGGGATCGGGAGCAGGTTGGCCAGCCTGAAGAGCATGAGCCGTGCGGACGGAATCGATGATCTGGTAGACGTAGAAAAATGCGATGCCGAGACCGAAAATAAAGTCCCAGCGCCCGGCATGATCGGAAGCGAAAATAAGCATCGCGAAGATCAGCAAGTGAGCGAGTCCCTTGGCGTACTGCGAGCAGTAAACCGCGCCTACGCCGAAGGGAAAGAACCCAGCCAAAATCCCCGCGACCGCAGGATTGGGACCGGAGCCGGACGATGCCCTCGGGGCTATGCCAGGCGCGATCGGCGCCGTGTAAGCCGCCGCTGGAGGTACGAACGCCACCGCCGGAGGAGCAGTGCCTTCCAGTCTCGCCGCGAGGCACGGCTCGCAGTACACGACTCCGCGAACATCGCGGGTGCAGTTAGAGCAGAGTGGTTTGCCGCACGTGCGGCAGAATGCGACTGCGGCAGTATCGTTGTGCGTGGCGCAGTTCATACGAACCTCCTGTATGTGGTCACCGACACTACAGGCCGTTCGACTAAATACGACTCGTCTACAGATGGACCCAGTGGAGCGCTGGCCAGAATAATACGACTATCGGTCTGGCTGTAGTTTCGCTCCTGCTTCTGCTCGGGCTGTTCGGTTGTGTCGTTCTTGGGGTCTTTCGGTTTGGCCGGCGCGGATTCACGAGGTTCGGCGGGTTGGACGCTGCGCTTGAGTTCGCGAACCCGCGATTCCAATTCGTAAACGAACCGGATGTTCTCGTAGTAGCGCACCACGCGGGCTTGCGTGTTGTAATACGTGTGCCGTATCGCCGCCGGGCGCAAACTCACTGAACGGAGATCGGCAGGTTTTATGCCAATCACGCTCAGAGCAACCGACAGAGCGAAGAATGCCATGCCAAACGACATGGCGAATCGCGGCTGCCGGACCGTCCCCCAGATGGGCTGGACGGCTTCCGAAACCCAGGCTTGTGCGCGCTCAATCCACGAAACACGCGGTTGAGGCGCGGACACGTTCACCCGCAGGCGTTGGGTGTCAACGCCCGTCGTGGATGCCAGAATACTGTTGACCAGACTGACTGGAGGCTCCACCTCCGTGAGTTCCTTCAGCCAGTTGCGGCCCGCCTCGACTTCGGCGAACAGCGGCCCGCACGCCGGACAAGTCCGCGTGTGAGCCTGGAAGCGGTCGAGTTCGATGCCACTCAGAACGCCATCGAGGGCGTCGCTGAGCAGGCCGTCAAACTCAGAGCAAAGCAGCTCGTGACCCTGCATTCCGTTTCTGGTTTGGTCTGGCATCACATCACCTGCCTATAGGTACGTTGTAACAGGCGTGCAAGTTCCGCGCGCCCACGATTTATTCGAGATTTCACAGTCCCCTCCGGAACCTTCAAAACGGTTGCGATTTCGCGATAATCAAAATCCTGTAAGTCCCTTAGAATCACAGCTTCCCGCAGCTCTGGCGAGAGCTTCGCCAGGGCTGCGTGAACGGTTTCCCCGACCTCCCGGCTGCGTACGCGCTGATCGGGAGGGGCAGATTGGTCCTGAATTTGCTCACTCAGCGGCTGCGCGTCTTCGTGAGCCGACGAAGTGGCGTCGAGCGAGTCGGTGATGCGGTCCTGCTTGGTCTTGCGGAAGTGATCGACCAGCAGGTTGCGGGTGATGGTGGTCACCCAGGTGACGAACGCTCCCTTTGAAGGGTCGTAGCTTGCCAGCGTGCGGTACATCTTGATGAAGACTTCCTGGGCGAGATCCTCGGCGTCGTCGGCAGATCCGGCGAAGCGGTAGCAAATGTTATAGATACGCCGGTTGTAGGTCTGGACGATTTCCTCCCAGGCAGCCGCATCGCCGGCAACGCACCGGCGCACCAGCATCGCAACTACCTGGACATCTTCCATTACGAGACCCTGAAAACCCGACCTACTGAATGGAGGGGCCCTTCGCTAATCAAACCTTGTCATTCCGACCGAAGGGAGGAACCTGCTTGTTTCCCGCCCGAGGCACAACTCGCCTCACAAGACAGTACGTGAATGTGCTCCCGCAAGTTCGAGATATGTACAGTGTTGAACCCGGCATTGTAGCAGCGCGAAGGCACAACGATGTCGGCGCATTTGTATGAACAAACTTGCAGCATATACTGCTGCTTCCGCCGTAGAGACGAAGAAGAAGGGAACATGCGCACATGAAGAAGCTCTTTTTCCTGCTTGTGATCTGCCAGGCCGTCTGGGCACAAGACGCGACCAAGAAGCCCGATACCGGCGAACGCCGTGAGTTTGTGATCTCAAACTTTCACACCGAGAGCGGAGCAACCCTTCCCGTGGCGCGAATCGAGTACGGAACCTACGGACACTTGAACGCCGCAAAAGACAACGCCGTGCTTCTCCCTTCGCACTACATGGCCGACTATCACGGTTACGAGTGGCTGAGTGGTCCCGGCCACGCGCTCGATACGTCGCAGCTCTTTCTCGTGACCACCGAGATGTTTGGCAACGGACACTCTTCCTCTCCCAGTAACACACCCGAGCCTTTTCATGGCCCGCGCTTTCCGCTGATGACGATTCGGGACAACGTGGAGGCGGTGCACCGTCTGCTGACCGAAGAGCTCAAGATCACGCACCTTCGCGCCATCATCGGATTCTCCATGGGAGCGCAACAGGCGTTTCAGTGGGCAGTCAGCTATCCCACGTTTGCCGATCGCATCGCAGCTACCTCAGGAACCGCGAAGACCTATGGACACGGCGTCGTGCGCCTCGAAGGGCAGATCGCCACGCTCACCGCTGACGCTGCCTTTAAAGATGGCGACTACACTGCCCCGCCCACCAAGGGATTGCAAGCCTTCGGCGTTGTCTGGACGGCATGGCTATTTTCTCAAGAGTGGTGGCGCAAGGAGTTGTGGAAGGAAGGCGCGAAGCCGGGAACTACATTTGAAAGTGTGCTGAATGACTTCCGCACGAACTTCATTCCCGGAGCGGATGCGAACGACTTGATCCTGCAATGCCGCACCTGGGAACATCACGACGTGGGAACGACTCCGGGATTCGGCGGAGACACGGAGCGCGCGCTGCGCTCCATCAAAGTTCCATTTCTCTACATGCCGTCGGAAACCGATCTCTACTTTCCCATTGGAGACGCGCGCTACGAAGCAGCGTTCATTCCCAACGTGTCGCTGGTTCCGATCCCGTCGCTATGGGGACACACCGCCGGCGCAGGTGGCAGCCCCGCCGACGAGAAATTCGTGAATGAGAAGATTGCACAATTTCTCACCGCCGGGAAGTAGTTTGTCATCCTGAGCGAAGCGGAGAGATTCGCGAAGCGAATGTCTCAGTGCAGTCGAAGGATCTCTATAGCCACATCGACCGCCGTTGTCCTGAGGGATTTGCAGCCATCCCCACTCCGTGCCACTTCACCCCCGCGAAAGAGCTTGGCATTTCCTCCCGCTAAAGAGTAAAAAGGCAACGCCGTTGCCTTTTGGTTTGTATGTATCGCCGTCGCAAATTCGATTTCGCCCTCCTAGTCGGCACCCTGCTATGCACGACAAGCCTCGCAACCCTGGCAGAAACAGGATTCTTAGTCGTCCACGTAAAGGATGTGCAAGAACGCCCAATTGCCAACCTACAAATTGGAGTCAAGGGTGACGGTGGCTTCGACACCACCGGTGATGACGGTAAGGCGCGCATTAAGCTAGCCCAACAGACCAAAGAAAATGACTGGGTTCCTCTACAGATTTTGCAGTCCCCACTTGGCAAGGACTAGATCGGCGGCTACGTCCGGTACGTACTTTACGGGGCGAGAATTACCTGCTGGTAGGGCTCGCCTTTCTGGCGACGGCTCACTTCGATGGTCACCTTCCGGTTCAGCCGTTTCAGAAAGTCGAGCAGCTTGTCCGTGGTGAAGCGGCTGAAATGCCCGTTCATTAGGTGTGACACGTCGGGTTGCGCAATGCCCAAAAGGTCGGCGATTTCTCGCTGCTTCAGCCTCTTCTCTTCGAGGATTTTGAAGACATGGAAGCCGATCTGGGCGCGCGCCAGAAGCTGGTCGGCCTCTTTGAGGCCTAGATCGGCGAAAACATTTCCGGAGCTCTCTTCGAACTCAATTGGTTTTTGTCTTTTCGTAGTCATGTGCCAGTTCCTTTGCTTCCGCGTATCGCTGGTTGATCAGGTCAACATCTGGCTTTGGGGTGGCGATGCCTTTTTTCGATTTCTTCTGAAAGGCGTGCAAAACATAAATCCGTCTGCCGATCTGCAGCGCCAGCACTACTCGGTAGGCGTCCGACGCGTATCGCACGGCAAGCTCCAAAACGCCGCTGCCGACCCCTTTGAAAGGTTTGGCATCCTTCGGCATACCACCAAACTGGATAAGCTGAAGCTCATCCCCCAGCAGCTTTTGCGCGCCATGGGGAAAATCCTGAAGCTTCTTTTTCGAGCTTCCGAGCCAGACAACAGGCCGCAGAACCGGAGGTTTAAGCCTATCCAAAAGCCCACCCCAACAATATATAGCAAATTTACTATAATATCTACTCGCTGGTGAAGTAGTCCACCGTCACGGGATTCTCGAAGAGCGAATAGTCGCGTGTCACGACGGTGATGCCGCTGTCGGTGACGAAGTAGCGGGAGCGGTCGGCTTCGGTGTCATAGCCGATCGTCGTGCCTTCGGGGAGATGAACGTTGCGGTCGATGATGCAGCGGCGGATGCGGCAATGGCGTCCTACGGCGACGTGCGAGAACAGAATTGAAGAGTCGACTTCCGAATAGGAATTCACACGCACGTCCGGCGAGATCACTGAATTCCTGACCACGCCGCCAGAGATAATGCAGCCGTTCGAGACGATGGAATCGAGGGCGGTGCCCATGCGATCTTTTTCGGCGAAGACAAATTTGGCTGGCGGGTACTGCCGCTGATGCGTGCGGATCGGCCACTCCTGGTCGTAGAGATTGAAAATTGGAGAGACCGACACGATGTCCATGTTGGCTTCGTAGTAGGCCTCGAGCGTGCCCACGTCGCGCCAATAGAGCGCCTCTTTCTTGTTTTCGTCGATGAAGTCGTAAGCGAAGACGCGATAGTCGTCGACCATCTTCGGCAGAATGTCTTTGCCGAAATCGTGGCTTGAGTCGGGGTCTTCGGCATCTTTCAGCAGAACCGGGATGAGAACGTCGGCGTTGAAGAGGTACACGCCCATGGAACCGTCGACTTTCGCAGGGTTCCACGGAGAGCGCAGCCTGGTTTCTTTGGGCTTCTCTTCGAAGCCGTTGATGCGGCCGTCTTTGTCGACCTCGACCACTCCGAAGCGGAACGTCTCTTCCGGATCAATCTGAATCGTTGCCAGAGTGATGTCGGCAGCGGAATCGCAGTGCTGCTTCATCATCTTGCCGTAATCCATTTTATAAATGTGGTCGCCGGAGAGAATCAGCACGTGCTTCGGCTGCTCGGAGCCGATGGAATAAATGTTCTGGTAAACCGCGTCGGCGGTGCCCTGATACCACTGATCGCTCACCCGCTTCATGGGTGGAAGGACTTCGACGAACTCTCCCACTTCGCGGCCCAGGACGTTCCAGCCTTCGCGGATGTGGCGGTTCAGCGAGAGGGCTTTGTACTGCGTGAGAATGTAGACGCGCCGCAGATCGGAGTTGAGGCAGTTCGACAGGGTAATGTCGATGAGGCGATACATTCCGCCAAAGATGACGGCGGGTTTGGCGCGGTCGCGGGTGAGTGGATAAAGCCGCTCTCCGGCGCCGCCTGCGAGAAGGACTCCGAGAGTGTCTTTCATTGGAATAAACCTAGAAAAACAATAGATGGTAGCACAGCGGAAGAGGTTGGCGGAGATTCGCAGGTAGATGGTGTTTTGCAGCGCACCAAAAGTACCTAGAAGCCCATCTCATAAATCCTCGACGGTTGGAGGCGGGTGTACCTCAGGGGCTAAAGCCCGCGTC
>CAYOVU010000059.1:0-26821 GCA_964407505.1 uncultured Acidobacteriaceae bacterium | reverse complement strand
AGCATTTTTGATGCCGAACGGGGCAAGATTACCGGGGTTTCGTTGACTTTCTTTAGACACGATGATAGGGTGCTCGTAGAAGGCGAAGCAAACACTCCTGTGGTAACACAAACGCGAGTGGCACGATAAATGCGAGCACGTTGATGCGCACTCTGGCCACGGATGAAATTGGCAAGTCTTACCGCGGCCGCCGCGTTGTGAATGGTGTCAGCCTGCGCGTCGAGCAGGGGGAAGTTGTTGGTTTACTTGGCCCTAACGGCGCTGGCAAGACCACAACATTTTACGCGATCGTTGGTCTGATCCCCCCTGATACGGGCCGCGTGCTGTATGACGGCCAAGACATCACTGACGTTCCCATGTATTTGCGGGCGCGCCAGTATGGCATCAGTTATCTCCCACAAGAAGCTTCGGTCTTTCGCAAACTGACGGTCGAGGAGAACATTCTCGCCGTGCTTGAAGCGCAGCCTATGTCGTGGCATGAGCGCCGCGAGAAGATGGAGAAGTTTATCGATGAGCTTGGCTTGGAGCACATTCGGCACAATCGGGGCTACGCCCTCTCGGGGGGCGAGCGCCGCCGGGTGGAAATTGCCCGATGCCTGTGCATCAATCCAACATTTATTTTGCTGGATGAACCATTTTCCGGCATCGATCCTATTGCCGTTCTCGACCTGCAGAAAATTATCAGCGGCCTGCGGGCCAGCGGCATTGGAGTGCTGATTACGGATCACAACGTGCGCGAGACGCTCTCCGTAACGGACCGCGCCTACATCATCGACGACGGCAGAATCTTCCGTCACGGCCAGCCAGAGCAGCTGGCGGGCGATCCGGAAGTCAGAAGGGTGTATTTGGGGGAGAGTTTCTCATTGGTGTGAGAAAAACGTCGTTGGTCGCTAGTCGTCGTTGGCAAGATCAAAGGCCGATAGTTTTCGAAAGAACACTAGAAGAAGGGGGAACGAGATGACAATTGACGAACGGCTCGAAGCCCTGACGCGCAATTTGGAACTGTTATCCCTAGAAAGCGAAAAACATGATCGCCAGCTTGACCGGGCGGCAAAGCTAGTCACCGAAGTTGCTGAAGGCACTGCCAGGTTGTTGCGGGTGGTGGAGATGCACGAACATAGGCTTGACAGCCACGACGAGCGATTCGACAAGCTGGAGTAACTGATGGCGAACGACCAACGACCGACGGCCAACGACTGATTTTATGGTGTTGCTGCAACACAAACTGAGCGTCAAGCTGTCGCAGCGCCAGATCCTCACCCCGGGTCTGGTGCAGATGGTCTCGGTCCTCGCGCTCAACAAGCTTGAGCTCAAGGACATGATCAATGCCGAGATGGTCGAGAATCCGGTTCTCGAAGAGCTCGAAGAATCCGTCCCGCTCATCGACGAAGTAGGCCGCAAGGAAGAAGACCGCGACCGCCTCACCGCCAAGACTTCCACTGAAGAAGCCCCGATCACCGCCGAAAAGAAAGATCCCTTTGAAGAGATCGACTTCGGATCGTTCTTCCAGGATTATCTCGACCCCGGCTACCGCACCCGCGGCGAGATGGAAGAGATCGAGCGCCCGTCGTTTGAAAATTTTCTTTCGAAGCCGACCAATCTCACCGATCACCTGGCCTGGCAACTAGGCGCTTTGAGCCTGCGACCCGAAGTCCGCGAGGCCGCCGAGCAGATCATCGGCAACTTGAACGAAGACGGCTACCTGATCGCCAGCGACGAAGAGATGCTGGGCGTGGCCCCACCTGCGCCGCCCGAGGCCGACGCTGCCGCCTCCAGAGATATTGTCACCGAGGCACAGGCTCTGGGGTTGGCTTCCGATGAGCTCGCCGACGGCGCGGTTCCCAGCGAAGTCTCGAACGAAGCGACTGCGGATGCGGCACCGTCTAATGAGGCGATGCCGGAGGAAGCAAGGTTTCGTGCATCTGCTAACACAAGCGACTTTTCCAAGCCGATTGGGTCTGCCGCTTTCGAACTACCGAGCGCTTCGGGCGCTCGCACCATCGACGAAAATTCTTTTACCGAGCTCGCTTCGGCCATCGCGCCCCTCGAACCTTCTTCGGCGATTGCCGCAAACAATGGAGATGGCGCGGCCGCCATTGCTCCTGCACCAGAATCTGCATCTGTGCGCCAGCGTCCCGTTTACAAATCGAGCTTTACCGCAGCGGATCTTGAGGAAGCCCTTGAAGTGGTTCGCCAGCTCGATCCTCCGGGCGTAGGCTGCCGCAGTCTGCGCGAATGCCTTCTCCGCCAGTTGCAATATCACCAGCAGCAACTCGCGCTCCACAAAAACGGAGATCATAAGAACGGAGACAAGATCACAGAAAAGCTCGGCGAGAAAAATGGCAACGGGACCGCAACTGCACAGCTACTGCAGGATGCTATTGCCATTGTCGATCAGCATCTGCGCGCTTTGCAAAGCAAGCAGCATCGAGAGATTGCCAAGGCCATCTCTCGTCCGGCCGATGCCGTACAGCAGGCGCTCGATTACATTCGCACGCTCGATCCCAGGCCCGGCCTGCAATACAACAAAGGCACGGCGCGCCTAATCGAGCCCGATGTCGCCTTCATCAAGCACGGTGACGAGTGGCTCGTCCTGATGAATGACGACGACCTTCCGCAGCTTCGCCTCAACCCCGCCTATAAGAAGCTGCTAACACGTGACACCAACGACAAAAATACCCGCGACTACGTGAAAGAACGTTACAAAAGTGCGATCCAGCTGATCAAGAACATCGAACAGCGCAAGCAGACCATCACCAAAGTGTGCTACTCCATCGTCGCGCGGCAGTATGATTTCCTTGAGAAGGGCATCGACCATTTGAAACCGATGATGATCAAGGAGGTCGCGGAAGAAATCGGCGTGCATCCCTCTACCGTGAGCCGCGCGGTCGCCAGCAAATACGCCCACACACCGCAAGGCGTTTTCGAGTTGCGTTATTTCTTCAGCGAGAGCGTGCAGGGGCCCGAAGGCGGCAACACATCTCTTCTAATCCTCAAGCGTCGCGTCAAGAAACTAATCGAGGAAGAAGATCCCAGCCGTCCTTTAACTGACGAACAACTCACTCGCATCTTGCAGTCGCAAGGCATCCAAGTCACACGCCGCACCGTCGCCAAGTACCGGGAAGATATGCGCATCCCGAGCACCCATCAGCGCAGAGTAAAGGAATAAGCAGAAGTAAGAAGTCAGAATGCAGAATTAAGAAAAGAGCGATTAAGATTGCCACCGTCGACCGTGAGTGCTTTTACTTCTGCATTCTGACCTCTAACTTCTAACTTTGCAAAGAGGCGTTCATGAACGTGGAATACACTGGCAGGCACTACGAAGTAACTTCCACCATCCGCAAAGAAGTTGAAACCGGCCTCGCAAAAATCCGCAAAATCCTGGGTGACAGATTTGAAACCAAGGTGATTCTCGCCGTCGAGAAGCATCGCCACAAAGCTGAAATCACCATCAGTCCGCGCAACGGCCCGATCGTCGGCCTGGCTCAGGCCAAGGACATGACCATCGCCGTTAACGAAGCGCTCGACCACCTCGAAAAGCAGGCGGTGAAATACAAAACCAAGTGGCAATCGAAAAAGCGTTCCGCGCGCAAGAGCGAAGAAGTAAAGAAGTGGAACGGAGACTCCGCGCAGCCGCGCGAAGACGCGCAGGCCAAGGTCGGCCTCACAGAAAAAACCGCCGTGCCGGTCGTCGTGCACCGCTATCCCGCGGTCGCGAAAACTACCGAAGTTCACCTGGTTCGCTCCAATGAAGCCGTCGCCATGCGCCCCATGACGCTCGAAGAAGCCATCAAGGAAGCTCACTTCCGCGACCGCGACGTATTCGTCTTTCGCGACCCCAAAGGTAAAGTCATGATCCTTCACCGCACACGCGACGGAAAGATGGAGCTGATCGAAGCCCCGTGAAAGGCAGCTTCGGTTTGAACTCACAGGCGAAAGCCCGCCTGTGTGGAACAAGGAGATGCAGCCTGGCGCGAAGTTTCAACCGGATCCCGCCCCAGCGGAAAGAGCCTTGCCGTCCTTAGGAAGGCGGATGATGAAAGTTGTTCCCTTCCCTTCTTCCGTTTCAAAGTGAATACTTCCATTGTGTTTGCCGACAACCACGGAGCGAGCAATGGCCAACCCTTGTCCGGTCCCCTTGCCAATTTCCTTGGTGGTGAAAAAGGGGTCGAACACCTGGGCTCGTACCTTTTCTGGAATTCCGGTACCCGTGTCTTGGATCCAGATTTCAACCCACTGCGGACAATTTAAAGTTCGCACCGTGATTCTTCCCTTCTCACTTCCTCTTTCTTCGACGTCGGCAATCGCATGCGCGGCATTGACAATCAAGTTCAGAATCACCTGGTTAAATTCACCGGGCAGACAAAGGACTGGAGGAAGCGATGGATCGAATTCGGTTTCTAAAGCAGCGACGTATTTCCATTCATTCCGGGACACCGTAATCGTGCTGGCAATGGCATGGTTCAGGTCCAGAGGGGTCTTCTCCTTCAGGCCTGGATGGGAAAATTCTTTCATCGCACTTACCAGCGTTGACACTCCGTTCAGTCCTTCGATCGTCTGTTCGATGGCCTGCGGAATCTCTTCAAGCAGATATCCGGCATTTGCGCGTTCCACCGCAGCCGCAACTTCCTGAATCGTTTCACCACTCAGAGTGTTAGATTTAGCTGCAGCCAGAAGCCTTTCATAGTTGGCCAGAAGGCCCCTCAGGTCGTGAAAGGCATCCTTCAGGAAGCGCACGTTGTTTCCAATGTACTGGGTCGGAGTGTTGATTTCGTGCGCGATCCCCGCTGCAAGCTGGCCAATGGATTCCAGCTTCTGCGCTTGAAGAAGTTGTCCCCGCAGAAAGTTGCGTTCCGTGATGTCTTCCATCATCCCTTCGTAACGAACCACCACGCGGTTCTCACGAACCGCCCGCCCACTGCAGGCGATCCAGATTTTGCTGTGGTCCTTGCGATAGGCCTCACATTCCAGGCTTAACATGCTTCCGAGTCTATCCATTACCATCGCAAACTCGTCATAACGCTTGGGGTCGACATAGAGCTGCTGGGAAATGTCGGTAACTTCCGCCATCATTTCTTCGGGAGAAACAAATCCGAAGATACGGGCCATGGCTCGGTTCACGCCAAGGAAGCGGCCACTCGGCATGCTTTGAAAAATTCCCACGATCGCCTCGTCGAATATTTCGCGATACTTGCGTTCCGCTTCCCGCAGCGCATCCTCATTCTGCTTGCGTTTGCTGATGTCGTGCCCTATGCCGGCAATTCCGGAAATCACTCCGTGTGCGTCTCGCAGGGGTACTTTTGTGGTCAAAATATGGTTCGTATTGCCGTTACGGTCCACCATTTTTTCCTCGCGATTGAACAAGGGTTTTTCGGAGCGCATCACCTGTTGTTCATCCGCGTAGAAAGCTGTAGCCACCTCCTTGGGGAAAAAGTCAAAGTCAGTTTTACCCAGCAGATCCTCGACGCTATTTGCGCCGAGGACTCGAGCTGTATGCAAGTTGCCAATCAGGAACTTGCCTTTCCTGTCTTTCACGTACATGAAGTCGGGGATGTTGTCGATTAAGGCGCGAAGCATTTTCCGCTCGTTGTCCAAAATGGACTGTTGGGCCGAGAGCCGGCGATCCACCAGAGACGTGACAACGGCAAAGGCCAAGATGCAGGACGTTACGACGATTATTGCGGAACTTGCCAGCGCTGATATGTCCGCGGACCATGAAAGATCCGGGGAAAGATTGGTCCGTATAAAGCTGACAGCGGCCATGCCTGTGTAGTGCATCACGGGAATCGCCAGGCCCATCACCAACGCGATGGCAAACTTGGAGAGGCCTCCGCGGCTCTCGCCCTGAGAGTACGAGATGAGCAACAGCCCTACCATCGAGATCACGACCGCAAGAAGGACTGACAAAGTCCACAATCCGCGGTGATAACTGTGCATTGCAGCCAAGCGCATTGCAGCCATGCCGGTGTAATGCATGGTCGCAATGCCGGCGCCCATAAGGGCGCCTCCTCCAGCAACACGGAGCGGCGTCATACGATCACGGCTGACCACAAACAGGGCGATCAGGGAGGCCATGATTGCAGCTAACAGGGATGCGATCACAGTAGGCACGTGGTAGGCAACCGGCATCGGCAGTCGGAAGGCGAGCATTCCGGTATAGTGCATCGCCCAGATTCCGCTTCCCATCGCGAATGCGCCCCCAAGTAACCATGCGAAGCGGGCCCAACCTCGATTTGCACTCACGCGTCCAGCCAGGTCCAGCGCCGCGTAAGAGGCAAATATTGCGATGAGCACGGAGAGAGCGACCAGTCGATAGTCGTAGGTTCCGTGGATCGGAGTTAGCTCGTTCATGGTCGGCCCGGGACAGCTGTGGGTCTGCGCTTGGATGGTCATCGGCTGGAAAACGCGGTTACTTTAGATTGCCGAGCGACGGTTTCAACCCCCGCCTAACCTAAGCAAGTGATGAATTAACGCATTCTGCCGATGAAATGATCACGCCGGTGCTGGCCACGCCATGTCCGGTTGCAGCCGCTTTGCACCTCTGGTCGAACCGAAATCTGAATGCCGGACTCACCGCCTCAATAGCAGCGAGGATGTATTTGAAGGAACACCATGGCTGATAAAGTCCTCTTCGTAGACGACGAATCCCTGGTACTGGAAAGCTATCGGCGAATGCTTTACCGGGAATTTGAGGTGGAGACAGCCGTTGGTGGGGAACAAGGCCTCGCCACGATGCGTGAGCGGGGCCCTTTCGCGGTCGTAATTTCCGATATGCGGATGCCCGGCATGAGCGGGGCACAATTCTTAGCAAGCGTGCGCCAAGCCACCCCAGACACGGTGAGGATGCTGCTGACCGGTTACACCGACTTGATGGCAGTCGTCGAGGCAGTGAATGAGGGAAACATATTCCGCTTTCTCACCAAGCCGTGCGAAAAGGATGTTCTGATGACGGCCATCAATACCGGATTCGCTCAGTACCGCCTGGTAACGGCTGAGAAGGAACTCCTCGAAAAGACGCTGATGGGAAGCATTAAGGTACTGTCTGACGTTCTAGGGGCCGCAAGCCCCGAAGCTTTTGGAAGGTCAATGCGCATCGCGCACCTTGTCCGCCACTTGATTAGCAAGTTCGGTGTGCCTTCGCCATGGCGCTTCGACGCCGCAGCCATGCTGTCGCAGTTGGGCTGCGTTACGCTCGATTCCGAAGTCATCCAGGCCGCCTATACCGGGGAGTCTCTCTCCCCTGAAAATCAGGCACGGTTCGAAGCTCATCCCCAAATCGCCAGAGACCTCCTCGTCAATATTCCCCGGCTTGAGCCTGTTGCCTGGATGATCAGTCAACAATTTGCCAGGGAACTTATTGCCAAAGGCCCTGATGCACCGGCCTCGCCTGCAGCAGACATCGTTTTTGGTGCCAACGTCCTCAAACTTGCAATTGCCTTTGACAACCTCAGGATGAAGGGCACGTCGGATGAGCAGTCGATTGCCAGCCTTCGCTGCCGGCCAACCGAGTTTGACCCGAAGATGGTCGAAGCCTTGGTGGGCATCAAAACGGTGGGCGCCAAGATGGAACTGCACAAGGTTCAAACGTCAAAACTTACGACCGGGATGATCCTGCAGCAGGAGATCAGAACTCATGCGGGAATGTTGGTGGTGGCAAAAGGGCAGGAAGTCAGTCACGCCCTTGTTATCAAACTCGAGAATTTCTCGCGCGCGGGGACGATCGACAAAGAAATCATGGCGCTGGTTCCGGTGCGGGGGCAACCTCAATCCTGAGCGAAGCGTAGAGCTTCAATCCGCGATCAAAATTTCGAGCGAGCAAAACCCTCCCCCGCAAATGCCAGGCCGGACGATTCGTCCGGCGACACGAGAAATCGCCTGCATGCCAGCAGCATTGCTGAACCACACATGCTTCCGTAGCCGCGAATCGTTTTCTCACATTACTCAACCGAGCGTATGATCCTCTGGCCGTTAACTCACTCAGTTCAGGAGATGACTATGAAGAAGCTGTGCGGTCTAGTCGTTTTTCTGTTGTTGCTGGCGCCTGCGTTGTTCGCTCAGGAGCATTACACCGAGGGTCCGGTGTGGCGCGTAACGTTGATCCGCGTGAAGCCCACGCACATGGACGAATACCTCACCAGCTTGCGTAAGTCCGCCAAACCCATTTACGAGGACTTGAAACAGCAAGGCACGATCGTGGACTACAAGGTTTTTCTGAAGGAAACTAAGGCCACCCCCGAAGATTGGGACCTCTGCATCGCCATCGAGTACAAAAACCACGCCGCCATGGATGGCATCGCCGCGAAAATGGAGGCCGTGCGAGACAAGATCCTAGGCGGGAAGTCGCAAGCGCAGCAGATCAACGAAAAGCGCGGCGAGTACCGCGAAACCATCAGCTCGGAGTTGCTGCAGGAAGTTTTTCTGAAGTAGTTGGGATGGTTGCGTGGGGCGGGCGAAGGCCCGCCTCGGCTTCTAATGTGGGGACTGCCGCCCTTCGACAAGCTCAGGGCAGGTTCTCGGCTTTCCGGCGGCGCGGATTTATCGGGCGCAGCTTTTTCTATGACGCTGCCTCGGTGCTAGAATTCGCGGCGAGGAAACTCGCTTATGAACGCTCCCACGCGGTCGATGTTCTTTCTGGTCCTGCTGACAATCCTGATTGCTTGTTTCGCGCGAGGTCTCGCGCCTGCGCAGGCGAAGCTTTCCGTCCATTGGGAAGAACTCACGGCGGCGGACTTTCGCGAGGGCATCCACCGCTCGCAGGGAGTTTGTTTGCTGCCGTTTGGCATCCTCGAGAAACATGGACCGCATCTACCGCTGGGCACCGATTTGCTGGATGTTCGTTACGCCGCGCTGCACGCCGCCGAGCGGGAATATGCCGTGGTTTTCCCTGAGTATTATTTTGGACAGATTGCCGAGGCTCGCCACGAACCGGGAACCGTCGCCTACAGCCGCGATCTGCAACTTGCGCTGCTGCAGGAAACTACCGACGAGATGGCGCGCAACGGATGCAAGAAAGTGATGATCGTCAACGGACACGGCGGCAACGAGAGTTTGCTCCCGTACTTTGCGCAAACGCAGTTGGACAAGCCGCACGATTACGTGGTGTATGTGTTCGACCGGCGCTCGCCGGAGACTGGCGGTCCGCCGAAGAAAACTTCCATCGACATGCACGCTGGAGAGAGCGAAACTTCGAAGATGATGATCTCGCGGCCGGACACGGTTCACCTTGACCGGGCGAACCAGGAATCCGGCGCGGATCAGCACCGGCAGAATCTTCCGGAAGATGTTTACACCGGAATCTGGTGGTATGCGCGCTTTCCCAATCACTATTCCGGCGACGGTTCGGCGGCAACTCAGGAGCTGGGCAAATTTCAGATGGATTGGTGGATCGATACGTTGGAGAAGGCCATCCGTGCGGTGAAGGCCGATGATGTCAGCCTTAAGTTGCAGAACGAATTCTACGAGAAGAGTAAGCACCCGCTGGAGACGCAGCCGTAGAGGGCCAGGTCTTGGGTCTTGGGTCTCGGGTTTCAGGTCCTAGGTCTCGAGTTTCAGGTCTCGAGTCTTGGGTTTCGGGGTCCGTTTCAGGTGCTAACGCCAAACACCTAGCACCTGGGACCTAAGACCGATCACTACGAACTTCCGATCAGCACACCTGTGATGAACACGAGGACGCCGCCCAGGCCGACTTGGAGCGCGGCGGAAACCCAGGGTGTATCCATATAGCGGCGGCGGATCCAAGTGATCAGGCCTAGTTCGATGATTACGACTACTCCCGCGGCCCACAACGCCATCCGAAAATTGTTGATGAGGAACGGCAGCGTGTGTCCGATTCCGCCCAAAGCCGTCATTAAGCCACAGATCACGCCACGTACCCAGGGATGGCCGCGGCCTGTGAGACTGCCGTCATCGGAGAGCGCCTCGGTAAATCCCATGCTGATTCCGGCGCCTACCGATGCGGCTAGGCCGACGAGCAACGCATCGTGAGGCTTCTGGGTGGCGAATGCAGCGGCGAATACGGGAGCAAGCGTGGAGATAGAACCGTCGATAGCGCCGGCCAATCCCGGCTGAACGATCTGCAGGACGAAGAGCCGGCGCTGCGCCAACTCTTCATCGGCTTTCACACTGGCAGGAAGCTTCTCTTTGTCCAGTTCCTGGGCGCGTTCTTCGTGCTCACGTTCTTCGTTAATCAGATCGTCGAGCAATTGCCGTATGCCGGCATCCTGAGTGCGTGCCGCAGCTTTCTCATAAAATCGGCGCGTTTCGGCTTCCATCGTGCTGGCTTCCTTGCGCACCGCCTCGATCCGCAAAGGGCGAATCAGCCACAGAGCTGGGCGTTCGACGAATCCGCGCACGTCCTGCCTCCGGATCAAGGGAATATGTTCGCCAAATTTCTGGCGGTAGAGTTCGATCAGGCGGCGCCTGTGCCCGGATACTTCTTCGCGCATGCCTTCGAACATGGCAGCTGACGCAGGATAGTCCTGGCGCAATCCCTCGGCAAAATCGGAGTAGACGCGTTCGTCTTCTTCCTCCAGAGAAATTGCCAGGGCCAGAACTTCGCGTTCCGTGAGTTCTTGAAACTTCTTCATGGCGACATAGCTTACCTGTCCGGGCGGCGCTTAGACAAATCGGAAACGTGGTTAAGAAGAATCCCGCCTTCGGTGCTAGTATCCAGTGGATGACGCCGCGGAAATCACCCACATCCGCAAAGCCCGCACTTCCGCGTCGGAAGAAGAAAATAACGCACGCCGCCGGACATGACCCCGCGCATTCCGCGGAGCTCGTAATCATCACCGGCATGAGCGGTTCCGGCAAGGCATCGGTGCTGAAGGCCTTCGAGGACCTTGGCTATTACTGCGTCGATAATCTTCCCGTCGAACTGATTCCGCGATTCGCTGAGGTTGCCCTGCAATCGAGCGAGATCCGCCGCACGGCACTGGTAGTGGATGTGCGTGAAGGTTCCAAGCTCGATCTGCTGCCAGGAATTCTGAAAGCGGTACGGCGCATGATTCCGACCAAGGTCGCGTTCCTGGAAGCCTCTGACGCGGTTTTGATGCGGCGCTTCAGCGAGACGCGTCGCCCTCATCCGTTGGGTACGAATGAACCAGTGCAGGCTTCTCTGAAGGCGGAACGAAAGCACCTGGCGAGCATTCGCGCCTTGGCCGATATTGTCATCGATACCTCCAAGTTTAACGTCCATGAACTGCGCGCCCACGTGACGCAGCGCTTCCGCGAACAATCGTCGGAGAAAAGTATTCTGGTTTCGTGCGTGAGCTTTGGCTTCCGCCACGGTGTACCCGAAGAGGCGGATCTGGTTTTCGACGTTCGTTTTTTGCCGAACCCGCACTTCGTGCCTGAATTCCGGCCGCTGACCGGGCGCGATCCGCGGGTGGCGAAATACATCCGATCGTTTCCGCAGACGAAAGAATTCATCCGCCGTATTTCCGATCTGCTGGTTTACCTTCTGCCGCATTACGTTCGCGAAGGCAAGAGCTACCTCACCATCAGCTTTGGCTGTACTGGCGGCCAGCACCGTTCGGTGATGATTGCCGAGGAGGTCGGAAAGAGCCTGCACAAAGCGGGATATAAGGTGAAGGTCGCGCATCGGGATATGCCAAAGTAGAGGCGCGCTGGCTCGCCGGAGACATCCGGACTTCAAAGCAGGGGAGCATGCGAACCCGTAGTCGGACACCAATCCAGTCAACGACAAACCATCACCAATCGCAGTAAAATAAAGCCCTTGCATCTCATGCCTACGCCGCCGCCAGTAAGCCGCTTCGGCCTGCTCGGAGTTGTATGCGCCAACTGATGCGGCTGGTTCGCTACGCGCTTCCTTATTGGTGGCAGATACTCTGTTCGGTGCTGCTCATGGCGCTAGTGGGAGCGCTCGACGCGTTCAAGTTTTTGTTGATTCGCCCGATATTTGACCGCGTGCTAAATCCCTCCACTGGATCGAAAGATATCCAACTGTTCGTGATTCCGGTTACGCACCACGCGGTTTACCTGCAGCAATTGGTGCCTTCGCGCTTTACCAATGCGTGGAACATGGTGGCGGTTGCGCTGGTCGGTTCCACCATCCTCAAAGGGATTTTCGATTACGCGGGAACATACCTGATCAACCATGCCGGCTTCGGCATGATCACGGACCTGCGCGACGATCTTTACAACGCGATCATGCGGCGGTCGGCGGCGTTTTTTTCCAAGTACACCACGGGCACGCTGCTCTCGGCGATCATCAATGACATCGAGCGCGTGCAGTACGCTATGTCCACGGTGTTGGCGGAGTTCTTGCAGCAGTTTTTTACCTTTCTGTCGGTGGCCGCGGTCGTTGTGATTCTCGGCGGAGAGCTCGCCTGGGTGCTGTTGCTGTTCGTTCCCGTGATCGTTTATTCCTCGCGCAAGATTGGGTCCCGAGTGCGCAGCACGACGCGGCAAGGACAGGACAAACTGGCCGAGATCCAGAATATCCTGCACGAGGCCATTACCGGCAACCGCATCGTAAAGGCCTTCAACAGCGAGAAGTGGGAGATCCTGCGATTTCGCGGAGCGGCGCGCCGCCTGTTTCGCGCCAATCTGCGCTCGGTTGCCGCGACGGCAATCAGTTCACCGCTGATGGATATTTTTGGCGTGATCGGAATCGCGCTGCTGCTGAACCTGGGCCGCGAACAGGTGAAGCACGGCGAGATGACGCCTGGAATTTTTGTGGCATTTATTACGGCGGTCTTCAGTCTTTACAATCCGGTTCGCAAGTTCGCGCAGTTCAACAATAATTTCCAGCAAGCCCTGGGCGCATCCAGCGAAATTTTCAAATTCATGGACATCGAAGATGATGTCCGCGAGAAGCCCCATGCCCGGCGTTTGCCTCCATTCTCAAAGAACGTCCAATTCGATCACGTGAGCTTCACTTACGGCGGCGAGGGAGCCGAGGCTCGGGTGCTGCACGATATCAAGCTTGAAGTTCGCCGCGGAGAGGTTGTGGCGATCGTCGGATCGAGTGGCTCGGGCAAGAGCACGCTGGTTCACCTTATCCCGCGTTTCTTCGATGCGACCGATGGGCGGCTGCTGATTGACGGTCATGATGTGCGCGACGTAACTCTTGCCTCGTTGCGCGAACAAGTGGGGATCGTTACGCAGGAAACGGTTTTATTCAATGACACGGTTCGCAATAATATTGCCTATGGCCAACCGAACGTTCCACTCAAAGCCGTCGAGACCGCGGCCCGGGCCGCTTTGGCGCACGATTTCATCAAAGCGCTGCCCGCGGGTTACGATGAAGTGATCGGCGAACGCGGCGTGCGACTTTCCGGTGGGGAACGGCAGCGCATCGCGATTGCTCGGGCGATTTTGAAGAACGCACCGATTTTGATTCTGGATGAGGCCACGTCGGCGCTCGACAGCGAGTCGGAGGCGCTGGTGCAATCCGCGTTGCATAATCTGATGAGTGGCCGCACCGTGTTTGTGATCGCACATCGGCTTTCGACGGTGCGCCGCGCCGACCGCATTGCGGTGATCGAAAATGGCGCGATCTCCGATATCGGTGCTCATGAGGATTTGATGGCGAAGCTCGGCACGTACCGGCGCTTGTACGAGTTGCAGTTTGCCGATTTCGAGCAGAAACTGGAGCCGGCGCAACCCAGCTGACATCGGCCGCCAGCGATTTGGAAATTCACGTATGCCTATTCGCTCCATGACGGGTTTCGCCCAGGTGAAAGGCGAACTGATCCGCAGAGCCGGGAGAAGCGCCGGTTCCGCGGCTGGAGATCCGGCATCCGCGGCTTCCGCCGCGCAGAGCAACGGGCACCTGGCTTTTTCGCTTTCTCTGAAATCGGTAAACCACCGCTTTCTCGATTTGCATTTTCGTTTGCCCTCGGGCTCCGACTCGCTGGAAATGCAGTTGCGCCGCCTGCTCAAAGAGAAGATCGCGCGAGGACATGTGGAAGTTACGCTGAGCCTGGAGCGCGGAAGCAGCGAAGCGTTGGCGCTCAATCGATCGCTGGTCAGCGCCTACATTGCCGCGTTCCGGAAGGCTGCCAGCGAGTTCCAAGTTGTATCGGAGCCGGACCTCAACGCAATCCTGCGCATTCCCGGAGCGCTTGATGCGCCCAGCGAACCCGAAGATAAAGAGATTGAATCGGCGGTGATGTTGGCGATCGGCGAAGCGCTCGAACGTTTGAAGCAGATGCGCGAACTGGAAGGGCGCGGTGTGGAACGCGAATTGCGCCAGCGCATGGCGCATTTGCTGGAAGCCGTTACCATGGTGCAACAGCACCGGCGCAACATGTTGCATAGTTATTTGGAGCGGCTGCAGGCGCGCATTCAGGAATTGCTCGGCTCCAGCAGCGACAAAGAACGTGTGCTGCAGGAAGCCGCGCTGCTGGTTGACCGCAGCGATATTCAAGAAGAAATCGTGCGCCTGGAAAATCATGTTCAGCATTTTCTGGGCTTACTAGACGAGTCTGGCGAAGTCGGGAAGAAGCTCGACTTCCTGCTGCAGGAAATGAATCGCGAGGCCAACACTTTACTTTCGAAGACGTCCGGGCTGGCGGGCGAGGCATTGAAAATCACCGAGGCTGGACTCATCATGAAGGCCGAGATCGAAAAATCTCGCGAGCAGGTGCAGAACCTGGAATGAGTTCTCCGGTTCACAAACCAATCGTCTACATCATTTCAGCCCCGTCCGGCTCGGGAAAATCGACGCTGGTCAATGAAATCCTGAAATCGGTCAGCGACCTCGAGTTTTCAATTTCCTACACCACGCGTGCTCCACGCGGCAGTGAAGCGAATGGCCGGCAGTATTATTTCATCTCGCGCCCGGAGTTCGAACAGATGATTCGAGAAGACGCGTTCCTCGAACATGCCGACGTGTTTGGAAATTATTATGGGACGGCGCGCCGTTTTCTGCGCGAAGCTGAGCAGAAAGGACGCGACCTTTTGCTCGATATCGACGTTCAGGGAGCGGAACAAATTCAGGGAAAACTGCCGGATGCCACGAGCATATTCATTCTGCCTCCGGATCGGAAGACACTGGAAGAGCGATTGCGCAAGCGCAGCGAAGATCGCGAAGAGGTGATCCAGCGCCGGCTGGACGCGGCCACTCGAGAGATTGAGAACTATCAGAGATATAACTACATTCTCATCAACGACCAGCTCGAGGATTCGATCGATCTGTTGCGGGCCGTGGTGCGGGGCGAACGACTGGTTCGTGCGGGTAAAAAGCTCTCCGAGGAGGAAGCTAAAACGGTGGCTGCAGCCGAGCGTTGCCGCTTGGCTAACATGCGGAGCCGGATAAAACAGATTCTGGATTCGTTTCGGCCGGCCTGCGAACTCGGGAGAGTTAATCCGACGTAACCTTATTTCAGGGTGCTAGTCCCCGTAAGCTTGAGTTTCGTGGGAAAATAGGAGAGCAGTTCTTGGCTTCCCTGGCGAAGAACGAAGCACATCCACTTTCGGAAATCAAAATCGTGTATCCCGGTTTCAAGGGGGGAGAAACCATGAAATTGATCGACGGCTTCGACAGCAACTATCGTTATATTCTGGTGGCAGCCCGGCGCGCCCGCCAACTCCAATCGGGAGCCCCGCCGGTGGTCCAAACCAATTCCCGCAAACCTTGCCGCATTGCACAGGATGAAATTCGCGCGGGCAAAGTGAAGTGGGAGATCCCTGAAACTCGAAGCGCCGCGGAACAAGCAGCCGAAGAATTGGATAAGGCTTTCGGGCAAGACGCCTAAGGACGCTGCGCTCCAAAGCACGACTCGAGAAAACCAGTCGAGCAAAAATGAAAGTTGCTCTCGGAGTAACGGGTGGCATCGCGGCTTACAAGGCAGCCGAGATCGTGCGGCTGCTGCAAGACCGCGGCATACGCGTGCAAGTCATCATGACGCGTGCGGCTCAGGAGTTTGTTCGCCCACTCACCTTCGCTGCGCTCTCCGGCGAGAAAGTAATCACTGGGATGTTTTCGTCGGGCGAGGAGCAGACAGCTAATATCGATTCGGCGATCGAGCACATTGCCGTGGCGCAATCGATTGACGCTCTGCTGGTCGCTCCTGCTACTGCCGATGTTCTAGCTCACTTCGCGCAAGGGATCGCTAGCGACTTTCTCGCGACGCTTTATCTGGCCACGACTGCTCCCGTAGTGGTCGCTCCTGCGATGAACGTCAACATGTGGAATCATCCCGCGACGCAAGCGAATCTGCAAATTCTTCGGCAACGCGGCGTGAAGGTCGTCGAACCTGGCTCGGGATATCTCGCGTGCGGCATGACTGGCTCGGGAAGGCTCGCCGAGAATGAAACTATCGTCGCGGCGCTTCTGGAATCGCTGGGCGCGGCTCAGGATCTCGTGGGCGAAACCATTCTGATCACTGCCGGGCCTACGCGCGAGAAGATCGATCCGGCACGTTACATCTCGAACCGCTCCAGCGGGCGCATGGGATATGCCGTAGCGGAGGCAGCCCTGCGCCGCGGGGCGCGTGTGTTGCTGGTGAGTGGTCCAACCGCTCTCACGCCACCGGGCGCGGCCGAGGTTACTCGTGTGGAATCGGTTGAGCAGATGCGCGATGCGGTGCTTGATCTTTTGCCCCAGGCCTCCATCGTCATCAAGACCGCCGCGGTTTCCGATTACCGCGCAAAATCGGCTTCCTTACAGAAGATCAAGCGCAAGGGGCCGATCGCGCTCGAACTCGAACCAACCGCTGATATCCTGAAAGAAATTTCCGGGCGCAAGCAGTCGCAGATTATTATTGGCTTCGCCGCCGAAACCGAGAACGTCCTCGAAAATGCCCGTCAAAAGCTTGCGGCGAAACATCTCGATGGCATCGTAGTAAACGACATCTCCCGCGAAGGCATCGGCTTCGACTCCGATCGCAACGAAGTGACCATCATTACCCATGACGAAGTCGTCGAAGTTCCCGAGACCACCAAATGGGAAGTGGCCCAGCGCGTTCTCAATCAGGTGGTGCGGATTCGCGATCTCCGCAAGGCTTCGGTGAAAATCTGAGTCAAGTCTCTCCACAGAATTGAATTGCCGAGGGTGAGACCGTTGCTCGCTGCAAATGGATTGGCCACGGGCGTACAATTCGTTCAAACTTTCTTAAGGAGCGTTGGATGACTCAGAAGATTATCGAAGTGATTGGAACGTCCAAGGAGAGCTTTGCCAAGGCGGCCGAGGCCGCGGTTGCCGAAGCAGCGAAGACTGTGCGCGGCATCAAGTGGGCGCATGTCGACTCGTTCGATATGCAGCTGGGGGGTGCGAAGGTTGTGCTGTATCGCGCGACAACCAAGATTTATTTTGACGTGGAGAAGTAAGGAGTGGTGCGCACCCTCGGCCCGGAATTGCGGCGCGCCCTCGCCGAACGCGTCCGCTACTACCACGAGTTGGGCATCTACGATTTCTACCGGCGCGAGCCGGGGCCTTCGCGGCTCATGGAAACTGAGCCGGCTATCGAATCCACGCCAGCGTTCGTGTCTTCAACGTATTTACCCCAATCAGAATTGCGAGAGGAAATGTCCGCCAGAAAATCCGCTGTCATCACCAACGCCATCGAGGACAACATTTTTGAAATCCTCACTCCCAAGCCGGAGTACGGAGTGTCCGACCCCGTCGCCGCACTTAAATTGATTCGCGAAGATCTCGGCGACTGCACCCGCTGCAAACTCCATAAAGGCCGAACCAAAATCGTCTTCGGCGTAGGCAATCCGCGGGCTGAGTTAATGTTCGTGGGCGAAGGCCCGGGCGCCGACGAAGATGCGCAGGGCGAACCTTTTGTGGGCCGCGCCGGCCAGTTGCTTAACAATATGATCAAGGCCATGTGCCTGCGGCGCGAGGATGTTTACATTGCGAACATCGTCAAATGCCGTCCACCGGGAAATCGGCAACCGGAACGCGACGAGGCGGAAACCTGTTCTCCGTTTCTCATGCGTCAGATTTCGGTGATCAAGCCAAAGGTTCTTGTCGCATTAGGCGCGACTGCCGCCAAGAATCTGCTGGCGATGAATGCGCCCATGACCGAACTGCGCGGCCGCTGGTACGATTTCAAACCCGTGGGCAGCGATCGCTCCTGGCCGGGCGCGCGATTGGCTGTCACGTATCATCCAGCGTTCCTGCTGCGCGATCCGCGTCAGAAGGGCGAAGCGTGGAAGGATTTGCAGATGGTGATGAAGTATCTGGGCATTGTACCTTCGCCCAACAAAGGTTCACAGGCAGGATGAAAAAACCTAGCGCGGCTTCGCTCTGGCAGGCATCTGCATGCCTTGTACCGGCGGCCGTGCTTTGGAAATTTGGGGTGGCTTTTGAAGGGACGGAGTTCAGCGGCGCGCGCTTCACCGGTTCCCTGCTTGATCTGCACGATATCGGGGTGCTTCTGTTCGCGGCGGCCCTGCCGCTCACTTTTTTCTACCTACGCCTTGCTTCTGGGATTTCTCTTCTCGCGTGTCTGCTCTGCTTTCCGCTCAATCTCTACCTCACGGCTCCGGGTCCCTTCGTTAGAGCTTTTGCTAGAGGAATCTGGCCACCTCCGGCCGATAACTTTGCCGGGACAATTGGACGGTTGCAGGAATTGTTGTCCTCACGATCGCTGCGCTCATTTCTTTACGTAGCCTGTTAGCGGCTTCCTCCGAATCGCAGAGGGCTGGTTGAAACGTTTACACTAGCCCTTTCGCCGATGCCCCAGTTCTGCGACGTCGCCTTGCCCGTGCCGCTCGACATGGTCTTCACTTACCAGGTCCCCGGCGAAGCCGCGCCGGTGGTGGGCGGCCGGGTGCTCGTTCCTTTTCGTTTGCGGCGCATGACCGGCGTCGTCGTCGAACTGCATGATCGCAAACCATCCGTCAAAACAAAATCGATTCTTAGAGTGCTCGATGTCTCGCCTGTGCTCGACCCACAACTCCTGCGTCTCGGGCGCTGGATTGCGGATTATTATCTCGCCCCGCTCGGCGAAGTCTTTCGTACCATGCTGCCGCTCAATGCTGAGTTCAAGCGCAGCATTGCTTACAGCATCACAAAAGAAGGTCGATTGGCTCTGCATCTAGCTGGAGTGTCGGGATCATCCGCACGTTCGCGGCGCACTCCGGACGAGCAAGCCGCAGAGTTTCGCGTGCTGGATTATCTGGCTGCGCAAGATGCTGCAGTGGAAGAGACTTCGCCAGTCCGCGAAGAGACCCTGCGCTCCGCGACTCGCGCCTCGAAGTTGATCTTGACGGGCCTGGTGCGGAAGAAATGGATCGCCCGCGAAGACGTTTCCAACATTCAGGATGCCACGCGAAAAATAAAGATCGCCGTGTTGAAGTCCGCGGAGGGCAAGCTGAACAACAATCAGCAACAGCTTGTCGAAACGCTGGCCGCATCCGGAGGCCGAGTTCCCGTGGAGACGTTGCAAGCACTCGACGTCCCGCGAAGCACGCTCAGCACCCTGGTCAAGCGTGGGCTGGTTGAAATAATTGAAGAGACTGCGGACTTCATGGTTTCACGAAGCAATCTACGCCCATTACGAGTCGCCTTCGATCTGAATCCAGCGCAGCAAGCCGCTTTGAAGCGCTTGCGAGAAGCGGTCGATAGCCGAAAATTTGCGGGTATGCTTTTGCACGGTGTAACCGGTTCGGGGAAGACTGCGGTTTACCTTGCAGGCATGCGGTCGGTTCTTGAGGCTAGCCGTTCGGCGATTCTGCTCGTGCCTGAAATTGGTCTCACGCCCGCTGTTGCAGCTGATCTGCACCAGACATTCGGTGACGAAGTCGCCATCCTGCACTCGGCGTTATCCGATAAAGAACGGGCCCAGCAGTGGCACCGCATTAAGAGCGGCGAGGCGCGAATGGTCGTCGGAACGCGGTCCGCAGTCTTCGCGCCGGTCGCCGGTCTCGCGTTGATCATCGTCGACGAAGAGCATGATTCGTCTTACAAGCAGGAAGAAACGCCACGCTATCACGCGCGCGATATCGCCGTGGTGCGGGCCAAAATGGCGGGCGCAGTTGCGGTTCTGGGCTCGGCCACGCCATCGCTCGAGTCTTATTACAACGCCAAGAAAAGTAAATATGCGCTCGTCGAATTGCCGGACCGCGTGGAGCAGAGACTGCTGCCGGAGGTCGAAATCATCGGCATGCGCCAGGAATTCCAGGAAACCGGGCAAGAGGAAGTTATCTCGCGAAAGCTCGCGGCGGAAATCAAAGAGCGCTTCGATCGCAAAGAGCAGGTCATAGTGCTGCTCAACCGGCGCGGATATTCTCCGGTGGTGCTGTGCCGCACTTGCGGGAAAACTCTCGAATGCCAGAACTGCGCCATCGCGCTGACCCATCACAAACGTGAGCACAAAATGGTTTGCCACTATTGCGGATACATTGCGCCGGTGCCCAAAGCGTGTGTGCATTGCGGCAGCGAGTACGTTTATTTTCTGGGCACGGGTTCGGAGAAGCTAGAGGAGTTGTTGCATGGGATGTTTCCTCAGGCGCGCATTGCGCGTCTTGATCGGGACACAGTTCGCGGGCAGGAGGATTTCGAGCGCACGCTGAACGCGCTCAGCGAGGGCGAACTCGATTGTCTGGTCGGCACACAGATGATCGCCAAGGGACACGACATTCACGGGGTCACCCTGGTTGGAGTGGTCGGCGCCGACAGCGCTCTGGGACTACCGGACTTCCGCGCGGCCGAGAGAACCTTCCAGTTGCTGACGCAAGTTGCCGGCCGGGCGGGGCGCGGGCAGTCTCCGGGCAAAGTAATTCTGCAGACTTATTTTCAGGATCACTACGCAGTGCAATACGCCGCGCGCCATGATTTTGCCGGATTCTACGAAAAAGAGTTGCGCTTCCGCAGCTGGATGCACTATCCGCCGTTCTCGGCGCTGGCCAACGTTCTGATTCGAAGCAACAAACTTGATGAAGCGCTGCAATGGTCGGGCACGCTCGGGAAATGGTTTGATCAAAACCGCCACGATGGCGTGCGCGTGCTTGGACCGGCGGCTGCGCCCATCTTAAGACTCAAACGCGACTATCGTTATCACTTCGTGCTGAAATCACCCAGCCGCGAAAAACTCAACGCTACGTTGCGCGCGATGCTGGCCTATGCGACCGCGCACAAGATTCCGCGCACGCAGGTGATTGTAGACGTGGATGCGCTGTGGCTGATGTGAAGATAGCTTTTAGCAGCCAGCAATTAGCCATTCGCAATTAGGCATTCGCTTTACACTCATGGATGGACCTGTGCGGTTTTCAGCCAGCGATTGGCCGGTCTTCCTGTTCACGAGCATCACGAACAGCAGCACTAGACAACCTATGCCCAGCACAACTGAGATCAATACTGTAGGCTGTCTAGCCATAGCTGCCGGCCCCCCCAAGCGCCGGATTCTCGGCCCTAGTCATCATCGCTATCTCCTGACCCGGTGGATGGTGGCGGCGGGGCTGGCGGGACAGGCAATGCGGTGCCAGCCCCCATTTCGATCTAGCCTTTACGCGCGGCTCGATTTGGTCAATAAGCCAGAGGGTGGCTTGAATGGACTACCCGCCGTCATGTGATAGGAACGCGCTCGTAACGATCAATCGGATACTCAGGTTCAAAAATGTGGGGTGCGGACAGAATCCCGTCCAAAGCAAGAAAGTAGGGATTCGAGCTGGCGACAATTATTATTTGGTCCCCTCGTCCCCTTCCAGCACGACTCCTGACTCCGCGCTTACGCCCGACTCTTTAATGACTAGTTTGCATGCTGTAACTTGGCGGCTGAATGCGCTCGCTAGGTCCACTGTGGTTTCGTTGTCCTTGGGCGACGACACATACTCGAACTGCAGCACTCCAACCTCTCTCCGTTCCGCGACGTCGTGCATTTGCGAATACAATCTCAGGCCAGTTCCATCTTGTCTCCAGAGAGTCGTAAACATTGGCCACCCATGAGGTTCAAATTCAATGGAAATCCCCTTAAGAGGCTTGCTCAGTTCAGTAGCGAGCGAAGTCTTGCCCGCCCATACGAACGAAAGACTATTCATGGGAACTCACTGCGGCATCGTGCCAGCCCTCGCAA
The DNA here is from genome assembly GCA_964407505.1 of uncultured Acidobacteriaceae bacterium. Lineage (GTDB taxonomy): Bacteria > Acidobacteriota > Terriglobia > Terriglobales > Acidobacteriaceae > Sulfotelmatobacter. The sequence goes on along the minus strand of CAYOVU010000059.1, from coordinate 4,829 downwards.
AAAGCGCGAGGATCGGGCAGCCTCAGTCGTCGCTGCCTGGCAAATCTGCTACCTAACTGTGCCTCTGAGATACCTTGCCAACCACTCATTTCGTTTTAGGAGCCCTACGGAGTTGGCCAGGACCATGCACGTAGCCCCGTAAGAGGAGGTAGTTTCCAGAAGTGTCATCCCCTCTTGCCGTGCCTTGCTAAGTAGTCGATCGCCTTGAGCCTCCCCTGCAGGGCCGTCCTGCAGACTGTACAACTCTTCAATGTCGCGTAACACTATCTCGTCACGATCACGCGTCACAACGTCAAAGACTAGATTTCCCAATCTGAAGCCGCCCGCAGCTAACGCGACGGTTCCCTCAGCCACAGCGATAAATCGTTCCTTCTCTAAAGTACTCAGGTACACATGCACAGTTGTGCCATCGATCCATAGTCCTTCAAAATAGCCGTCGTGAAACTGACTGTACCTCTTCATGGCCTGCACCTTCCATTCACGAAAACTACATCTTTGCTCGCAATCGGCTCACCTTAATCCTGATCCTCCGGGCCGTGCTAGTGTCATTCAGTTGTTGCTGCAACTGCTGTTGTTGCAGCTGTGGCTGCACCTGTTGCTGCTGCAACTGCTGTTGCCCCTGTTGTCGCTGTGGCTGTGGATCACCCGGTTGGACAGGTCGCTAAGGCCCGAGGTCGGCATCGGTCGGAGCGGAACCGTCGGGAGGGCGCCCAATGTCATGCGCATGGGGATCGGGTGCTCCGCCTGCCAGCAAAGATGGGCCAGCCCTCGTCGTAGAAGTAGCTGTTGCCTAGGCCTGTGTTGCTCGAATGGACTATTCACTTTTCGGGAATAACGTGTTGAAAGATCACAGCCGGCCCCCAGAACCAAAGTGCCCGCCCTAGTGGACGATAGTCTGGCCGCTGTCAGGGGCCTCCTCCTGGCGGCGCGAAACCACGCTGCTGAATGCCTCGGGAAGCCATTTCCCGACGTCGTCAATTGACACCACAAGCTCCCGCCTGGTCACTTCAAACTCCAACATGTCCCACGGCCCGTTTTCGTCGCTGAACTCGACCAGCACTTCCGACCTGTAGCCCCCCGAATCAGATGAGCTCCGGGAAATCGAGATTTCGTACACGAGACCTAGTTCACCCAGCCTTTTGGAGTGGCCGCCTATATACTCGCGGACGGCTTCAAGAATCGTGGTCTCGACTTCCTGAACAGTGCTCATTGGTTGACCATTCACCGTGGCCCGCACACGATGCCCTTCGGCATCATAAACGTAACACGCGGTTGCCCTGGAGCATTGTCCCATGGTGCCGTTCACTTGGACGATGCGGTTCTCGGCGTCGTAGAAGTAGTTGTTGCGCAGTCCGCATTGTAGCGTGAAACCGTGGAAGCTCACCGCAGCATCGTGCCCACCCTCGCAAAGTGCGCGAGGATTGGGCAGCCTCAGTCGTGGCGCTGCAAAGGTAGGCCAGCCCCCGCGGCAGGGAAGTTGCTGGCGTGGGTATCTCTAGGGTCTTGGGCGTTCGGCCTTAGTGTTTCGCTATTGAGGGAACGCCCTGCTTTCTAGTTCCACAAGGCACTGCTGCGGCAACAGCGTAGTTTGCTTGGCGGCGGAGTACAGGCTCGCGGCAAAGGCCCGGTCCTCAAACTCTCCCAAAAACTTCAGATACGCTGAGATCGAACCCTCATCGCTCGGGTTCAGCTCTATTGCGGAGAACAACTCGCGGTTCGCATCTTCGATTCGGTCATTGTACTGATAGAATCGACCGAGAAGTCTGTGCGACTCGCTGTTCCCTGGATCAAGACTTACCGCCTTCCTGAAGTGTAACTCAGCAGACGGGATATCCTGCTGCATCCATTTGAGCTGTCCCAGGTACCAACGAAGAGAGACGTCCTCCGCATCCAGACCTAATGCACGGTTCAAATAGTCCTCCGCTTCAGTTAGCCGCTTGGCCTTTACCAGTTCGAACCCAAGGTCACGCAGCGCGACGAAGTAGTTGGGGTCTTCCGTTATACTTTGCTCTAGCAGTTTGAGCTTTTCTTTTCTGCGAGAGTCATCGAGGAGCATTGCAAGGTTGTATTGAGCTTCCTCGTAGTGAGGATCGATCTCAAGGGCCTTTCGAAGTTCGGCTTCGGCACGTTCTGGATTGCTTAGAGACTCAAGGACTCTGCCTAACAGCGCGTGGGTAATGGCGGAGGGCTCATTGCTGATCTTCTCCACCCGCATCCCCTTCTCTAGAACATCCCTCGCGCGCCCAAGGCTGACCTCCCACGGAAGATCGTCCCGGTGTATGTAGAGTAGTCCCAAATCGCGATACGGTTCGGGCATCGAGGGGCCCCATTTGATTGCCTCGTGCAGAATCCTGTCGGCGTCCTGCCAGATTTTCCGGTGGCGGTAAACTTGGCCCATGCGCCAGAGCAAGATCGGGTCATGCCCCCTAACGATTTCAGGTTCAAGAATTTCGCGTAACTGTTGGAACTCCTCCGCGCTATCGGTGCGGCTCATCTCCTCTAACATGTCCGGCAGGTTCTTCACTGGTTTTCAATGTCCTCAGCACTCGTAATTCTACTGTTCTTGTGATCTTGGGCTTGCTCGGACTTTTTGGTGGACCTAATCTTTTCTCCCTGGCCTACTTTCCGAAGGTTCACTTGGTTCTGCTTAATGTCAGTCAGTTGGTCATCCACGCCCTGCTGACTTCTGTCTTTCTTCCCCCCGCGTACTCCTTGTCCGCTGCCTCCCGCTGCGGCTGCAGGTTCCGGTTCTGCTGTATCCGTGGTCTCCGGGTGGAGTGTATCGTGGGCATTGTCCCCTGTCTTTCCAACGCCTGCAGTGACCACGAAAGCTACTGCACCAAGCGCCGTTTCACCCGCATCCACGAGCGCGCTCCCGGCTTTCTCGCCCGCACTTATGGCGCTATCCACTAGGGGCTTAACAACCGCATCGATCTCCTCCAGCGTGGTAGGCGCGGCTACGGTGGCGGCTGCTGCATTTTGCGCCGGCACCCCGTTGGCCTTGGCTTTTGGGTCCGTCTGCCAAGAGGCGTCTGGCCCGCCCCCGTCGTGGCCGTCGAGGTCGCCCACCGTGGTCGGGTTGTTCTCGACGTAGCCGTAGAGATTCAAGCTCTGCGGATTTCCGAAACTCGCGTAGGGAACATTCGTCGGCTTCGCCGCCCAGTCTGGCGTCATAAAGCGCCCCATGGTCGAGGCGTAGTGTCTAGCGCCGAAGAAGTCGAGTCCGGTCTCCGCATCGTGTTCTTTGCCGGTAAAGTGGGTAATAGTCGTGGCATGTCACGATTCAGTCACGGCGTCCGCCACTGAGAAGATCTACCGTCGGGGCTCGTCCGGAAGAAATGAATTGCAAAATTGAAAATCGCCACCTCCCAGCCACACGGCCTGCTTCGACCTTTAGTACACCGTTTCCTTTTGACCCTGATAGGGGAATTGTCAGCCGCGCTTGCCCGGTGCCGTTGGAGGATTGTGTGATCTCGCCGGAGCTAAACCATCCAACGTTGATCGGCTGACCGATGATCTCGATGACCTCCGACGATGTGCGCGCTTCGGCAACAGATCTCTGGTACACCTGCGAAGACTTTATCTCGTATTCGATGAATACCAGCAGCGAGACAAGAAACACTGCCATTGCGAGAATGGCTAGCAAACCTAGGACCAGTTTCCGCCGCCACGGCCTGCCAGAGTAAGTCGCCGGTCGTGGCGTCTCGGCATGTGATGGCCTGAGAGGCCTCAACAGTCTAGATACAAGACGGATCGCGATCAGCGCGCAAAAACCGAAGGTCGCAACAACTAAAGCTATGCTAAACGTCCACAAGACTTGTGAGGCTGTATGGTTCCAACCAGCATTCGGGAACATGACCACTAGGAAGGCACCCAAGAGTGCCAGCACCCACCCTGCTAGGAGAATCCGCTTCAGCATTTCGATCTAGCCTTTACGCGCGGCACGATTTGGTCAATAACGCAGAAAGATTGTTCTCCTCAATGCGAACAGGTGTCACTCCTCGTCGTCTGACGACGTTGACGACTGTGGCGGTGGCGGAGTCGGCGGCGGTGGCGGCGTCGGTAATATGATTTCGTTCTTGACATTTGAGATCGCATCCCCCAGGGCTGACCATCCCTCTCTCGTAGCGCCAAGCCCAACTCCGGCACAAACTCCCGCACAAGGCACATCCTCGAATCCTACCTCTTCTTTCGACACGTTGATGTCCGCAGCCCCGGCCGTCGCGGAGGGACCCACGTCGACTGGCTGGGCAGGCTCTTGTCCCGTGACGTGGCCGTCGCTAATCCGTGCGTCCACCTGGGAGGTCCCGACGGCAACGCCGACGGCAGCGCCACCACCCGCCGGCTCGGCTGCAGCTTTCGCCTCAACCGTCCTAGTAAAGGTTACCCCTCCATTATCTGAAGTTGCGAATTTGATCGTTCCCGTAGAGCTGGCTTCCGCTGTGACCTTTCCCGACCCTACCTTGGCCTCGCCTCCGAAACCGACACCAAAAGTCGCTTTGGTGTAAATCGAGTTCACGAACGACTTTATATCGTTCCAAGCGGTTTCCCAGTCCTTTCCGTCAGGATCCACATATCGCAGAGGATTATTTCGGGTGTAGGAGTAGCGATTTAGCCCCTGTGGGTCGGACAGATGTTTGAGCCCGATTTTACCTGGATCAGGCGACATGAAGCGCCCCATGCTGGAAGCGTTGTGTCTCGCGCCGAAGAAGTCGAGTCCGGTCTCCGCATCGTGTTCCTTGCCGGTAAACCGGTAACGATTCGAATCCCCAGCAATGATCGGAATCTCCCCACCGTAGCGATGGACTGCGTCGCATGGTGGAAGCTCT
>CAYOVU010000058.1:0-15447 GCA_964407505.1 uncultured Acidobacteriaceae bacterium | reverse complement strand
GCCGGGTTCGGTGACTCCGTAACCCTTGGCCCAGGCAATTTTGAAGTTGTCGATCACGGCTACGCTAAGCCCCGGCACTTTGTAGGTTTGCATCAACTGCTCGAGGTTGAGCTGCAGCGGCGGTCCAGCGTCGCTGATGGGGATAGGCGGGATGCCATTTTCGACTTTCTGAATACGAGCGGCAAGCTCCGAAGAGACTGCGTCAGGCACGGAACTGGGTTGGGTTGCAGCGCAGAGAATCAGGACAACAGGAACGGCTAAAAGAAGAACGGAGGTTTTAGAAGGCCAGACTTGCATGAATCCTCCTGCCGGCGAAAGAAGCACCGAAGTATAGACGAAGGCCGGGGCGCGACGTTAACAGAAGCCTCCTGAGCCGATGAGAGCTTCTCAGCCGACTTGGACCGGCTCATCGATGAACTTCTTGTCCGCTTCGTCGGAGCCGGTGAGTTCAAACGAGTTAGTGATCGCCGCCTTCCCCTTCTCCACGCTGGTAATCACGTAGGAGCAGCCGATCCAGTGGGCTTCGGTGAGATCGGTTTGCGACCAGCGAGCCGGGTGGTCGGGGTGGGAGTGGTAAAAGCCGATAATATCCTCGCCGCGGTCACGGCCTTCACGCTGGATCCGCACGAGTTCGCGAGGATCGATATTGTAGCGGTTCTGTGGCGAATCGGTGCGCGTGTTGCCACAGCGCGCCATCGAGGTCACCGTGCGGACTCCATTCGCGTCATCTTGCCCCAGCAGCACGCCGCAGCATTCATGGGGATAGGCTTCCTCGCCGTGATGACGGAGAGCTTCATATTCTTTGGGCTTGATCCTGAGCATCGATTGAAAAACCATCTCACATTCGACGGCGCATGGCAGAGCCTTCCATCACTTCACAACGCAACCGCGGCTTTGCGGATGATCCGGGCAACATTTTTCACCGGAAAATTCACCGAGTTGGCGATGAAGCAATAATGATGAGCATCCTCGTGCAGCGCCAGCGCCTTCGCTTCGTCAGAATCCGCTTCAATCGTCACCTGCGGATGCAGAGTCACCTCGACAAGTGCGGCCGAACCCTTCGCATCCTCGTTCATCACACCCGTGGCGTCATCCTGATATTCCGTAACCACGATTTTATTGACGGCGCAGAGATGAAGGTACGAAAGCATATGACAGGACGAGAGGCTCGCCACCAACAGTTCCTCGGGGTTATAGCGGGCCGGGTCACCGCGAAACGCCGGATCGGACGAGCCCAATAGAGTTGGCTTGCCAGTCGCGGTGATCGCGTGGTCCCGCTTATAGCTGGCATAGGTTTTTGTTCCCTGGCCTTGATTGCCGGTCCATGCGACCTGAATTTTGTAATTGTGTTGTTTCACGCCTCACTTCTCCGTCCAGAATCTCTCACTCAAATACTTGTCGCCGGAGTCGCACAGAATCGTGACGATTACCGCATGCGAGTCTCTCGACCGGAGCTGCCCTGCGACCCTCAAGCTCCCGGCGATGCCTGCCGCAGCTGAGATTCCCAGCAGCAACCCGCATTCGCGGGCTATGCGGCGAGCCATGGCATAGGCATCTTCGGTCGCGATCTCCAAATTTTCATCCGCCAGTTCCGGATCATATATTTTCGGAACGATGGCGCTGGCCATGTGCTTGGCGCCCTCGATGCCATGAAAAGAGGAGTCGGGTTGCAACGAAACGCAACGGATCGTGGGATTAAGTTCCTTTAATCGCCGTGTCGTTCCCATAAAGGTTCCACTTGTCCCGAGCATGGCGACAAAGTGCGTCACGCGTCCTTCGGTCTGCTGCCAGATTTCGTTGGCAGTGCCGTGATAGTGAGCCTGCCAGTTGGCATCGTTGGAATATTGATCGGCGTAGAAATATGTCTCCGGATGCTTTGCCGCAAGTTCGCGGGCCATGCGGATCGCGCCGTCCGAACCCTCACCCGGGTCGGTATAAAGAATGTTCGCACCGTACGCGCTGAGAATTTTCTTGCGCTCGGCGGAGACGTTGGTCGGCATGCACAAAGTCACCGAAAATCCCTCGGCCGCACCCAGCATGGCGTAGGCAATACCGGTGTTGCCGCTGGTCGCGTCGAGCAAAATTTTTTCGGAACTGAATCGGCCGCTGCGGCGCCCTTCGGCGACGATGTTAGCTGCGGCGCGATCTTTTACCGAGCCGCCGGGATTGTGCCATTCGGTCTTGCCCAAAAGTGTCACGTGTGGAAGATGCGCAGTAAGCTGATCAAACCGCAGTAGCGGAGTGTTCCCGATGCGGTCGAGCAAACTTTGCCCCGGCCGCGGAGTGGCGGCCTCCGGCGTGGCACCCGACGGTAAAGTTGCTGCCATGCTCTCGGGAGTTTGCGCCATGATCGAACTATTTCCTTGTGACTATCGTAATATGCAAGAAAGCGTGAAAAGCGCTATGTAGTATGGTGTCTTTAGATGAAAAAGAATGCAAGCGGATGCAGCGCTCACGAAGCGCCGAACGAATTGCGCGTTGCTGCATCTAAAGAGAACTAGAAGAGATTTGGAAGTGGAGAAAAATGTCCAAAGCAATAGAAGCAAGAACTTACGATGACGCGCTGGCCTGGCTGCGCGAGCATGCATTTGATGTGACGGAAGCGCCGGGCACGAACGGCCGCGTCTTCCTCAGAAAATACAATGTGTCTGCCGCGATTCAGAAGACGCCGGAAGATGGCGTGAAGGTCTTCGCGCATCCCGGCTACCTGATCGGCAGCGAAATTTCGAAGTTGGTGAACCGCGGCTACCAACAGTTCTTGAAGAACTCGAAGACCGAAGTTCCGGCGACCGCCGACCACCTCAAAGCTCTGCAGTCTTTCACCGAGGAACTGAAAGAGGGCCTTGGGCTACCCAGCCTTTACAACGAGTCGCTCGGAACGGTAAGCGAGTCCTACCACTATGACCGCGTTAAGGATAACGATAAGGCGCCCGTCAATCGTCCGAAACGCCCGTGGGAAGTCGCTGGCAAAGCCGCTGCCGCGGTGGCTAAGAAGGGCCGCGCTTAAGCCTTAAGTTTCAGTCTTGAAGCTTTGTTCTTAGCTTCAGCCTTAAGAACGATTTTGGTTCTTCAGGCATATCGCGCGTACCACTCTAGAGACAGCGCCTTTAGGCGCTGCGTCTCGCGACATTATCCTCATCTTCTTCAAGACTGCTGCGCAGTTGCATCTCGCCGTGCGAAACTATTGCCCTCTGTAGACTTTGGAGGCTCCCATGCGCATCAGGATCAGGTTCTCCTGCATTTTCTTTTGTGGATTACTGCCGATACTTATGAATGCCAACCGCAGTCGCGCTCAAGTTGCCTCGGCCACCCCAGACAACTCGAAAGCCGTCATCAAGCATGTCATCGTCGCGCAACAGGAAGCTTGGAACCGTCACGATCTCGAAGCCTTCATGACCGGCTACTGGAATTCTCCCGAGCTCACATTTTTCTCCGGCGTGAAGGAGCACGATGGATGGCAAGCCACGATGGACCGCTATCGCGCGGCCTATGCAAGCGGTGGGCATGAGATGGGAAAGCTTGAGTTTTCTGATCTGCGAATCGAGATGCTTGGATCAGACGCAGGGTTTGTGCTCGGAGAGTGGCGTCTGACGATGTCCGACGGCAAGACGCCTCATGGATTGTTCACGCTGGTCGTCCGCAAGTTTGCCGACGGATGGAAAATCGTCCACGACCATACTTCGGCGGCGGAATGAACGCCCCAGACTACTTGCCGTGGGCTTGCGGGGTCGCCTTACCTTTTCACTCGCACTTGTACTCGTGTGCCTTCGGGTAGCTTGCCGTTCATCAATTCGACGACTCCATTGCGGATCATGCCTTCAAATTCCTGCTGTGAGTCGATCTTGGCTGGTTGTTCAACAGCAATGCTTGGCCGCGCCACGCTGCGTCCCATTCCTTTATCCATCGCCTCGTTGGCCAATCGATCCGCTTCTGTATTGTGCTCGCGCAGTGCATGGCCAATCGAGAACCAATCGAGTTGGGCTATTAATTCTTTGGCGCGGCCATGAAGATCCTGCAGCGTCGGATTCTTTACCTTGTAAATACCTTTGATCTGCCGGACCAGCAACTCCGAATCGCTAATTAACTTCAGCGCTTTCGGTCCGTGCTGCAACGCGTATTCGAGGGCGGCGATCAGCCCTTGATACTCCGCGAAATTATTGGTCTGATGGCCGAGGTACTCGCTCAAGTGAGCGACTTTCTTTCCCGACTGATCTTGAATGACTACGCCATACCCTGCGGGGCCCGGATTGCCGCGTGCGCCGCCATCGCTGTGTGCGACGAGATAATGTTCGGGAGCGGTCTGGCTGTGAGAATCTTCGCGTGCCGAGAAGAGGGATTTGTTAGAGGAACTGCGAGGGTAAGGCATGTCCGAGTTTACAACGCCGCGTGGTCCACAATCAGCGTCCGGCCGCCAGGCGCGTCGCCAACCGCGAAGGCAAGTTGGCGGCAAAAATGCGATCCTGCGCCGACTTGAGATTGTATGGTGTGCGATGAAAGTGGATGACCTGCGCCTCGGTATCGAACAGAGCAAACGCCGCGCGCCAATCTCCATCGCGCGGCTGCCCCACCGAGCCTGGATTGATCATGTAACGCGTCGCCGATTTCAAATGTAACGACACCGACTCAGCTTGCCCGACCGTCGCGTACTCGGGCCGGAACCCGTCCGCGCTCGATCCATTGGCGAAAAATCCACCCTGCAGATGAGTATGTCCGAAAAAAATGATTGGCACCGCTAAAGTGATGAGAGGGGCCAGTGCGTCGCCCAACGAAACGATATACGCGTCTTCATCGACCGGCGAGCCGTGAACCAGTTGCACATGCGACAGGCCTTCTGCCTCCAGTTGCAGCGGACCCTGCGGCAACGAGTGCAGCCATTGGTAATGCTCGGGGGTTAATTGTTCACGTGTCCACACCGCGGCGGCGGCGGCCATGGGATTGAAATCATCCAGTGATAGCAGGCCGGTCGCGGCCTTGTCGTGATTTCCGCGCACAAAAATCTTACCCAGGCCGCGCGCGCGATCGACCACTTCATTCGGCGAAGCTCCATATCCCACAACGTCGCCAAGGTTCGCCACAAGATCAAACGGCGGGGCCACCGCGAGGCAGGCCTCCAGAGCTTCGAGATTGGCGTGAATGTCGCTAAGCAGCAGTATGCGCAATGAGCACCAGACAAAGCCGCGATTATAGAACGAGCGGGAGCCGAATGAGGAGACCTGCCTCAGTTTATTACGAAATCGCTATCCCGAATTGACTACGGGGCAGCGGGCCAGATGTCCAGGCGAAACCTCGACCAGCGGCGGAAGCGCACTCGTGCACGCCGGCACGCGAAAGCCGCAGCGTGGCTCGAAGGCGCATCCGGGTGGCATGGCCTGCAGCGGCGGAACTGTGCCTTCGATGGTTTGCAGCGGGCGATCCCGCGCCGTTTTCAGATCAGGCACCGCCTTCAGCAAACCGCGAGTATAAGGATGCGCCGGAGCCTGAAAAATTTCCTGTCTGGTCCCAAGTTCTACCAGATTTCCCGCATACATCACGGCCACGCGGTCGGCAACCTGTGATACTACGGCCAGATCATGCGAGATAAAAAGCATGGCGAGTCCGAACTTGGCGCGCAGGTCAGCCAGTAGCTCCAGAATCTGGGCCTGAATGGTGACGTCGAGCGCAGTTGTTGGCTCGTCCGCGATGAGCAATTGTGGACGGTTCACGATGGCCATCGCAATCATGATGCGCTGCCGCATTCCGCCGGAAAGCTGGTGCGGATAATCGCGCGCCCGGCGGTCCGGTTCAGGGATTGCGACATCGGCCATCGCTTGAACGGCAAGCTTCGTCGACTCGCTGCGTGAGCGTGAGCCGTGGGCGCGCACCGCCTCGGCGATCTGGTCGCCTACCCGCATTACGGGATTAAGCGCCGTCATCGGCTCCTGAAAAATCATGGCAATGCGCGAGCCGCGCAGCTGGCGCATCGAGTCGTTAGAAAGCGCGGCGAGATTGCGCGCCGTGCCATTCGCGGCGAAAACTATACCGCCGGAAACCCGCGCCTGCCCCGGCAGCAGCCGCATGATGGCCAGAGAAGTAATCGACTTGCCGGAGCCTGATTCGCCGACCAGCCCTAGGACCTCGCCGGAATCGATGGAGAAGCTCAGGTCGCGAACGACGGGAAGGGTCTTCCGGCTTTTCTCGGGTAGATCGAGGGGCTTGGTAGCCGCAACCCCGGCTTTGATCGGGAAATCGATGTTCAGCTGTCGAACTTCGAGAAGCGGAGGCACGATGTCATGGTAGCAGCGTCGGCGGGTTCCAGGTCTCAGATCAGCGGTCTCAGGGGTTAGGTCTTGGGATTCGTCTGTCGCTCTAGGTGCAGCACAATTACCCGTTGCCTAACACCTGAGACCTATGACCTAAGACCTGACACCCGAGACCTATGATCCGAGACCCGCTCTCTACTGCCCCAAAATCAGCGGCAGCCCATTCTTGTTATTTCCAATCACCACGACTTTGGAGTTGGCACTCTTTGCCAGATTTTCCGTCGCTTCGATACCCTTCCACTCCAACAACGATGGCGTGATCCCTTGTGCCACAATCTGCTGGAAGTCCCGCACGCCCGCCGCTTCGATGCGCTTCCGTTGCGCTTCTTGTGTTTCTTTCTGCAGGCGGAAGTTCATGGCCAGCGATTCCTGCTCAGCCTGTTGTTTCGCCTCGATCGCGCTTTTCAGCGTCGCCGGCAATTGGATATCACGCAGCAAAACGTTCTCCACTGTAATGCCCCGCTTGTTAAGTTCCTGAGTGATCTGATCGAGAATCTGCTTCGCCACCATCTCACGCTCGCCCGTATAAAGCGCGTTCGCGGTGTGAGACGCGGTTGCCTCACGAATGGCAGACCGCAACGTCGGCTCAACCACAACGTTCTCGTAATCGGCGCCGATTTTCTGGAAAACCTCCGCGGCTCGGTCGGGATTCAAGTGATAAATGAGCGAGGTATCCAGACTCATCATGAGGCCCTCGCTCGAAGGCACGCTGGCGGATTCCTTCAGCGTTTGGGTCTGCACAGAGAGTTCGTTATTCGTCTTCAGCGGATTGATGACGTGGATGCCTTCACCGAGCGACTCGCCCGATTGAACCTTGCCGAACAGCGTGAGCACGCCAACGTGACCCGTACCCACCTTGGTGACGGAACTGAACAGCAGAATCACCAGCAGAAATGCGGCGATGCCAATACCGATCAGCCGCAGAAGCCCGCCACCGTCATGCCCGCCGCCATCGATAATTCTGCCCCGGCCCGGATCAAAGATCGTCATCGTAGTTTCTCCGTGGCAAGTTTAAGGCGAAGTCAAGCCGGTAGTAAGTGTCTTCTTAGGCGCAATAGCGTACATTGCCGTTATGCTTGCAGTCCGACGCTCAAATGGGAATCCCTCGGATAGTCTCTTGGCAAAGGAAATCCCCTGATCTTTCTAGTGGTTTTACGGGATGGCTTCGCCCCAAACTCGATTTACATTCGTGAGCGGGGGTCGATGAAATGGGCGCTATACGACTCGTATGCTTCGATGGTTGGATTAACACGCCGTAGGCGTAGCGTAAAATCTCTAACGTAAAGTTCTAATCTGAAATAAATACCGGAGGATCGAAATGAAGTCTGCCACAGGGTCGGTTGATTCACAAAATATATCTCGAGACGAACTCATCAATCTGCTGAACGAAGATTTGGCGCGTGAGTATCAGGCGATCATCTCGTACGTGGTGTACTCCCAGGTTCTCAAGGGAGCGGAATACATGAACATCGCCGATGAACTCACGAAACACGCGGCCGAAGAGCTCAACCACGCTCTGATTATTTCAAACCAGATCGATTACCTCGGCGGTATGCCGGCGGTTGCTCCGAAGCCGGTTCGCACTTCCGAGAAGGCCAGGGATATGCTGAAGTTCGATCTGGAGAGCGAAACGGAGACAATTCGCAACTACCGGGAGCGCGTTCGCCAGTGCGAAGCCTTAGGTGAGTTTGCAATGGCTGAGTTCATCCGCGAAATTCTCAAAGACGAGCAGGATCATCTGATCTCGCTGGCTACGGCCCTGGGTCAGGACCCTCCAGTAATCAATTCTGCCGCGAAGAAATAATCAGCCTGAATGGATTCGGGCCCATCCCCGGCTCTGGGCCCTTGAATCTTCCCAATTCCTGCCGCATCTTTTATGCTTGAGATTATGAGCAAGATCCATATCCCGACCCCTCTTCGCCAATATGCGGGTAAACAGTCTACCGTGGAAGTAAAAGCCGCGACCGTGGCCGAAGCCATGACGGCCTTGCTGGCGCAGCATCCCGATCTGCGCCGCCACCTTTATACCGACGACGGTAAGCTGCGCGCCTTCGTGAACCTCTATCTGAACGACGAAGACATTCGCTACCTGCAGAAAGAGGCGACCGAGGTGAAGGAGGGTGATAACATTTCCATTGTGCCTTCCATCGCGGGAGGCGCGGCCAATCGGTGATTCCCGCCACGATTTCGGGACGAGATGGCGTGGCGGTGTTTTGAGTGGCAGTGTTTTGAAAGGGCGCGGCTTCACCCGCGCCGTAAAAATTAGGTAAATGAAAGCGGCTTTAGCCGCTGAGGTACGCAGGCAAGGTTAGACCACAAACTTGAATCCCTCCGCCACAATTCGCTGCTGTTGTTGTTGCCCCTCCTGTTTCTAGTCCGAGACAGCGCAATTAATTTCAATCGAGGACTTTATGGCTACGACCATCACCGAAATTCCAGTCACCCTGAGCAAGGACGAAATCCTGCGCTACTCGCGCCATCTCATCATGCCCGAGGTGGGCATGGAGGGCCAGCAGAAGCTTAAGGCGGCGCGCGTGTTGTGTATCGGTGCGGGTGGCTTGGGTTCGCCGCTGGCGCTGTACCTGGCGGCCGCCGGTGTAGGCACGCTTGGCCTGGTCGATTTCGATGTCGTCGATTACACCAACCTGCAGCGGCAGATCATTCACTCCACGGCCGACGTAGGCCGCAAGAAATTGGATTCCGCTGCGGAAAAGCTGACCGCCATCAATCCATTTCTCAATCTGCGCAAGTTCGATACGCGCTTGAGCAGTGAGAACGCGCTTGAACTCTTCCGCGACTTCGACATTGTCGCCGACGGCACCGACAATTTCCCCACGCGTTATCTTGTGAACGACGCTTGTGTGCTCACCGGCAAACCAAACGTTTACGGATCGATTTTCCGCTTTGAAGGTCAGGCCAGCGTTTTCGCCACTGAAGACGGCCCGTGCTATCGCTGTCTCTACCCCGAGCCGCCACCGCCCGGTCTGGTTCCATCCTGCGCCGAAGGCGGCGTGCTCGGTATTCTGCCCGGGTTGGTTGGCGTGATGCAAGCAACCGAAGTGATCAAGCTGATTCTCGGGGTGGGCGATCCGCTCATCGGCCGCCTGCTGCTGATCGACGCGTTGGGCATGAAGTTCCGCGAACTCAAGCTGCGCAAGAATCCCGATTGCCCCGTCTGCGGCACGCATCCGACCGTGACCAAGCTGATAGACTACAACGAGTTTTGCGGAATTCGTGGGGAGGAAAAACCGGTGTCCAATGGAGTTCCAGAAATTCAAGTCGAAGAACTGAAGCGCCGTCTCGATGCGAAAGAAGATGTCTTCGTCCTCGATGTGCGCGAACCCAACGAATATCAGATCTGCAATATCGGCGGACATCTGATTCCGCTGAACGACCTTCCCAAGCGCGTGAACGAACTCGATTCCAGCCGCGAAATCGTCGTGCACTGCAAAATGGGTGGCCGCAGCGCGAAAGCGGTCGCCTTCCTGCAACAAGCTGGTTTCACCAAAGTTCACAACCTAGCCGGCGGAATTACCGCGTGGTCGGATCGCGTGGATCCGAAAGTGCCGAAGTACTGAAGTACTGAGGATCTAAACGGCGCGGCTTTCAACCGCGCCTCAGGTCCGTGTGAGTCCTTAGGCACTCGCGAACTTACACTCGTACTTGCGTTTTTTCGCGAATCCGTCATAATTACGCGGTTTCCTTCCCCCCGGGAGGTTTCATGTTTTCTTTCATTCGTTCTCATCGCTCCGCATTAGTGTTTTTGGCGGGGCTCGCCTGTCTCGCATTACTCTTGCTTCTCGCGGTTGTGGGATTATTTCTTGCAGCTTTTCCTGCCGCCGCGCAGAATTCCACTCCCGCGGGTCCCAACTCTGATCCCACGTATCAAAGCCTGCGCAACGTCACACTCAACGGCGAATCGGTCGGTGTCAACAATTTCGATCTCAAGCGCGATGCCGCCATCTTCCACCTGCGTTCCGGCACGATCTGTTTCGTAAGTCCGGTGCAAGGCCGGGTTACAGGGGCAGTTTTCGTGGGCGACGGCAATCTTGTGCTTGACCCACTATCGGAAGGAGAACGCAAAAGTTTGAAGTTGTTAACCAAAGAAAACGAATTCAGCGAAAACTTCAGCCACATGGTGCTGCGCTTCACGGACTCGACTTATGAGGAGATCAAGAAAGCCGGAACCTCGGCCTCCGGCGGGTGCGACGCCGGGTTACTGAAAGACAGCCAAAACACCACCCGGCACGTTTTAAGAAACAATCTCGAGGCTCGCATTCTGGAAGATGTGTTGAACCCAGAGCCTGGAACTCTCTTCGTTGCATTTATCCACGGCAAGCGATATAGCGGAGACGAGATGTTTAAAATTGATCCGCGGCGCGGCCACGATCAGATCGAATTTGCGACCTATGATGACAACAAGTTCGGCATGTGGGCGTCGTTTCCGGCGAGCGGCGAGCGCGCGCACGGGAGAACTGGCAGTCAGATCAGCATTGAATATCAGCTCCTCGACACGACGGTTGAGAGGAATGCGAACTTGACCGGCAAAGCTGAAACTACGTTCATTTCCCACGTCAACGGTTTGCGCGTCGCTCCCTTCGAGCTGTTTCCGAGCCTTCGCGTGCAAAGTGTAAGTGCGGGAGGTCAGGCGGTCTCCTTTATTCAGGAAGACAAGAAGGACGATTCCGAATTTTTCGTGATTCTGCCGAAGCCTTTGGCCAAGGGTGAGAAGTGTACGGTTACCACGGTTTACGGCGGAAAGGACGCGATCATCAACGAGGGCGGAGGCAACTACTTTCCGATTGCCAGAGAAGATTGGTATCCGAATGCGCGCTTCGGCGAATACGAGTCTTACGATATGACGTTTCGCATTCCGAAAGGAATGAAGATTGCCGCGACCGGCAGCCTGGTGAGCAGCGTGGACGAAGGCTCGCAAAACGTTACCGTCTGGAAGAGCGAAGTTCCGCAAGCCGTCGCCGGTTTTCAGTTCGGAAAGATGAAGGAAGAGGAAGTGAAGCTGACCTCGCCGGCGGACTTTCTTGTCGCCGCCTATGCGAATGAAGACCCGCCCGACTGGGCCGCGCGCTTTCGAGGCGGCACGATGGGTTCCCTCAGCACCATCAGCCTGATGAAGAAGCCAATGGCTGAGGCGCAAATCGCCGTCGGTCTCTACACGTCGTATTTTGGCGCCATTCCATTCAAGCGCCTGGCCATGACACAGCAAAGCGCCTGCGACTTCGGTCAATCCTGGCCTGAGTTGGTGTGGCTGCCCACATGCGCCTTCTACGACACGACGGTGCAACATCAACTGGGATTGGACTGGGGCAACCGTGGATATTGGAAGGTGGTCGCTCCCCATGAAGTCGCGCATCAGTGGTGGGGACAAACTGTGGGCTTCAACTCCTATCGCGATCAATGGATGAGCGAAGGCTTCGCCGACTTTTCAGCGTCGTTATTCCTGCTCAATGTCTACGGTCCTAAAGGACCGAAGGAGTTCATCACCTTCTGGAACGACGAGCGCGAACTGCTGCTGGAGCGCAACGCGCAGGGCTTCCGTGCCATCGATGTTGGACCGCTGACCATGGGATACCGCTCCAGCAATTCCCGCACTGGCGGTGGGACTTATCGGCGGTTGATCTATCCCAAGGGTGCCTATGTTCTGCACATGATCCGCATGATGATGTGGGACCGCCAGACCGGCGATCAACACTTCAAAGAGACAATGCAGGATTTCGTCAAGACTTACTCCGGAAAGGCCGCAACCACGGAAGATTTCAAGGCCATGCTCGAAAAACATATGACCCGGGAGATGGACATTGAGAACAATCAGAAGCTGGACTGGTTCTTCGACGAATACGTGTACGGCACGCAACTCCCCTCGTACCAAATGAGCGCGACATTCGACAAAGGCTCCGACGGCGATGTCGTGATGAGCGTGAAAATGGTGCAATCGAATGTCGACGAAAAGTTCCGCATGCTCGTGCCGATTTATCTGGAATTGGCGAATGGCAACACCATCTTCCTCGGACGTGCGCGCCTGACGGGAAGCAGTACATTTGAGCAGAGGATTCCATTAAGAGGCGTCAAGGATACGCCCCGCCGGGCTGTAATCAACTATTTCGATGATGTGCTGGCGTCGAATTAGAGAATGATAAAGGGAGCACATGTGCTCCCTTTATCATTCTCCACAATTTTCCGAGCGGCGGTTACTTGGAGGCGTCAGCCTGCATACCGTGGCTGGCATCCGTCAGCTCAAGAGCAAATTTCTTCCCTTGAAAGCGGAGACCGGAGAGCGAGTTGGGTCCGCTGTCGTTCTGGTGCGTCACGGCAGCATCGCTGTCGGCGGGCAACTGCAGATTTACCACATGCGCCGTCGCCGTCGCCACAACATTCTTGCCTTGCAGAATGCTCACCTCGACGTTGGGGCCGCTTCCTTCCCATTGAACCTTGTATTCGCCGGCCTTCAGCGTGGTTCCGTTCACCGTGACCGGGTTGCCGAGTTGCAAACTGCCTTTGCTCGCCGCGAAGGCGCTCAAGGTCAACATCAAAGCCAATCCCAGTACCAGACTTTTTACTACTTGATTTTTAGAAACGGTCGCGAATTTCATGATTGCTCCTTAATTTTCTTCTCCGAATTTCGTCGGAGAACGGTTGGGGCGGCTCCGGTTCGCGACTTCCGCGAGAAAACAGTTGTGTTTTGCCGCGAATCGCCTACAATTCACCCGCTGGGGTTCAGCAGACAAGCCGCCAAGCCTGCCTCGCTGTGCATGGGGGTTTTCTCACCAGGGCCGCCAAACCGGAAGTGAGAAAATCCCTAACCCCGCCCAAAAATCTCGCTGTCCATCAGTGCTGCGTTCTTGCAATTTTCTTGCCGAGGTTGTATAGCCCGCAAACTGTTGAAAATAGAAAATAGATTTTGACGAAGATCGTAACAAATCACTTCTGCGATGTCCGCCGCCGAACTCGTCTGTTCAATAGCGAACACTGATTACTACGTGCCTTCCTTACGGAAAGTTCCGCGACTCTAAGCAGACGTTGCAAATTCCGGTCACGCTGGTTGGACGTGGCCTCGACATCTCGGTTAGCAAGAGCCTCAAGCCAACAACATCGGCGGACATTCCCTAACCATGAGGGATTCCGGAACAATCTTTGGTGCTTTGTTTTGTTACCCGACCAGAGCGTGTGCAAGGATGTGCCGCTCGATTTAGCGTGAGGAAGCGATTAGAAGGATAGAAGGAAGACACAGCGCAACTTATTTACACGACTCGTTCATCAATCCGGCGCAGATGATTACTTCCGTGCTTTCAGTCCGCGTCGCCGTGTTGCCGGTCCACCGACCAGATGCTTGCCTGATCTTTTTCGAAAGGATAGACGTGCACCATCCAGTTGAAGATCACGGGATGAAACGTTCCCCCCGTGGCGTCACACGCTTCCTGCGTAGTGATCGATCCCCTTAACCCAAACTGTGGATGCGGCGCCAGGTATTCACCCTTTCGTCCGGCAGGCGCGGTGCAGAAATTCACGTGTTCGTGCCATTGTGCGACGCTTAGTGGAATGCGCTGGTCGAGTTCATCCTCCCCGAACCGCTTGGGCGCTGTGTACATTACGCCAATCAGCTTGTAGTCATCGCCGTGCTTCTCGTATAGCAGCGAGGTGGGATGTTCGGGATTGAAGCTAAAAGCGGCCTCAAACCCATATTGATAGTTGGTGAAGTGATAAATTTTTTGCGGAATGTTGGGAAGGAATATCTTGTAGCCGTCATTTAAAGCGGCGTGGTAATCGAGATATTTCTCTGAAGCTTTGCGCGCGCTTTCCACAATCTGCTTGGCCCGCTCGGAATCGCCCGGCTTCGGTTGTCGGAGTGCCGTCATCTTCATGTGCGGGCCCATGTCCATGTGCCCTTCCATGGAATGCATCGCATGAGCTCCAGCGTCGCTATCGCTCTCCTCTTTATCCGAGCCCATGGACATGCCCTTCATCTTCGACATGTCGTGCCCCGACATATCCATGCCGGGCATACTTTGCTGGGAATTGGCGGGCGCGCTGGGTGTTGCTGGCTGCTGCTGACTCCACATGACGTCGGCCAACAGGAAAAGCGAAAGCAAAATGACGATACGGTCACGCATGACAGTTCTCCTCGAATAATAGTAACCCTGCCGCAGCCGAGTTGTTTCTGCAAGCGAACTCGAGTTACGAAATGTTACAGGAGGTAACGCGTGAACAACAGCCGCCGTATCACCGGCCGTGCAATCGGTCTTTCTTACTGCAAAGGCTCGGAGACATGTTCGTGAACCGTCACCCACTTACCGTCCTGACTTTCGAGAACAGCGGTCCAGCGGAAGGTCGCCATCTCGACTTTTCCGGCAGTTGTGGTCATCTCGCTTTTCACGGTCGAAGTGACCCATACCAAGTCTCCTTGGGGATGAATGGCCAGATCATCACTGAGCGCGAACTTGGCGCTCTTGTAACCGGCGAGCAGGGCCTTCACTCCCTTTTCGTATTCTTCCCAACTCCCGTACTTCAGAGGAGCAAGATCGAAGAAAGTGTGCGGGCCGCTCGCATAATACTTCGCCACGTTCGCGGGATCGAGCGTTGCCCAGCCATCCCACACTTTCTGCAGGTAAGCTTTGTCGGGAGCGGTAGGAGTGGATTTTTTCGAAGCAGCCTTCGGCTGCGCGAAGCTAAACAGGGTGAGGGTGAGCAGGCACAGCAGAACGGCAGAGAATCGCTTCATCTTTAATATCCTCGGGTGGTTTGGTCCCATGTAATCCGGGAGGCCGCGGGAATTCTCGCACAGGGGGCGCTGATCTGCAAAGTTCTGTACTGGACGAGAAGGTAGTGGGCCAAAAGCCTGTTGGTGACCAATGACGGTCACCGGTCCTAATCCCAAGGGATCGGCTCAACCGAAAAATCAAGACTGGTTATGGGCTGCTTGGCGCTCTGGCGAGTTGGGTGCCATGTCCACTCTCCGGATCGCAACAGGGCGCGCATGGCAATATTTAGCGCCTCGTTTTCGGCTTCCCCCACTAGTACGTGAAATTCTGAAGGAATATCGGAACGTCCCTGCTCGTATCGCGGCAATACGCGAATCCAAGCTTTACGGCTACGGAAGTCCGATAGGTACGATTGATCTAACGGACGAGGATCG
>CAYOVU010000057.1:0-16915 GCA_964407505.1 uncultured Acidobacteriaceae bacterium | reverse complement strand
TTTTGTAGGCAACTTGAGCTTCAACACATCGGAAGACGAGCTGCGGCAGATGTTTGAATCGTTCGGGCAGGTCGACCGGGTCAGCATCATGACAGACCGCGATACCGGCCGCTCGCGTGGCTTCGGCTTCGTGGAAATGGCCAGCAATGAGGATGGCGAAAAAGCCATTACGGCGTTGAATGGCTCGCAGGTCGGAGGACGTACGCTGAACGTAAACGAAGCACGCCCCAAAACCGAACATGCCGGGGGCGGAGGACGCGACCGAGGCGGCCGGGGTGGCGATCGCGGCGGGGACCGTGGCGGCCGCGGAGGCGGAGGCGGCGGACGAGGCCGCTGGTAGTCGTTCATATCTGCACGTTGGCAGTCTCATCTCTGTTCTGGCGATCTTGCGTGTGCTGCCTACGCATAATCAGACGGTCGTTCTTCGACCACCGAAGTCGGCCCGGAATGAGGCCACAAAATGGCGGAGCTGGCCGCTTGACTGGCTTCTGAGACCCCGCCATGTTTTCTGGCACGCTGATTTTGCACCTGGCGCAATTCTCATGGTTCCATTGATGCTTCTCGACTGTCCCATGTAAACTGAAGCTATTGCTGGCGCCCGTAGCTCAGATGGATAGAGCGATTGCCTCCGGAGCAATAGGTCGGGAGTTCGAATCTCTCCGGGCGCACCAGATTTCTCCTCTCAAAATGCACGATCCGGATTGCCGTCTCGGCCTCTGTGACAGCCGTGCACGGCAACTGAGACCCGTGCAGCTTGACGATCGTGATGTGACGACTGAGATTGGGCAATCACCTCGCAGAATTCAAACCAGTCACTTTTAATATGAACTACGACGCTGTCCTGGTTGTTTCTTTCGGTGGGCCGGAATCGAAGGAAGAAGTAATTCCCTTCCTTGAAACTGTGCTGCGAGGCCGAAACGTTCCCCGCGAGCGCCTGTTGACCGTTGCTGAGCACTACTACCACTTTGACGGGAAAAGCCCGATTAACCAGCAGGTGCGGGATTTGATTGCCGCGTTAAGAACCGAGCTGGAGCGAAACGGACCAAAGCTGCCGATCTACTGGGGAAATCGAAACTGGCATCCATTCCTGACTGAGACGCTGCAGAAAATGAAGGGGGATGGGATCCGGCGGGCCGTTGGGTTCGTGACTTCAGCTTACAGTTCGTACTCGGGGTGCCGGCAGTATCTCGAGGACATTGCGCGCGCGCAAAGTGAAGTGGGTGTAGGCGCGCCGGAAGTGGATAAACTGCGGGCATTCTTTAACCATCCGTTGTATGTCGAGGTAACCATCGAGCGCGTGCGGGATGCTCTGCAGGCGGTTCCGACCGATGCACGGCAAAACGTGCAAGTCATCTACACCACGCACAGTATTCCGCTTTCGATGGCGGATTCGAGTGATTACGTCAGACAACTTGAGGAAGTCCGGAGACTGGTTTCGGAAGCGTTGGGTCAGAAGAACGATGCGCTCGTCTATCAGAGCCGCAGTGGTTCACCGGGACAGCCTTGGTTGGGACCAGACATTCTCGAGTATCTGCGTGAGGTGAAGGCCAGGAATCTGGCGTCGGCTGTCTTGCTGGCGCCGATCGGTTTCGTGTCGGATCACATGGAGGTGTTGTATGACCTCGATGTGGAAGCGGCACAGCTCTGCGATTCGCTGTCACTGCCCAAAGTGCGGGCGAAGACGGTAGGTGGGCATCCCAAATTTATTGGCATGATCCGGGAACTGATTCTGGAGCGGACGAATCCCGGGTCGGAACGGCGAGCCTTGGGAGTGCTCGGCGCGCGGACGGATTTTTGTGCAACGGATTGTTGCCCAGCGCCGCAACGGCAGGTGCGGCCTCGCGCGAACTAAATGGCAGTGGAGACTCTGGAAGGGTCGTAGTCTGTGGCTTTGGGACGGCCTTCAACCAGATGCATGGTGTGAAGAATCGTCTGAATTACCGGTTCGTTGCCTACGGCCGTGTTCATCATCATGTGGTAGAGAGAACGGGTGGGCCAGTCGGCGTCGAAGTAATGCTTGACGAAGGCAATGCGTTCGCGGTCGACGGCGTCGACCTGTTCCTCAGCTTCGGTTGGGTTCAATCCGTCTTCGACCAGACGGCGCACCTTTTCAGCTCGCGGCGCATAAAGAAAGACGTGAAATGCATCCGGCTGCTGGCGCAGAAAAAAAGGCGCGCCGCGCCCGACTACGACTGAGTCTCCTTCCCGGGCAATCCTAGTGGTGATTTCCTCCATGATGGACATCATGCGATCAGTGTCGAAAGTCTGGGCGCTGAGAGGAGAACTGCGCTCGGAGCTGCCGCGCCAGAAAGTTTTCGCCAGGCGGTAGAAGCGGCTGTCCATGCGCTCGTCGCAGCGCATCACGGCGGAGGGCTCAACGTTGGCAATGCGAGCGATTTCTTCGGTAAGGCGGTGGTCCCAGAGATTCCAGCCCAAATGCTGAGCCAGTTGAGCGGCAATAGCGCCGCCGCCGCTGCCGTACTCCCGTTCGATGGTGATCAGTCGAAACATCTCTGGCCCACAAGGATGCTCAGCTTTGATTATCTCTCAAAGCAAGAACGATCGGGCACTAGTGTACCGCGATTCCGCCTCCGGGCCTTCCTTTTTTCATCAGGAAGACCAGCGGAACCATGCACAGGATGGAGATGCCCAAGAGTCGAAAATCGTCGAGATAGGCCAGCATGGCGGCTTGGCGTTGAACCGTACCTTCAATCAAGGCATAGGCCTGCTGAGAGGCGAATGCCGCATTAGCGCCATGAGTACGCATTGCCTGAGTCGCGCCCTGCAACATCGTTCGGAAGGCGGGGTTGGCGGCGCTGAGATTGCGGGAAAGATCGTTTAAGTGAACCTGGCTGCGCCGGTCGAGCATGGTGGTGACCAGGGAAATCCCGACGCTTCCGCCAATGTTTCGGGCCAGATTCATCAGGCCGGAAGCAGCATTGTTTTTATCCCGGGGCAGAAATGCGTAGGCAGCTGTATTAATAGGGACAAAAAGGAAGGCCATGCCGGCCGCCTGAAAGACACGTGCAGTGGCCACGGTACGGAAGTTGATGTCCAAGTCAAAACCGGCCATATGGAACAAAGAACCCGAAAGCACGACCAAGCCGAAAATCAGCAACCAGCGCGGGCTATAGCGCGAGAGCAGGAATCCGACCAGCGGCAGCAGCAGAATTATGGTGAAACCGCCGGGCATCAACGACAGACCAGCTTCCTCGGCGGTGTAGCCGAGCAGAGTTTGCGAAAACAGAGGCAGCAGTAGCGTGCTGCCCAGCAAAGCAAACCCCAGCATAAACATCAACAAGTTGGAAACGCCGAAGGTTCGATCGCGAAAAAGATGCAGATCGATAATGGGATCTTTGTGTCTCCACTCCCAGATGATGACGAAGATCAGAGAGACCGCGCAGATCACGGAAAGGATCACAATGAAATGCGATTCGAACCAGTCTTCGCGCTGCCCTTTATCGAGAACCACCTGCAGAGTTCCCAGACCAAGGGCAACGAAGCCGAGGCCGACGTAATCGATTTTGGTTTCGCTGAGTTTGCGACGCTTGAAATAAGGCGGATCTTGAATCAGCCGAGTCGTGAGCAGAATCGAAATGATGCCGACCGGGATGTTGATGAAAAAAATCCAACGCCAAGTAAAATTATCCGTGATCCATCCGCCGAGGGTTGGTCCAATGGCCGGGGCACTTACGACGGCCATACCGTAAACGGCGAAGGCCATGCCGCGTTTGGCGGGTGGAAACGTATCGGCGAGGATGGCCTGCTCGCTGGGCTGCAATCCGCCTCCGCCGGCGCCTTGCAGTACGCGGCAAATGATGAGGGTCGCTAGATTCGGAGCCAATCCACACAAGAAAGAGCTAATGGTAAACAGGGCCACGCAGCCCATATAAAAATTCTTGCGGCCGACGATTGATGAAAGCCAGCCGCTTAAAGGAAGGACGATGGCATTCGAGACAAGGTAGGAAGTCAGCACCCATGTGCTCTCATCTTGTCCGGCCGAGAGGCTACCGGCAATGTGCGGGAGGGCGACGTTGGCGATGGAAGTATCGAGCACCTCCATGAAGGTCGCGAGCGTAACGGTGATCGCAATGATCCATGGATTTACCGCGGGACGCCATGCATCGTCGTTCGCAAACGTGGTGGAAGCGGCACTCATTGCCGGATCCAGACCTTGGGAGTGACGGACATGCCGGGGCGCAGCGACTGATCGTTATTTTCGCCGGGATCAAGAACGATCTTCACCGGAATACGCTGGACAACCTTCACATAATTGCCCGTCGCATTTTCGGGAGGCAGCAGGCTGAAGCGAGCGCCGCTGGCACCGGCGATGCTATCGACTTTGGCATTGTAGCTTCTGCCATTGGCATCGACTTCAATGGTGACGTGTTGCCCAACTTTCATCTCGCGAAGCTGGGTTTCTTTGTAGTTTGCGGTGATCCAGACATCGTTCAGCGGAATAATCTTCAGCAGTTCCTGTCCCGGAGCGACGTTCTGTCCAACCTCCACCGTGCGATCACTGACCACCCCAGCGACGGCAGCAATAACCCTGGTGTACTGCAGATTCAGCTGAGCTTGATCGAGGTCCGCTTTCTTGCGTTGCACATCAGCCAGGGCAGATGCGGCTCTGGAGCGCACGACTTGAATCTGCTGTGGAGCAGTCTGGGCGCTGCGCCAGTTGGCTTCAGCCTGCGCCAGTTTTGCCTGGGCCGCGGCTACCTGCGACTGGGCGGCGTCGGCGTTAGCGTGAGCAGCTTGGACAGTCGCAGCATCAGCTGCAGCCGCTGCCACGGCTTGATCATATTGCTGCTGCGAAATTTCCTGCTTGTCGACGAGTTGCTTGTAACGGCCGAGATCGTTCTGCGCTTTAACGTTGTTGGCTTCGGCTTGATCGACCTGGGCCCTGGCCGCCGCGAATTGTTGTCGGGCGGCGGCAATTCCGGCGCGGGCGTTGGCTACATCAGCTTCCGACGCCGACTCCTGGCTGGTCGAACTGACATCCGTGATGGGAACATTCACGCCGGCTGCGGCGGCCGTTGCCTGAGCGCTCTCGAAGTCGGCTTTGGCACGTTCATAGGCCACTTGGTAGTCTGCTGGGTCGATTTCCACCAACACCGTACCGGCCTGCACAGACTGATTGTCGAGCACGTTCAGCTTGATGACATTTCCCGCGATGCGGGTACTTACGGAATTGACGTGGCCATCCACCTGCGCGTCATCGGTGGCTTCGTAGCTGGTAACGTAACGGTAGACGAAAAATCCAATTACAAGCAGCACGATCGCCGCAATGATGATCGCAATGCGAAAACCGGGACTCGACGTGCGCGCAGGACGAGTATGAAAGTCCCGTTCTGTAGAAGGCAAGGGTTTGGTACGGGTTCCAGGCTGCTCGGGCGGAGCAGCCGGCGGCGTTTGCGTCGTCGGTTCCATAAATTTGAGTTAGTGTTCGCCTTTCAAATATCGCTTGACGCCCTGTTCAGCGTCGCCAATGGCGCGCGCCAGTTCAATCTTGGCGACATTGTGGGCGTACAGACTTTGGATGTAACTCTCATGCGCACTGGCCACGGACTCCTGCGCCTGCACTACTTCGAGGTTATCGGCGACGCCGGCGGAGAAGCGATCCTGCGACTGCGCCAGAGCCTGGTCCGCGAGCTCGACAGAACTGCGGGCCACTTCCACTTGGTCGGCGGCGGATCTTAGATCCAGTAATGAGGCTCGGACCTCGTAGTCGATACGGCCGCGAAGGTCGGCCAATTGTGAGCGCGCTTGTTTCAACTGAGCATCGGCCTCGAGCACGTCACTGTGAGTTTTCCCACCGGCAAAGATCGGAATGTTCACGCCTCCATTCACCTGCCACGTGCCGTTCGATTGCGCGGGAGTGACTCCTATGTCACCGAGGTTCGCGTTGACATCAAGTGTGGGATAGTGGCCGGCGGTCGCCGCCCGCCGCGAAAGTTCAGCGGCACGGACTTGCGCTTGTGCCGCCTGATAGTCAGACCGTGAGGCATAGGCGCGCTGCAGGTAAACCTCGACGGGTAAAGCAGTCAGTGCCTGATAGGGGGCTTTCTCGGTAAGGGCAAACTCCTGACCGGGAGGTAGGCCGATCACGCGGGCCAGAGAGAGCTTCTGTTTGGCAAAATCGCTGCGCGCTGCGATCAGTTGCTGCTGGCGGGTTTGCAGCTCGACTTGAGAACGCAGAGTATCGATGGCAGGACTCAACCCAGCCTTCTGCTGGTCGACGGCTTTGTTGTACAGAGCCTGAGCGTTCCGGACCTGCGCCTCGGTGGTTTCGATTCGAGCGGCGGAAGCAATGGCTTGCAGGTAGGCGTTGCCCACGGCGAGCACAACCACTTCGCGGGCGTCTTTGAAAGAATATTGCGCCGACTTCAAGCTCTCAGAAGCAGCACGCTCGCTTTCGAGATCCTTGAAATTGAACACAGACTGGGTCAGCGACGCACGCACGTCAAAATAATTAAATGGACCGATCACTCGGGGAACAGGAAACGGAAAAACGTTGCCCTTGAATCCGAGTGCAGTGAGGCTCTGGGTTTGCACGTCTTCCGTCACGCGCGCCGAAAGGTTGGGCAGGAGGTTGCTGAGTTCTTTCCAGCGTTCGCCTCGCGCCGTTAGCGTCTGATCGCCAGAAAGAAGAAGGCCGAGGTTGTTCCGCAACCCGCGGTCGATCGCCTCCTGAAAACTCAGCTGCAAAACATCAGGGGTTGCATTGCCCTCAGGCTCGCTGCCAGTGAAGGGACTCTGCGATCCCGGAAGGGAGATGGAAGGGGCAGGCACAGAGGTCTGTGCGATGAGTCGCATTACGGCGAAGAGCAAAAGAAATATGAAAGCAACCAGTCGAATTCCACGGGTTTGATTGGTTAGAGAGTGGGGCATCTCCGCTTTCTGAAACAAGTCCCAACGTGAAAGGTCCTTGGGACAACTTTTCTCTTTCATGGCATAACGTCTGCTTATTGATGCACTTAACGCGTCTTGCGATGCAAAAAGCAAGATGCTTTTTGAGCTGAACTCAAGAAAATGACGAGTCACGGTTTCGCACAACTGCTTACGATCACCCAGGATTGGTTTATCCGCAAAGACTTTAGGGATTGTAACGGAAAGACCATTACCGAAGACACCTTCCACTTCATCCAATGGGGCCGATAGATTGGGAATGAAGGTAAGCCCGGATACTTCAATAGGCGAATTGGTGTGGCTACGGCGAGGTATGCCACTTCTGCTCGAGCCACTCGCAGAAATTGCCGAATCTATTGACGCTTCATTCAATTCCCACTGACCGCAGGCGCTAAGGAGCGTCCACTGGATTTGTGTCATCCTCGACCCCAAAGCGTGCGGCAAAACCGGAGGATCGCCTTAGGAGACGGTGCCCGAGATATCGCGCCGATTTCCGTTTGAGTGTGAACTATCTTCATGGTGATCGCTACCAGACGATTGAAGGTCATTCCAGGAATCTGTCGGAGGCGGGCATTGGTATGCTGCTGGCGGTCGAACTCAGTATTGGAGACGTGGCGGCATTGAGCCTTTGCTTGCCGGAATCAGCCTCGCCGTTGGAGTTGCGAGCCGTGGTGCGCTATCGGCACGGATACCAGTACGGATTTGAATTCTTGTCCCTTGCCGACGAGCAGCGACAAATGCTCACGAAATTCCTGCACGGTCGGGAAGAGATCGACTAAAGCCTTTTCGACCGATAACCTCACGGGTTCGATCGATTCGTCTCGCGTTGCCCGCTCGGTGACTATTGAAGGAAGTTAGAGATCACCTTGGTAATCTTGTGGACAGGTGACCCAGGGTTCAAGCTGATCACGGGCATTCGTTCGCGAGAATGCGGTCCCGACCCTTTTCATGGACAAATCCAAACCAAGCGCAGCGCCGGGGACTGACTGGACGGGACTTCTGGCCGATCCGGACCTGGCACAGAATCTCGGAAAACTGCTGCAAACCTATCGCGACGCTCCGCCCGAACGCCGGGAAGAAGCTCTGCTAGCGGCGATGCGGGAGATTAAACAAGGATCGTCGAGCAGTTCAGCCGTCCCCCCCCCAGCGACGGTGACATCGGAACTGGCACCTCAGCCTGTGCCTATGCCAGCTGCATCCTCGCCACCGTTCGAACCAGACATTTTCAGTCCAAACTGGGTGCAGGATCGTAGGCAGCATCTCCGGATTAAATGCTTCGTGGCGGTTGAATTGCGCGTAAATGATGGCGAGGCTCCGATCTGGGGCAATCTCTCTAACACCAGCCTGGGTGGATGCCAGGTGGAAACGGCGACCTCGATCAGCGGCGGCGCCAAAGTCGAAATCGGTCTGTGGGTCGCAAGCGGAAAAATATGGGTGAAGGGCCTGGCGCTGAACGGAATCGTCACGCACAGTGGTCCGAATGCCGGAGTGCGCCTTCGCTTCGAGGGAATGGATCCCGCCGAAAAAGAGCATCTACGGCAGTTCCTTCGATACGTTCAGGATGCTGCAAAAGCGTCACGTAGCGAGGCGAGTTATTTGCAGTTGCTGAAATAGGGCAAATCTCTTTTTCCCTTTCTTCGTCCGCGTTTCTCTTCTTGTCACATCGCCAGTATTACCATTTCGCCAATCGGGATTTTTACTTAAGCCGGTGACATCGCCCCGCAGGAACTTGATACACTCATTCCGTAGCTGCAACCCTTTCTGCCTCGGGTACTCTAATTAGTTATGGCCGGTGGACGGCTGAGTGGGTGCGAAATTGTCCGCCGGGAGGAGCATGCATCGCATGGTAGCGACGGAACAGGCGTTGGTGACCGACAAACAATTGGATTTGCTCTCTGTTAACACAATCCGGACTTTGGCGATTGATGCGGTGCAGCAGGCCAATAGCGGTCACCCTGGCGCGCCCATGGGCCTGGCGCCGGTGACTTACTGCTTGTGGCAGGAATTTCTCAGGTATGACCCGGAAGATCCGAGGTGGTTGAACCGCGACCGCTTTGTATTGTCGAACGGCCACGCCTCGATGTTGCTCTATGCCATGCTGCATCTTGCTGGCGTGCGCGAGGTGAATAAGAACGGCGAAGTTCTGAAGGAGCTAGCCGTTCCGATGGAGGAGATCAAGCGCTTCCGGCAATTGGGAAGCAGGACTCCGGGACATCCCGAATCGCACATTACGACCGGCGTAGAGACCACGACCGGACCGCTCGGTCAGGGTGTAGGAAACAGCGTAGGGATGGCGATCGCCGGCAAATGGCTTGCCGCGACTTTCAACCGGCCAAACTTTGAAATTTTCAATTACAACGTCTACGCGATGTGCTCCGACGGCGACCTGATGGAAGGCATTGGCGGCGAGGCAGCTTCCCTCGCCGGTCATCTAAAGCTTTCGAATCTGTGCTGGATGTACGATCACAACCACATCACGCTGGATGGACCTGCGAGCTGGTCGTTTAGCGAAGACGTGGCCACGCGCTTCATCGGCTATGAATGGAATGTGACACGCGTCGCCGATGCGAACGATCTGGACATGCTGGCTCGGGCTTTTGAAACGTTCCAGAAGACAACGGATCGTCCAACGTTGATTATCGTCGACAGCCATATTGGTTACGGATCGCCGCATAAACAGGACAGCAACGCGGCTCACGGAGAACCGCTGGGCGAAGAAGAAGTGCGGCTGACGAAAAAATTCTACGGTTGGCCCGAAGATGCGAAATTTCTGGTGCCGGAAGGAGTTCGCGAACACTTCAAGGATGGCATTGGAAAACGCGGGCATGAAGCGCGGACGCAATGGACGAAAGTGTTTTCGGAGTATTCGCAGAAGTATCCGGGGCTGGCTGACCAGCTGCATCGCATGCAGCGACGCGAACTTCCTGATGGCTGGGATAAGAATCTTCCCACGTTTCCCGCGGACGCAAAGGGAGTTGCGACGCGCGAGAGTTCGGGAAAGGTGCTGAACATTCTGGCGCAAAACATCCCGTGGCTAAACGGCGGCTCTGCTGATTTGGCCACTTCGAACAAAACCGCCTTGAAGTTTGAAGGCGCGGGTGATTTTGAAGCAGGCAGCTATGCCGGACGCAATCTACATTTCGGCGTGCGCGAACACGTGATGGGCGCCAGCGTGAACGGACTGGTTTTTTCTGATA
This sequence comes from uncultured Acidobacteriaceae bacterium, assembly GCA_964407505.1. Lineage (GTDB taxonomy): Bacteria > Acidobacteriota > Terriglobia > Terriglobales > Acidobacteriaceae > Sulfotelmatobacter. The sequence goes on along the minus strand of CAYOVU010000057.1, from coordinate 6,809 downwards.
TTCGCGCGTTTGGGGCGACCTTCTTTAATTTCAGCGACTACATGCGCGCCAGCATTCGCCTGGCGGCGCTCTCGGAAATCCCTTCCATTTTCATTTTTACCCACGACTCGATCGGGGTTGGGGAAGACGGTCCCACGCATCAACCGATCGAGCAACTGGCCTCGTTGCGTGCAATGCCGAATCTCATTGTGCTCCGCCCGGGCGACGCGAATGAAGTGGTCGAGGCATGGAAGATCATCGCGCACTTGCAACATGAACCGGCGGTGCTGGTGCTGACGCGGCAGAACCTTCCTACGTTCGACCGCACCAAATATGCCGCGGCTTCCGGAGCTGCGAGAGGAGCATACGTCCTTGCGGACGCGCCGGGCGGAAAACCTGAAGTCATTCTGATCGGTACAGGCAGCGAGGTTGCGCTCTGTATCGAGGCTTATGAAAAATTGAAAACCGATGGCGTACAAGCACGAGTGGTGAGCATCCCTTCGTGGGAAATTTTCGAGCAGCAAGATGCTGCTTACAAAGAGAGCGTGCTTCCCTCGTCAGTGGAGGCCCGCGTTTCGGTGGAGATGGCTTCCACATTTGGATGGGAGCGCTACGTTGGGATCAAGGGGCGGAAGATTGGCATGCACCGCTTCGGTGCTTCCGCTCCGTTGAAAGACTTGTTGAAGTATTTCGGCTTTACTGTGGATGCGGTTGTTGCTGAGGCGCGCAAGGCGATGGCGGAAAAGTAGGCGCTTTCCGTCCGGCAGCAGCAAATGCAAGAAGCGAATCACATTAACGATTGATCGAGCACGACGTCCGCCGTCGATTTATCAGGAGAAATCATCATGCAGCCTACTGGAGTTCTGGAAACCTCGAAAGCTACGAATCCTCTAAAAACATTGCTCGGCTATGGTCAGTCGATGTGGCTGGACTACATCCGGCGCGACTTGCTGACAAGCGGCCAGCTGAAAACCATGATCGAAGAAGATGGCCTTCGGGGAATGACCTCGAATCCGTCGATCTTCGAGAAGGCGATCGGCGAAAGTTCGCTTTACGACGACATATTGAAGTCGCTGGCTTCGCGAAATGATCTCGACACAACTGCTCGTTATGAACAGATTGCGATTCGCGATATTCAAGGAGCGGCGGACATACTGCGTCCGGTATATGAGAGTTCGCAATTCAAAGACGGATACGTGAGCCTGGAAGTTTCTCCGCTGCTCGCGATGAAGACGCAGGAGACGATCGACGAGGGGCGGCGGTTGTGGAAGACCGTGAATCGCGAAAACGTGATGATTAAGGTTCCGGGCACGGCCGAAGGCCTTCCAGCAACTCGCCAGTTGATTAGCGAGGGCATCAACGTCAACGTGACGCTGCTGTTCGCGCAGGAAGTGTACGAGAAGGTTGCGGAGGCGTACATCCTCGGCGTGGAAGACCTGGCCAAGCGCAACGGAAATCTGAAGAAGATGGCCGGCGTTGCCAGCTTCTTCATCAGCCGCATCGACTCGCTGGTGGATTCGATGATCGACGACAAGCTGAAGACGGCGGATGCTAGTCAGCAGACGTCGCTCAAGAGCCTGAAGGGTAAGGTTGCGATTGCCAACGGAAAGCTGACCTATCAGCGATATCAGAAAATCTTCAGCGGACCGAGATGGGAAGCTTTGGCGTCCAAGGGAGCGCAGACTCAGCGCGTACTGTGGGCGAGTACCAGCACAAAAAATCCCGCGTATCGCGACGTAATGTACGTGGAAGAACTGATCGGGCCGCAAACCGTAAACACCATGCCGCCGGCGACCATCGATGCGTTTCGCGATCATGGGAAGCTGAGGAACAGCCTGACCGAGGACGTGGCGGGCGCGCAAAAGGTGATGGATGATTTATCGAAAGCGGGTATCTCGATCAGCGAAGTAACCACAAAGCTGACCAACGATGGCGTGAAGTTGTTTGCGGATGCGTTCCACAAATTGCTGGCGGTCGTGGAGAAGAGCACTCAGACTAAGGGAAAGACTGCTTGAGCCGCTTGAAATCTTCGCTACCGGAAACCCTCGCTGCAGCGGTGAAAGCGACGATTGCCGATCTCGGATAGCTCTCAGCAATTCGGACATGACCCATTAAGGAGCAAGAAATGAAATTGGGAATGGTAGGTCTGGGCCGTATGGGCGCGAACATGACGCGCCGGCTGATGCGCGGCGGACATCAACTTGTGGTCTCGGATTTAAGTGTGGACTCGGTGAAGCAACTCACTGGTGAAGGGGCCGGCGGCTCGTCGTCATTGGAAGAGTTGGTGTCCAAACTGAAGCCGCCGCGAGCCGTATGGGTGATGGTGCCGTCGGGCAGTCCCACTGAGCAGACGGTGCAGAGGCTGGCGCAGCACATGCAAAGCGGCGATGCCATCATCGACGGTGGTAATTCGTATTTCAAGGACGACGTGCGGCGAGCGGAGCAGCTCAAGAGCAAAGGCATTCACTACATGGATGTTGGAACGAGCGGCGGAGTCTGGGGACTCGAGCGCGGTTACTGCATGATGATCGGCGGACCGAAAGAGGCAGTGCAGCGGCTCGATCCAATTTTTAAGACACTGGCTCCCGGAGTAGGCGACATTCCTCGGACTCCCGGCCGCGAAAAACTCGGCGGAACGGCAGAAGAAGGCTACATTCACTGCGGTCCCTCGGGTTCCGGACACTTTGTGAAGATGGTGCATAACGGCATCGAATACGGCATCATGCAGGCGTACGCCGAGGGCTTCGACATTTTCAAGAATGCGACCAGCAAAGATTTGCCGGAGGATCATCGCTACGATCTGAATCTGCCGGACATCGCCGAGGTTTGGCGGCGAGGCAGCGTCGTGAGTTCGTGGCTGCTTGATCTAACGGCGATGGCTTTGACGGAAAATCCTTCGCTCTCCGAATACGAAGGTTATGTGCAGGATTCTGGCGAGGGACGCTGGACGATTCAGGCAGCGATCGAAGAAGCGGTTCCCGCGGAAGTGCTGACCGCGGCTTTATACGTGCGCTTTCGCTCGCGGCAACAACATACTTTTGCGGAGAAGATGCTCTCAGCCATGCGGCAGAAATTTGGCGGGCATGTTGAAGCGGGTGAGGGTCAGGCAGGCGCGGCTCAGCCGGCCAAGAAAAGCGCGTAACCTACAACGATCACGATTCTTTCAACCCAACTTTTGAGGAACTAAGATGGCGCAACTGGCGGAACAGCCCACAATAGCCACCCCACGCATTGGCAAACAAGGCGACCCTTGTGTCATGGTGATCTTCGGTGCGGCCGGCGATTTGACGGCACGCCTGCTGATCCCTGCACTGTACAACCTGGCGCGGGCAAACCTGCTCTCGAAAGAGTTTGCGGTGTTGGGCGTGGCGCGTGCGCAGATGACGGACGACGACTTCCGCAAACGCCTGAAGGACGACATTAAAGAATATTGCGGCGATTGCATCCAGGACGAACTTTGGGAAAGCTTTTCGCGCCGCTTTTATTACTACGCCGGCAATTTCGACGACGATTCGCTTTATTCCAAAATCAAAGAACGCCTCGCCCAAATCGATCGTGATCACTCGACCCATCAAAATGTTTTCTACTACATGGCGACGGCACCGAGTTTCTTCGGGCCCATTGTTGAAAAGCTCGCCGCCACTGGATTGATGGATCAAAGCAACGACCACTGGCGGCGGGTGATTATCGAGAAGCCATTTGGTCACGACCTGGAGTCGGCCAAGGCGCTCAATCAGCAACTGCTCAAGCTCGCTGACGAAAAGCAGATTTATCGCATCGACCACTACCTGGGTAAAGAGACCGTGCAGAACATCATGGCGTTTCGTTTCGCCAACGGAATCTTCGAGCCCATCTGGAACCGCCGCTACATCGATCATGTGCAGATTTCCGTGGCCGAAACCGTAGGCGTGGAAGGCCGCGGCAGTTATTTCGAGCATGCCGGCTCGTTGCGCGACATGGTTCCCAACCACATCATGCAGTTGATCAGTCTAACGGCGATGGAGCCGCCCATTTCGTTCGATGCGAATGCGGTACGCGATGAGCAAGCCAAGATTCTGCATGCTATTCAGCCCATCAGCGACGAGGAAGTTCTCACCCGCTCGGTGCGCGGTCAATATGGAGCGGGCACGGAGGGTAACGAGCAAGTTCCGGCGTATCGATCCGAGAGCGATGTGGCGCCCGATTCGCGCACCGAAACCTTCGTCGCCATGAAACTGCTCATCGACAACTGGCGTTGGGCCGATGTTCCTTTTTATCTGCGGACGGGCAAGCGCATGCCGGCGCGGAATACGCATATTGTGATCCAGTTCCGCCGGGCGCCGTTCGTATTGTTCCGCGACACTTCCGTCGAACACATGATGCCGAACCAGTTGGTGCTGCACATCCAGCCGGAAGAAGGCATCTCGCTGCAATTCGCTGCGAAGGTTCCCGGCCCGGTGATGCGCCTCGGAACGGTGGACATGAACTTCGAATATCAGGAATACTTCGGAAAGCAGCCCAGCACCGGGTACGAACGGTTGCTGCACGATTGCATGATCGGTGATCAGACGTTGTTTCAACGCGCTGATATGGTTGAGGCGGGCTGGAGTGTGGTCAATCCGGTACTCGATCTGTGGAAGGCGCTGCCGCCACGGAACTTTCCGAACTATGCATCAGGTACGTGGGGCCCGAAAGAGGCCGACGAACTCTTGGAGCGCGACGGTCGGCGCTGGAGGAATTTCGAGAAATGATTTTGGCCGGCGACATCGGAGGGACCAACGCCCGGCTGGCCTATTTTCAGCCCCAAAACGGAAGTCTCCGCTTAATTTCCGAGCGTATTTTTCCCAGCCGCGAGTATCGCGAATTTGGTGAGATTGTTTCCAAGTTCCTGTGCGAGTCGGGGGACCGCCCTGAGGTGGCTTGTTTTGGAATTGCAGGCCCGGTCCGGAATGGGCGGGTCGAAACTTCCAATCTTCCCTGGATCATCGAACAATCCCGGCTAGCGAAAGAAATGCAGTTGCCCGCTACTTTGTTGATCAATGACCTCGAGGCCAACGCGTGGGGCATCGGCGCCCTGAGCCGGCAAGACTTGGTTTTTCTTAATGAAGCGCCTCCATCCACCGGCAATCAAGCGGTCATCGCCCCCGGCACCGGGTTGGGAGAAGCAGGATTGTATTGGGATGGCAGTCATCATCGAGTATTCGCTTGCGAGGGCGGACACACGGATTTTGCGCCGCAAGGGGAGTTGCAGATTGAACTGTTGCAGACCCTGACTAGCCGCTACGGCCACGTCAGCTACGAGCGAATCCTTTCCGGTCCGGGTCTAGTGAATGTCTACGAATTTCTACGCGCGAAGAAGTGTGGCGATGAGCCTACCGGATTCGCCCAGGAGCTTAGCCAGGGAGATGCCGCGGCGGCGATTTCGCGTGCGGCTCTGAGCGGAGCGAACAAGCTTGCCGAGCAGGCGCTGGACCTATGGGTTTCAGTGTATGGCGCAGAAGCGGGCAATCTGGCGCTCAAGACCATGGCGACCGGCGGAATTTTTCTGGGCGGCGGAATCTCACCTAAGATTCTTTCCAAGCTCACGGGACCGATTTTCATGAGCGCTTTCCTCGACAAAGGCAGATTGCGTCCGCTGCTGGAAGCCATCCCGGTTCACGTCATCACCAACGATAAAGCCGGGCTTCTGGGTGCAGCGCGATGTGCTCTGGTAAACGGCTGTCGTGACGGAGGCTCCTGAGCGTGCCAGATTCCTCTCCACAGATCGACATTCGCCGCTTGACCACGCCTCAAGACCTTTTTCAGGCAGCGGCCGATGAGGTGGTGCATGCGGCTACTCTTGCGATCTCGCAACGCGGACGCTTCGCCATCGCGCTGTCTGGAGGATCGACTCCCAGAAGCATGTTCACACTAATCGCGGCCAACGCGAGTTCGGCGCTGCCCTGGGAGCAGGTATTTTTTTTCTGGGGTGACGAACGCCACGTTCCGCCACAAGATGCCGAGAGCAATTTCCGCATGGCTCAGGAAAGCCTGCTATCGAAGCTTCCGATTCCTCCGGCTAACGTCTTTCGCATTCCGGCCGAGAATCCGGATGCTTCCGCCGCCGCGGAAATGTATGAGCAGACACTGCGAAAATTTTTCGCTTTGCAAGCGGGCGAGTTCCCACGTTTTGACCTCATCCTGCTGGGCTTGGGGCCTGACGGACATACTGCGTCGTTATTTCCGGAAACCGCGGCGTTACAGGAAAAATCGCGGTTAGTCGTGGCGAATCGGGTGGAGAAACTCGGGGCCGACCGGATCACTTTTACGTTGCCTGTTCTGAACGCTGCCCGCTGTGTGGCTTTTCTGGTGAGTGGAACCGATAAAGCGGCGGTTCTGCGCGAGGTATTGGAAGGCAGCGCTCCGGGAGAAAAGTATCCCAGCAAACTGGTGCGTCCAACAGACGGTAAGCTGATCTGGTTTGTTGATCGAGCGGCATCCAGTGAATTGTCTGCTGCAGCCTGAGCCGAGACCTGCTAACTGTTCTAAGCTAAGACCGCCAGCCGCCAATTTCTTTCAGGCCTTTACCGCGCGAGTGTTCGAAGAGCCGAACCCGGTGGCGGGTGTGTTCAAACTCGTGGATGTCGGCCCAGACTTCGGCCTGCCAACCCTTGGCATGAGTGGCGGACTCACCACAACTGGCACAACGGGTGTGGAGAGTGACGGAAGCTGGCTCGGTTGGAACTGCGCCAGCTAATTCGATGAAGATGCACCGAACCTCCTGAATTTCCTCGTTCTCGTCGAGCAGGTGCTCATAGCGAAGCAAGTAGCCGAAACCCAGTTTGCGGGCTTCCGCTTCGGCCTCGTCCCGA
>CAYOVU010000056.1:0-43253 GCA_964407505.1 uncultured Acidobacteriaceae bacterium | reverse complement strand
GATTTTCTTAAGCTGCCCGGCCAGCTTTTCGAAATCAGCCTCGCCAAAGTTGTGGCGATAGAGTTTCCTTCCCCAATAGGGCGGGTCCAGATAGAACAAGGTCGTGGGTCGGTCGAAGCGCCGTATGATCTCTTCGTACGGCGCGCATTCAATCTGTACCCGCTGCAAACGTTTGTGGGCGTTTTCAATGAGCTCGGGAAGGTTCTTTAAATTGAAACTCGGGGGCTGGACCACGTTGCGGTGGTAGACGGGGTGCCGCACGAGGCTCGCATAGCAATTCCGCAAGAGATACAGGTGCCGCGCGGCCCGTTGAATGTCGGTGAGAGTTTCAGGCTCGCTTCGTTTCAGGAGATCGAACCACTCGCGGCTTACGACGACAAAGCGGAAATACCGGAGCAACTCTTCGTAGTGCTGCTGGCAAACGCGATAGAAGTTCACGATGTCGCCGTCGAGATCGTTCAGCACTTCCACCTTGGACGGCTCTTTATGGAAAAACACCTGTGCGCCGCCCGCGAATGCCTGACATACGTCGTGTGCTCCGGAAATATCTCAATCAGCCGCTTCGCCAGACGGTTCTTCCCACCTATGTACGACAGCGGTCCAGCCATTTCGAGATTTCAACAATGAGCCCTTCCCGTTAGAACACCTCGGCCAAGGCCCACATGCCGAAGCGTGGATTTCAGTCTAACGGTCAGGGAGAAAAATAAAAGACGGGCTTTCTTGCCATTCATGCGGGGTTAGTCAGTACCTCCAGCTACCCACTAAAAGCAAAGGGGCACGCGCTTGCGAAAGGCGCTCCGTGCACTAAGGCGGATCACGGAAATTTAAGCAGCGATGGATGTAGGATGGAGCAGTGGGATCTGATCCGTAGAGCCCTCCTTGCTGAAATAGGTTCGAACTTCATTGACAACGGCCGACCAGTTGCAAAAAGCACCTCGCCGCTGAAGTACGAGGAACGGATTCCTCGCAGAAATATTGATTTCTTTTGCAGCGAGCGTAGGGTTCGATCCTACTGTGTTGAGGATCAGCCGTTTCTCAGCGACGCCACCGTGAGCCAGCCAAAAAACCGCGCGGTTGCTGAACAAGAATAGATTCCTAGCGGGTTCGATCCATTGGTCAGTACCAAGCTGTTCCATCCGTTTCTTGAGCTTCAGTTGCTCTTGAGTAAGCTCTGAACGTTGCCCCACAAATTCTTCGTCGGTAATGAGATCTCGATAGCGAAGCTTGGTTAGATTATCGAGGTCGCGGATGCAGCGTTCGAGCGCTCCTTCAATGGCTTGCCTCATCGCTCCTCCAGTTGCACGGTCTTTCACTCGTTCCGCTTCAACAGCTTCGAGCGCTTTGTCCACTTCTCGTTCGTCCAAATAGATGGTCTTAAGAAAAACAAGGATTTGCCTTTCGAGTCGTTTTTCCTCGATACACTTTTCGTGGCAGGGGGTTGCGCGCTTCTTGCGTGTGCAATGGTAGTAGATATAGTGAGAGCCATGTCGATTGATCTTGTGCTCAGCCGTGATGCTGCATCCGCAGGCACCGCATCGTATTAACCCGGTATAAGCAAAAGCGTGGTTTTGAGGGCGAGGTTTGTTCGCCTTGCCGAGCAGCTGTTGCGCCTTCTCAAACTGTTCCAGGGTGATCATCGGCTCATGACGAGCGGGAAACCATTGGTTGTCATGCAGGATATAGCCGGCGTAGAAGGGGTTGGAAAACGCCCGGTAAATGCCGCTCACGCTGAGCGGGTTGCCGCCGATTCTCTTTTTTCTCGGTGTGCGAAGACCCATTTCATTGGTAGCAATCTCAAGCAGTTGAGGTACAGAATAGATTCCGGAGAGAAGCATGTTCCAGAGTTTCTTCAGCAACGGAAATCGAATCGCGTCGGGTATGATAATTTTGTCACCAGAATCCGACCTCCCGTTCAGGTATCCGATCGGAGGCTGTCCGGGCAACCATCCCTTTTCCCGCTTAGTGCGGTTCCCTCGGCGCACATTCTCGCTGAGTGCATCGATGTAATATTTTGACTGCCCGAACATGATGGCGAGCATGAACTTTCCCTGCGACGTGTTCTCAAACGTGTAGGTCGGAAAACGCAGATCGGCAAGTTTCGCGGTATCGAGAAGATGGATGATCTGGCCTCCGTCGAGGGCATTGCGCGCGAGCCTATCCGGATGCCAGGTGAGGATGCCATTGGCGTCTCCCCGCTCGATGCGCCTGAGCATCTCGTTGAATACTTGGCGGCCGGGTGTCTTGGCGCTCCGTGCTTCCTCCAAGTCGGCGACGATCTGGAGCTTCTCGCGCTCTATGTATTTTCTTAATTCTTGCCGCTGCGATTCGATCGAGAGAATTTGGTGATCCTCATCTTCCGATGACTTGCGGCAATACGTGAAATAGCAATTCACCTAAAGATTGTGCTTTTGGTTTAGCCGACCTTTGTCTTTACTCTAGCCAAGAGTAAGCGGGAGTCAAATCGTCGTGATGCCATAGCGTTTGCAAATCGGGCAGGTAGCAAAGTCATGGTCCGGCGGAGGCTGTCTCAACAAGAGCTGGAACAGCGGCACAAGATCGGCGCGCTCCGTTTCAGGTGCGATTTCTTCATTGTTGCTAGACTCACCGTCAATCCCCGCATCAGGTTTGCTTGTGGGACGTTTCCTGCGCATTGCAAGTAAGACCATAGCGCATCCGTAGAATTGCAAAAGACGGGCTTTTTTGCCGATTCCGCAGTATTTTCAGCGCGGTCTTCAGCGACTCTCCCCAGGTTATTACCAGCCAGCGTGAGCTTCGGCCGAGGCTCGATGCTTCCTGTGAACAACTCACACCGGAACCCAAGCCTCAAATCACGCACGCCAGTTAAATATGCCCGTCTTTCCTGCACGTTTTGTGATTGCTACTCTTAAAGAAAAGGTCGCATGGCAAAGTTCCTTACCACTGAACAATCGAATGAGCCGCTAGTAAATTACCTGCGCATTCACCGCCGGAAAGCCGGGCTCAGCCAATATGAACTGGGGAAAATCCTTGGCTATGACAGTTACGGCGCGGTTGCGCGTCACGAGCAATTTTCTGCGTTGCCGCCGTTCTTGGTGGCTCTCGGATATGAGATCGTCTTCCGGGTCCCCGTGGGCGATATCTTTCCTGGGGTGCGAGAGACGGTTGAATTCGCGGTCGAAAGGAGTCTCGCCCAGTTCGAGGCCGACCTGCAGAATCGGCCCGGCACGGGTTCCCAGGCTGCGGCGGTAGCACGGAAATTGGAGTGGCTGAGCCAGCGGAGAACCACGGGGGACAACTAATCTTCAGGCTCATGGGAAACATACGTCAAAGCCGCATATTGGCGATCGTCATTCAGTCGGGCCGATTTGGATTCGCAGCCTTTGAAACGCCAGACCACCTTCTGGATCGTGGTATGGCAAGGTTTGATTCGCCTGCCAAGGCGCGCAGATGGTTCATTCGGTCTCTTCGGACGTTTCGTCCTTCGCTGGTCGTGCTACACCGGCGGGGATATCGTGATCCGCGGTCGGGACAGATCGCCAAGGCAACAATGCGGATGGCGCGAAGACAAGCCAAGCGGGCATCAGTACCCACGACGGTGATTTCTGGTCGCAGGTTGCATGAGTATTGGCGACGCGAAGGTAAGCGCAACAAGTACGTTGTCGCAGCTCTTATTGCGTCAAGGTTTCCTGAACTAGCCCCAGCGGTTCCCGTCGGACGAAAGTGCTATGAACGGGAGCCGTGGCTCATGATGCGGTTCGACGCGGTTGCACTCGGAGCAGCTTACCTCGTGCAGCATAAACATGATTCAGGGGAACTCTTTCGCCGGACCTCTCGGTGACGTAGCCACATTACGGGCCGTTACTTCAAGAGAGGTCCGACGAAAGGGTTCATTCATGGGGCAATTTTCACCAGATTTCACGGTCCATCGTATTCGGAGGGACCGACGAAAGAACTTCTAGACCGAAGGCGCATCGAATTCGGCCAGCATAGCGACTTGACTCTGTCCTCTGTGGCGGTAGGCTGAAGGTATGGTATGTAAGCATCTGTCAAATCGCGACATCGCCCTTTGGCGCGCATACATTGAAATTCTCGGCGAACGGGTACCGCTCGTGGATCACTGGAATGTGGAAGGGTTACCTGGCAGCCGCGCATCGTGCGGAAGCTCTTGTGGTACTCGGGTGTCCCGGACACCATGCGCAATCGCAGTCTGGCCCACGACTGGCTGATGCAGCACTGCGCCCAATTCGTTTGAAGCCGGGATACGAGGCCTGCGAGAGAAAACGATTCTCACGGTAATATTCTGTACTCATTCGACATAGGTCGCGCCGTGAGGGCTTGTCACTGATACGTGCGTCTTAATGGAGATGATTTTGGGCTTGCTTGAACATTCGAGCAGCCCGTGTGCCAAGGGCTGACGCTATATTAAAGAGAGTAGCTATCGTAGGGTTGCCCTCGCCTCTCTCGATCCGCTCTAGCCGGGACACGCTAATCTTGGACTTTCGGGCAAGCGTTTTTCTGGAAAACCCGGCTTTGAGCCGGAGCTGTCTGACGACAGCGCCATAGGCTTGACGAAACGGGGAGAAGTCTCGTTTTGCAGCCAGCAGTCTTGGAATCTTCATCGCTCCACCTTGACCCGGAAGCGCTTCAAGACCGGCGACTCCTCCGCACAATCTTTGAGGCATTGCTGGATGACGAGCGCAAACGTGCTCATCAGGTCTTCTACGCAGCCACGAACGCTCTTGTTGTGCTGCAAGCCGCGGGGGCCGTATACGCTGACGCGAAGGTCATCCCAGAGAATTCGCTTCTTCGATCTGGTTTTCATCGTTTCCCATGCTCATTTCTTGGTTTCCGGCGTTTTCAATTGAATGATACGTCCTAAATATACCACGTCTCAAATAGGACGTGGTATTTATGAACTTACTCCCTTACAAACGGGGACGTGCAAGACGAAACCAAATTCTTTAAGGGCGTGGGAAAGCGCATCAAGCAATTGCGCGAAAAGGCGGGTTATAGCCAAGAAGACATGATTTCGTTGGGATACTCCGTGCGTTATTGGCAAAAGGTTGAAGGCGGAAAGCCCATAACACTACGCACTCTACTTCGCATTTGTCGCTTGTTTTCCACGCCGATGTCCGACGTTGTGCAAGGTCTCGACGACATTCCGAAGAAGAGTCTTCGGCGAGGGAAGTGAAACCGGAGTTGGATATCGAGTGCGAGACTAGTTAAAATCTCCCGTCTGGATGTCGCTGCGCTTCGCTAGTTGCTTACGAGAAATACGAATGTTGCTGGGCCATCCCGGAACTTTACTGCCGTGCAATTCAAAGGTGAATTGAGTCGAAGCAAACCAGTCAAAATCAATTCGACACTTGGCAATTCACTGAACCAAAACAACGCCTGACTGGAAACCCGGTGATCAGATTCGCTTCGATGTTCATTGCGCGAAGCGAAGCGGTGTCGGCGAGTCTCAATTCTGGAAAAGGATGGTCGCCGTCGTGCCTTTCACTCAATAGTCGGGCCCGTTGACGATCCGTCGCCGGATTGTTTTCAGCTGTGGGGGATTGCCCGAGGGCCCAATCGAACCAATTAGGTCCGGTAGTTGTGTGGCAACGAGTATGTTAAATGAAGCCGCCAGCAGCTGCTTGCGAGGACCTCCTATATTCTTCAGACGCTGCTCCGTTCGCGGTTGCAGTATTCGCACTTTGAGTTCCGAACCGTTGTTTATGGATGGTCAACGACTTGAATGGCCATAGCGAGACAGTCTCCCGCGCTCTTTGCTGGGCCGTTATAGAGCTTAAGCCGGCGGTGGAGTTCGTCTAATTTGTTGAGCAAGTCATTCCAGTCATTCTGCTGCAGCTTCAGAAGGTTATTGTTCCTGAAGCGAGCGATTTTTTCGCGGGACGACTGCAAGAGCGTAGCCATTCGCACAACCTGAGAGATTCTCGGAAAATCAGGATTGAAGGTTTGCCTTATCTCACTTGCCTGGTTCACGGCTTGATTGGCAGAGAAAAAGTCTTGCCTATCATATATGTCGGTGCTCTCGTCGTCGGCCATGTGGGTTGAGTTGGTCCCCGAAACAGCAGGGTCAAACGCCAATACCTTTGTGCCGACCTTGCCGTCAAAACTATTGGCGACTGTAGCAAAGTCGTTCACGAATTTTGTTAGCTCTTCTGCCGTCGGTAAGGGTACCTCAAGGTCTTCCTCTGCTTCGTCTGTCTCATGAAGCATATAGGCGGCTTCTACAGCAGTTTTTGGAAGGTTTGTCCCAAGCTTTTGTTTCTCTCGCGTTAAGCAGTAGTGGCTGCTGGGCTTGTCGAAATCGATGTTGTTTGCATCGAGGTAGTAGGCGGGCTCGATGAAATTGTGGATGTCTTTAAATCCGAGTAGGTATGTCATTTGTCTGTGTGCCTGGCGCACGTGAATATCGCAGCCGTCAGCGTTATAGGGCGCTTTCATCTGTATGCGCAGAGTGTCAGAGTTTTCTAGGTGTGTATCCGTGCGATTATTGCCTATAGTCGCCAGTTGGGTGCAGTCGCCAGGCCCAAAATACTGGTGACCCTTTGCCGGTGCGGACGCACACTGCACCAAGCCCCACTGATTCGGTCCGTCCTTGTAATGAAGAACCAAGCCAGTGCTATGGTTTTTGATAGGTGGTGGATTAGAAGTCGTGTCGTGGGGATCTGTATCGTACGTATACTTCGCACCGCTCTCGTCGAAATCCTTGGCAAACTTAACGCCCCAGGTGCCATCGTTCGTAATCGAATCCGGCATGGGAAGGATCAATGCAGTTTGAACGGTCTTGCCAGTCACCACAGTCCACCAATCCCAGTGACCTTTCGGGCAGGAAGTCATAGGGCAAAGAATCTTAATTGGCACAGATTTATCAGTGGTCGATTTCGCCGACCACTTCATATCGCATGTCAAACCACCCATTTGTGAAGGTGCACTGGCCAGACAATAGATGTTCTGGTTTGTGATGTAGTATCCGTCACCGGTACTCAACTGAGGTGGGCGGTGGTGCCTGCCATCCGGCTTGTGTCGGTCGCTGAAGCCTATGTCGTTGGGATCGATAGCGCCAGTAGGGGCAATAGCAATAAGCACAGGGCTATAGCCGGTGATCGTGCCATCTGGATTCCTAATTTCGAACTTATTGTCTTGATAGAGAATCCAAGGTCCACTGATGGCGATTTCCGTCTGGTGCTGGGCGCTGACAAGGGTCGGTCCCGCCAATAGCAACAGTGGAACAAGCAAAACTAAAGGCATGATTCTGGCGTTCATCTCAATCTCCTGGAAGTCGTATTTTTAGTTTCCCCGTAGTTCGAATGCGGCCCAGTAATACGGATGTGCCCAGATTGGCTGTGACGCAAGTACTATCTGCGCGCTGTGCATGGCGTTGACGACCTCGCCTTCTACCAAAAGGCGACCGTAAAAAAGCTTCATAAGTTCTGCAGTTGCTCGCGAATCCACATTCCAGCGGCTGGCCACAACGTGAGGCACTCCCAAATGCAGCAAGGATGTCGCTAAGGGTTCTGTGCCGGAATCGAGATCAACTTCTCCATTGGAGTTGCAGGCTGAGAGCACTGCTAGTTGCAGCGAGGAGGTTTCCCTAGGCCCCAAGCTGGTGGCCTCGATCAAGCGAGAATGCTTGTGCTCGGGATCTAACTCCGCGAGAACTAGGCCGCTACGTTCGGGTGACGACACAGCATGGCCTGCGAAGTGGAATATTTGGGCGTTGCGAATTTCGTGACGGACGCCCGCGATTGTGGCATCTTTATCGCGCAGCCTACTGGCCGACCAAAATGCCGCAGCGACTGACTGCGCCTCGTATTCGGCATCATCGAGCCGCGTGAAACCTTGCCCCGGTGCTGGGACGCTAACGATGAGGGCCTTTGTGTCCGAATTTATCTGTGCGGCTTGCCTGAGGTACATCGCCCGATACAAATTTGGCGCGGTGACGATTGGCCCACGTTCGGCAAGATAGTGTGATTCAGAATCCACTAAAGCTTCCCAAGGGATCGTTGAAAGAACATCGTCCGGCTCGAACGTGATGGTTCTGCCGCTGACGAGGCGGTCATCGACCGGCGCTACTAGCAGGTCGTACAGAGAGCGTGCCGAAGTCCTAACCGTGTTGATATCGGACTTTGGATCGGCACAGAGTCGCTGGAATCGAAATGCTAGTTGGTGGAGATGTTGTAGCGGCTCGTGAATCCAGCGCCAGTAAACGCCACGATCATCGTAGGCCCACACGGCGACTCCATCCTGGAACGCCGCGAAGGCTACAACTGTCTCGTCTCGCAGCAGAGGCAGCCGGCCGGCAACCACGTTTGGCGTCGGTAACGGAGGAGCATCGTTTGGATCCAGAAGTGCTGATTGCGTTGATGAGATCGAGTCACTTGATCGTAGATCGGCACCGCGGTACCACTCCCAAAGTTCGAGGGCCGATGCACCATCTCCTTGACGTAGCTTCCATTCCACGGCGTCTCGGTATGCGTTCCGAGTCTGTTCCGCCCACTTTCGGCGCTCATCCTCGGAACGATACGAATTGAGCGCCGATTCCGCGATGTAGATTGCCGAGCGAAGAGAAGCTTCAGTATCGGGAGTGTTTGCACGTAATAGGGCGATATCCGCTTGAGCCGAATAGAAACCGATTAGGGGATCAAAGCTGGGTGCTTTTTCAAGAATGGGCCTGATGGTATTTAGTCGCTGCGCCGCCAGCTCAACATCCCCTTGACGGATCTCAGCGTTTGCCCGATAGATTTCTGCATCCATCTCGTCCTTTTGTGTCGCTATAGTTTGCGGTGAGAGGTTCAGTAACTCGCTGGCTTGTGCGAATTGCGCAGATGCCAATTGCGGCATGTTCGCAAGATATGCAGCCTTTCCGTACCAGGTGTGAGCCATCGCGCGTATGAGCGGGTTCGGATGAGCGTCAATCAGTGTTACTGCCTCGTTGAGCAAGGCAACCTGGAGGCCAGGAAGCCGCAATTCTTCCGCCGCAGTCTCCAAATTGAAATAAAGGTTGTATCCTTTCATCAAATCGGTGTGACCTGCCCAGAACTGCGTCAAACCGTCGTGCGCCAGTTGGAAGGCGGTTGCACACTCTCCCAGTGAGGCGTGAGACAGAACTTCGAAGCCGAGTGCACGCAACCTCAACGCCGGATATTTATAGCTTTTAGCTTCCTGCAGGCCCTTATCGATTGAGTCCCGATACATTTCGAGATTGGGAACAGGAAGAAGTGCAATGGCGCAATTGGACTGCTCCAGGTTCATCTGCGCTTCCAGCCATGTGTAGCTACGGCGATTGATAGGGTTTGCTATGCCATCTAGTAGCGTCAGGCAGCGACGGCCTTCGAAGAGGAGTTGATCAGCATAAATTTCTTCGGCATTCGCGCGCAGTTCTCCGGCGGTGTTGCCAACTAGGCGAAACAACAGAGCCGCCTCGTGCGCAGAATCTCGCTCGGCTACATAGTCGCCTCTCTCGTTTGCGTAGAGCGAATCGGCTAAGATCTTCACCGCCCGACCGAAGGGGCCGGTGGTTGGTTCGCGGAGAAAATCGGTGAGCCACAAGTCCTCGTGTTTCTCTCGCGCAATAGCGGCAAGTGTTAATAGTGCGGAGCGCGCTTCCATTGAAGGCTTTTGGGGCGTGTCGGGGAATGCCTTGGGTGCCCAGTCCGCAATAGCTATGCGAAGGTAATCTTCAACCCTTTCGTCTATCTTCCCCTGGGTGTAAGGATCTCCTGCTTGGACCTTCGCAATGTTCTGTGGGGTAAGTAGAGGCTCAGAGAGGCTTCCTTTCCGCTCCCCAATCTTTTGTTTCACTGCCGACAATCGCTGCCGAGCTTCGTTGGCCCAATCTCCCTCCGAGTCGATATGAAGATAGTGCTCCCAATCGCTTGCGGCCTCTGTGTAGAGAGAGAGGCGTTCGAATACCAGTGCGCGATTGAACAGGGCGATTGGATTATCTGGAGACTTAGCTAAAGCTTGAGTCAAACACTCGACAGCCTTCCCATCATCTATAGACCGACTAGCGGATTGAGCCCGTACAGAGTACGCAGAGCCAAGATCGGTCAATATGTCAGGTGAGTCTGGATGAATTTCAATTGCCCGTTCCAAGCTCTCGATTGCGGAGTCGTAATTGCCGTCCAACAGGTCGGCACGAGCTTTGAACTGAAGCCAGGATGGATCAGAGGGAGACTTTTGTAAGTGCTCGCCGATTAGCGCCTCTGCCTTTAACAAAGACTCAGGCTTGTCTAGGTTCGAACTGCTGGACGTGCGCTCGATCCGCAATGGCGCGTATTTCGCGCCCGGAATCCTCACTTCAATCGTTCGGCGGTTGGTATAAGCTTGCGCGAGCAATTGCTGGGCGGACGGCGGACGCAGCATCCGAACGCCGATCCAACCTGCTGCGATAAGAACGAACAGTGCCGCACCCGCGAGGGCTGGCCGTGGCCAGCGGAAGAAACTCTTCCAAAGCGAGGGAGTGGACGCCAAAACTCGTCGTGGCCTGTCGGCATCTCTCAAGGTCTGGGCCATACGCGCCTGCCAATCAGCGCGCGCGCTGCTGAGAGTGGCGACCACGGCTTCCTCGTCGGGAGAGGTTTCATTCGAGAGAGTCTTCGCTGCGGCCTTGAGCAGCGGTCCACAGTGTTCGCATTGTGCTGCATGTTTCAAGCGCTCTCTTGCTTCCGTTTCTCCAACCAATCCCGCAGCAATCCTTATCCAGTCGTTTTGGTCGGAACAATTCAGTCCCTTCGCCGAGTTGCCACTCGCCCGCCAAGAAATCGCCTTTTGCACGGACCTGTGCATCTGGAGCTTCCGATCACAGTCCTGGCAAGACTCAACATGGCGCTGGGCGTCCCTGATTGCCTCTTCTGAGAGTTGCCCTGCAACAGAGACACCCGGAGTTTGCGACCTAACCAGTGCGTCCAATTCGTCGCTGTTAAGATGTCGATCTCGTGGCCGTATCAAAACCAGCTTCTCCTTCTAATACGATTCCGCCGGGAAAAATCCTTTTTTTTCCGCGTTGCTTAGAACTCTTTTTACTAGTGCGCAACCGCTACGCGCTCACGCACACAACGTATCAAGCGGGAGATTGCGCTTTCGACTCCGCTCTCCGACAAGCCTATGGTCGGCAATGCGGCTATATCCTTAGCGGTCATGCCGTGCTGGTGATGGAGCCAAAACATGGTGCGGTCCCGGTCATGATCCGGTCCCTGACCACAACACCATTCAACGTGTTCATTGATTTGGCTCATGAGAACTTCACGTTCTATCGCTTCCGGTCCTCCGACAGCACCTGCGGCGGCCTTTGGGTCAGATTCCTCAGCGATCTGCTCAATCTCACCTGAACCGCGCTTTTGGGAGTGAAGTCCCTTGAAGTAATCGTGAGTCACATTGATGGCTATCGTCTTTATGTATCCGAGAATCGCGTCAGGATGTTGCGTGGCAAATTCGAGAAGCTGCCGACATTTGTTGGCGCAGAGCTTTAGGTAAGTCTCTTGAACCAGATCATCCACAACCTGCTGAGGAATCTCGCCCCACTGATAGGCAGTGCGAATGATGGAAAGACTAATTGGGCGGTGAAAGCGGGAAACGAACTCATCCCAGGCTGCGCTGTCGTCGGCCTCGGCGCAGGCTCGTATTAACTCCTCCCCCGACATGGACGAATAGCGTGTCAACCCAACCCCAAAGCACGATGGCCAGAATTCTACACGAGCTCGAAACAGGCGAATAGGTCAGGTCGACAGTAGCTATTAACAGACACACACAAAGTGCCCACAAAAAGGATTCCTTCCGGTCTTGTCGTATTTGCATTAAGGGAACGCGTGATCAAAAACGCAGAGCCCTAATAGCAGAGTGCAAAAGGAGAAGAACCTTTATGACAGCAGAAGCGAAAAGTCTGACACCCGCACAGCGGGCCCAGTTCCTTGATTTTCTCCAGTCCCTCGGCGGACAGCCTGCAGTGGTTGCTGGCCTTGAGGCGTTGGCAAAACTTGATGCCGACAAGCCGTTAGCAACTGTATCCACTGTTCCCCAAGGCATCACTGTTCAAGTACCTCCTCAGTTGTTGACACAAATACCTGGCGGAGCAATGAGCTTCGGCTTACCGGCTAGCGATATTTGGAAGTGGTTTCTCAAACTCCTTGAATGTGGCCTCAAGAATATTGCCCTGGCGCTACAAGGCAAGTGGCCCGAATTCGCGGCAGCGGTTCTGACCTGCGTTCTCGCGCACTGAGCGATTCGCGCTTCACCCGATGCGGAACCTGTCGTACGCAATTTGGAAACAAGAGAGATGTTCGGAAACGAAAACGTCTGTCCAAAGGAGAATTAGAGATGAACAGTACTGTCGCAGTTCTATCTTGGAAAGAAGGGATGCAACATGGAGAAGTCGATTACATGTTGGCAGCCCAAGACGAAGCCTACCAGGATTTTAGCTGGACCATTTGGCATGAGGGTGTGCGGGCGTACGATGACAACTATCCCGGCTCGATCAGGGACGTCAATACAGTTCGTCAAGAAGCGATCCAACGACAAGCACACAACCCACACGCTCAGGATCTCATTCGCGCGGCAAGTAACGACTTGCTAATTCAATATGTCAACCAGACCAGGGGAAGGGTCTACAGCGAATTCCAACTCGTTGCGAATTTCAAGTGGGTTGCTTACCACGAGGGTCAGCGAGATCAATTTAGGGCCTTGCTGAGCCGCCGAGACTTCAACTCAATCCGCGCTCTCTATTCTGGCAGGCAACAACACAACCCCAATGCTCGTAGTCTGTTGGCAGCTGTGCCGAACTCTGATATCGAGGCCATCGTCAACACACTTTAGTGGAGGCCTTGGCTGAGCTAGGAGTGCGCTTTTATTGGCGATTGCGCACTTCTGGCTCAGGCCTACAACGGACAAATCGGCCAGCCGTGATCAAGTTCCACACCTCACAGTGTTCACTATCTCGACTCTTGCTCTCTCGATCACGGCTGACGTCAGAAACTTTCCTAGACCAATCCCAATCGGCGACTCGGATGCGAGAAAGAAGCAGACTACATGGGAACCCTCACTGTACTCAATAGTCGTCTACGCGCAAAGTAGCTCCATTTCTGTTTGCAACTTGAGAGTTACTCGAAAAGGAAAAGTGACCGACTTGTCGTACTACTGAGAGAGAAGCGTTGGATGCTTTCTGCCTCTGCGGTCTTTCTTGACCGGAAGGCCTAAAGGTTTGCATGCCAGTCTGGATGGTGGGCAAATCGGCCGGTTGTCCAACCTCTAAATCTGTCTTTAGCGAATTCGGATTTGTGAAATCAAGTTTATTGAAAGGAGAATGGAATATGGAAGTCAAAGCTGCACATCTCAGACAACTCAACGGGAGGCGAAAGTCGCCCATCAAGCTGAACAACTTGTTTCAAATGTTTGACGCACCTGGCACGAATGCAAGCGGGGTGGCGGTCACCTCGTATGGTCAGGGACAGGTCAGTGGTGTCACTTATACCGTCCCGGCACATGGCGAGATCGAAGTCGATTTCGAATTGAACATATTCTGCGTCACTCCGGGCGACGTAAACACACTGAGCGCTCTCATCCGCTCTTTGTTGGATGCCTCACACCAACATCTCTACGATGAGATCTCGAAAACCGACATCAGCGGTGGCGCAAGCCTCTTTGGTTTTTTCAGCTTTGGAGTATCGGCCTCTTATAGCGATACCAAGCACACGATGGACTCTTGGGGACTAAGCGAAGCAAACCAAGAAGCGATTGTGAATGCGATGATGAAAATTGCGCAGCAGACAAGTACGTTCAACTACAGGGGAACCGTGTATAACCGCGACTATGACTACGATGTTACAGGCAATATGTTTGCCATTGTGATGGACGCAACCATTCAACAGAGCCAATACAGTAACCAGCTTCGTTTCTTGGCTCCCAACCCACATCTCCAAAGCAGAGATGGAAGTATCTCCTTGCCGAGCATCGGCAATCTCTACAACTGATACCGGAGGAACCGATGAATCCCTTGTCCCGTAACGCCTGGGGATTCACTTTAGTTCCTCGATGAGGGCCATGATGGAACGGCGTAATGACTGGTTATGGATTTTAGTTGCCTCCACAATCCTTCTTTTCAGCGTCATTACTGTGGAAGGCCAACCGCGTCCGCTGGCAGGGCCCAACGCGCAGTTGCAATCGTTCACACCGAACGAGGGAGACGTGCTCACTAAAGGTGTTCCGTTGACAGTGAAAGCAAAGGTTAGCCTGATTCCTTCTGCAACTGAATCCATCGAGTTTACCGAGAGGCTTACAGTCAAGAAGCGGCGGCTTCATCGTTATGTCACGACTCTGACTCCATGCACGAGCGCAGGTTGTGTCACCGGAAACGAATCACCGATTTGGCGTATTCGGGTGCGGGGGCCGAAGCGCATATCTATCCGCCTACAGTTGACTGGGCTGGGAAAATCGTCAGGAAAACAATTTAATTTTTCAGATGTGACGCGTACCTATTCCGTACAATGCAACCCCAAAGAGCTTTGGATGTTAAAACGGCTTCATCACTTTTTGGGCTGCTGCTTGGACTGAACAAAATTTGAGAACGTTAGCTTTTGAAGTGTCTGCACAATGAAATGAATCAAGGGCTGCTTGCGCGAATGGCAGCCGACCAATTTATATCGTCGCTCAATTCTTGGGCACCAATCTGGAACCGCGACACCAATGAATTCCACAGGGTGCAAAAATCCATTTTTTCAACCCACAGCCAGACCCACAATTCGTGTGGTCTTCTATGACTTACGCTGCGTTTAGCAGTCCCCGCGTGTAAGTTGTTGTAAAGCTCAATCACGCAGCGCTGTCACGGCAGAGGCCGCGGGTTCGAGTCACGTCCCTGTCTGTTCCGAATGACGGGCAATCCGGAAATTGGACAACCCAGAACGCGGGCCAGAAGTCGGCTTGTGGGAGTCGGCCAAGAAATCTTTGAGCAATTTTCAGGCCGAGCCCTTGGCTTGGGCGCAGGTGCCCTAGCTTCTCCGCCTTACACCAACATAATCTTTTCAAGTAGATGGCTCAGCCCCCTGGTCCGCTTGCATCGGACGTGTAGACGGAATTGAAGCGGTGTTCGGTACCGAACTGTAGACGGTTGGGGTTTGGTAAGACTGCAAATCGATTTTCCAAAGGAAGATTTGCATGGGGTTTCGCTGGAATATCTATTGGATTCCCATGTCTCAGATCCACGCTGGATTCACGTGGCGGCTCACGGCCCGATAAGCCATTCTTTGTTCAATCCACTTAAATATCCGTGCTTTCATGCCGTAGTAGTGCGTCAGTAGTGCGCCTAGTAGGACCGTCGAAAAAAACTGAATGACGGTATACGATGTACGGCATGGTTCCAGATCGTATAAGGCGTTTGGCGTTTTTCTGGAGCATCAATTCTTCGAGCAGGGGATGACATTTATCTCGCGTGGCGCCGGTGCGGAAATCCTTCGTCAAACAGGAGGAACAGCTTTGCAACTGAACGCCGATGAGATTCAAGTCCTCTTGGAGAGTCTAAAGTACAGCATTCAGCGTGTAAGTGACGCTCCCGATACACCGTATTCAGTCAGACAGGAGCACCTCCATAGACTGTATTCTGTACAGGAGAAACTGCGGAAGATGGATGTAAATCCAAAACGCGGCTAGATCCGTGATGGCCCGAAGGTCGAATGGGCCCTAAGAGCGTCACAGCAATGAATGGTGATGTCGATAGAAGGCTCCGCGAACACAAAGGTGATTGTGGATAATCTGAGCCCACAAACCCGATCAAGGATTATGAGCGCGATCAGGGCGCAGCACACGAAGCCTGAACTGCGCGTGAGGAGCATCGTGCATCGGCTGGGTTTCCGATTTCGTGTGTGTGACAAGAATCTACCAGGAAAGCCTGACCTAACGTTTCGTTCGCGAAGGAAGGTGATCTTCGTTCACGGCTGTTTTTGGCACGCCCACGCCGGATGTCCTCTCTCCCACATACCCAAATATCGGTTTTGGCGTCAGAAACTGGCTGCCAACGTGAAGCGCGACCGCAACGCTGTTCGTTCCATCAAAGCTATGGGCTGGAAGTGGCTGATAGTCTGGGAATGCGAACTGAAACGAGAAGCGGCAGTGGCGAAAAAACTAGAGAAATTTCTAAGCGCCCTTGGGGGCTAGCCTTTCGTGAAGTCCCTCAAACTTGCTCTTGTACTCGAGAATGGTTCTTCGGAGTTCAAGACCAACGTTCGTATTGAAGGTATACTCCTTACCGGAATATGCAAATACGTAGCCCTGATCCGATGAGCGAGGTGTTCCGTGCGCCAGAAAGTTCCTCGGTTCCAGGACATCTTCGGCGTAATCTCCGACTTCCGCAGCCTTCGCAGCCGCGTGCTTCTTGACCAAACGTTTGAAACACAACCAGCGCTTATAACTATCAGACATGCTCAGCATCGCCTCCAACGTAGGAGCGTCCTTGAACACGGCGAGCTCTTTGGCCCTAGAGTCAGCTTGATCGGTGGCCTGCTTGTGAAACTTAGCGAATATCGCCCCTCGATCCTCCGCTTTAAGCTCGGCGACTCCCAAACGTAAAATATCATCAAGAAGCAGGTCCATATCACCTACTTCGGCCATTACCATTCCCCGCATGTTGTTCAAGTCCAGAACCTTGTGAACTGACTGATGCGCGACACGTTCCAGTTTTTGAAGGATTCCTGTGCGGTCAGATATAAAGATGCCCTCTAGTTGGTTGATGTGAATTGCTTGCCAAAGCGTTGTAGACGGACTGGCAGAGTAAAAAATAATCTCCGTAAAAATGTTGTGCCCACGGATTTGTTTGATAAATTCCTCGCCGTGAGGGACGGCGTCGCCAAGGTTGTAGTCTACAACGATGAGATCGTACGCATCGAAGGGCTTCTTTGCCATGAACTGATCGGGTGTATTGACCACCTCGAACTCAGGCACGAACCCCCATGATTTGACTTCAGATTCGAATGGGCCGC
Source organism: uncultured Acidobacteriaceae bacterium (assembly GCA_964407505.1). GTDB lineage: Bacteria > Acidobacteriota > Terriglobia > Terriglobales > Acidobacteriaceae > Sulfotelmatobacter. The sequence goes on along the minus strand of CAYOVU010000056.1, from coordinate 26,301 downwards.
GGTCAAGCGATTGAAAAAATTCCTCCGTATCATCGAACCAGAGGATCCGGTACTTGAGATTCATTTTGTGAATTCCATCCTAATCTCGAAGCCAGTCGGCTTGGCTGGATATGCCTTGATGGTGCCACCAAGAGAATCAACAATTTCCTTGGCGTGGTGGAGGCCGAGGCCAGACCCTGAAGTGGTTGTAACTCCCGCTTCAAAGATGTCATCTATTTTCTTTATCGAATCGGCCAATCCGCGGCCATTGTCTTGAAATGACACGATGACAACGTTGGATGACTTTTTAGATATGCTAATTGTTAGGTTCCTTGCCTGCGCCTTCTTCGCGTTGCTAATGATATTGTCAATCAGGATTGATAGCTCGATCCTTCTGGCCTTGATTTCGAATGGTTCCTTCACATTATTCACTAGGTCAATCGAAAGGCCGGTCGCAATGAAATCGCGAGCGACATTTTGAATGTACTGTTCGAAGAAAGCAGGTATGTCAGTTAGTTCTTTTCCGGCACTTGATTTGAAGTTCGCTCTAGTTGCGAACTGTGTGATCGCCATAATTCTCTTGTTGGCGAGTCCAATTTTTTCAGCAATCTGAAGTACCTCAGAGGACTTATCTAATTTGCGGAGGGCTTTGACTATCTTCCCAACATAGTTATCCACGATGTTTGCGTTCTGAAGAATCTCGTGATTGAAGGTAAGGAGATTCGTTATCTCGAGAGAGCCGATTGATTTTAGGAAGAGTGTTTGTGCCCGATACGTCTCGGTTTCGCGGAAAAGTTTGGAAATCTTCTGATCTTTTTGTGCGACTGCGACCCGTAGGTTTGCAGCCTCAGCACGAGCTAGCTTACTTTCCTTTTCCTTTTCGGCCACAATCCTTTTTAGCTTGGCAAGCCCGGTCTTCAGGGAAGGCTCCACTTGTCGGGCATCGTAACCCTCGATTTGGGACAATAGTTCGCGAACTTCGTCCGAACGTTGTTCCGATACATCGTCTAAGAGAGCGGGATTGAACCAAAAGCTAATGATCCTATCAGGTGGAGCACCAATGTAACTCATAATCGCCAGGGCGATCCGCTGCCTCTTCTTGTCCCACGACTCGGTGTACTCTTCGGTCGTTTTCTTCCAGTCGAGTCCCTGCTCATCCCTAACAGTGTCGCGAAGATGGGCAGGGATGCTGTCCCAGTCCAAGCCTTCAACCACAAACTTCTCAAGTCGTCGTACAACTTCCAAGATGAACTCGTCTCGCAGACTATTGAATTCTTCAGTTTTCTTCAGACCCTCGCGGCTCGAAATCGGTTTGAATAGCTCCTCGTCGTCCAGAACTTCAACTCGTCCGACGAGGTCTCGACTTCCAAGATACCGAGTGGTCCCCTGCGTTTTTCGGACATCTAAACCCAGCCAATCATCGCCACGGTCCCCGTAAGGAGCAATGCGAAAACCGTTTAAGAAGAGGAAAATCGATCCAAAGTCAATTGAACGCATCCCCGTTTGGCGCTTGAAATAGGCCTTCTTGTACGGATTCAGATAGTAGATGAAGGCTTTTGTGTTCTTCAGACCTAGGGGACTCTTTTCACGGAGCCGGAACACGGGCTCGCCTTCATGAAACAATTCAGTTGTTGTAGTTTTACCATCGGCGCTGATGTCTGACTCGATATATGTGCTGTTGAAGCGAAGATTGGAGAAAATTTGGTTCTGAACGAGCCCATTGACCTGATCGACGTATTGCTTTCCCTTGTCGGCCTTCTCCAGATCCTTCACTTCAATTGTGATTTCGAATTTCCGCTTCAGAAACACTTCATTGGGGCTGAGAAACTTGCCGAGAGCTTGTTTCAATGTGAGTAGCTTGTCTCGATCCCAAGTGCTTCGCAGATTTGATATTACGAGAACCGTACCATGTCGCGGCATTACCAGCCCAGAAAGGGACTTGGCATCTGCTTCGGGGATCGTTTCAAGAGGCACATCAATTTCCTGGATTGTTAGGTCCTTCTGCCCCTCGACTTCGAAATCGGGCCACTTCACTTGCAGATCAAATATCTGCTCCCCTTCCTTGCGTGTGAGCAAGTTGAGTCTTTCGCCCAGGCGGTCACATGAGAATCGCCCTATTCCCTTGTTGCCCGCAAAATAAAAATCGTCGGGGTGATCCGTGACGGTTTTTTCGGAATACGCTATGTTCAGCCACTTGTCCTTAAGGTCGGTATCGTTCATGCCCGAGCCCTTGTCACAGATGATGATCCTAGAGTCCTTGGTCGTATAACCCTCAGTGTCAAACCCTTCGAATCGGATCAGGACACTACTTGAAAGCGCGTCGTGCGCGTTTTTCACCAATTCGACAACTGCGATATTGTCGTCGTTGATGAGATCCTTGCCGACGAGGTTCTTCAACAGTGTGTTCGTCTTGAAATTGACTGTCGTTTGCATCACGTTTTTGGGCTTAACGGCAAAGCCGTTTCAATACACGACCAATTGCTTCCCCAAACAATGGGGGAACGGCGTTGCCCACTTGGGTATACCGGGGACAGGCATTACGCCGCTCCTTACCACCGGTAGTGTAGTCCCCTGTGAACTGAAACCAATCTGGAAAGGTTTGGAGCCGTGCATTTTCCCTAACTGTCAGAATTCGAGGCTCAGAGTAGTGGAGGATATCGTCCGGGAGAGTCGTGATCGTAGACGACGGCAGCTTTGAATGCAAAGGCGTTAGGGCGTGCTTCTTGATTCCCAGTCGTTTTCGGTCATCCATGTTCAAGGATTGTCCCTTTTTACATGAGGATATTATCTTTGTGAATTGCTCGACTGTTTCTGTACGGTGTCGAGCAAGCCGGATACTGTCGGGCCCGCATTCCAGACCCCGACGCATCAGCTTTACAAAGCGTGTAAGTGGCTTATACGGACAGTATTTAATTTGAAGAAATCCGTGCCCCTCTTCATCCGAGGCAGGGACAAGTTGCGTGTTAGACATTTCAAGGTCAGCGATTGCCTGTCTTACGGATACTGGGGCGTTATGCGGCAGGTCCTTGGACTTCAGAAACGGCACGCGCGCATTGCGCAACCTATGGAATGGCGTTGAGTCGCCAAGTTTGTCTAGAGCTTTATCGCCGCTGCGGATGGCAACGAGTATGAAGCGGCTACGAGTCTGGGGTACCCCGTATTCGCTGAAATCAACGAGTTCAGAAAATACTTTGTATCCGAGAGCTTCTAGTTTCTCGGCGAGCAATTCAGAATAAGGCTTATATTTTTCCTGTCCCCTTCCGTGTTTTTTGAAAGGGAAACTGAAGCCTTGCACATTTTCAAGCAGAACAAATCGAGGCTTAACGATTTTTACTATACGAATATATTGCCGAAACAGCGCATTTCGAGGATCAGCATGTGTGCGGCGGCCAGCCAATGAGAATCCTTGACACGGCGGTGCGCCAGCGAGTAGGTCAACCTTTCCTTCCAGCTTGCTAAGCTCGTGGGAGTATTTTCTAAGGACGGTTCGAACGGCAGTATGCTTCTTTGGAAGCCAATCAGGCCAATCGAAAGGGTGTCCTGAACGCTCGATCAGGTTCTTGGCGAAAGTACGGAAAGCATCCGGATTTTTCTCGATTGCAAAGCGACCAGTCCAACCCGCGTTCTGCAGCCCAAGAGATAGGCCACCACACCCGGCGAAGGCGTCGATGAAACAGATCTTTTTTCGTTTCTTCGGCGGAGAGCCGTGCGTTTTCGGCATAGGGTAATCCGCGTATCTCCTCGCGCTTGACACATCAACTCCGTGCTACACGGCGTTTTCTCCTCGACTTGCTGTCGGAAGCTTGATCGCCAGGGAAATGATGCAGGCTCGCGCAATACAACTACGACAATGGTCGCACCCTCGTCTGCGCACTCGACAGAGCGCAAATGCTTGAGGATATGCGAGTTACGGAGTCAGTCTAAGGCCTACGGTTTCTCTTCGCAATTCTTTTGTGTTAACGAAAATGCACGGTCGATACTGGCCGGGAGTGCGGCCCTCGGGAAAAATCGACACGCTCCGCACGCGGTGGTGGATTGCACAATAACCATAATGGTTAGGTCAGCGGCATCAGTATTTTTGATGGCACTGCGCCGTGCGACTCGGGCCGCGCAGGAATATTTGAACGAAAATGCATATGGCGCGTTTTCCTGATGGGATCATACCTGCGGTCTACTGACGCGAAGTAGCCTGAAACTGCCCCAAGTTCTGGCGTCTCTTGGAAAGACTGTACCTGGATTCTTCTCGCAGTCGGTGTACACGTCCCTCAATGCCGATACCAGTTGTTCGTACAGTACTCGATCAAGGGGATAAACGCCGATCGCAGTGCCGCCACCATAGTAGGCGGCGCGCCCGAATCTCGCCTTCGTTGTCGAGCGAGGGTTAAAAAGCGAAATCGTATGCGTGGAGGCGCACAATGTTGGAGGGCTCAGAACCACCCTTAATTGTTCCGGCTTGCCAGCGGCAGTTCGCGTTTTGCACTTCTCCAACCAGCTGGTTTCCGATTCCAAATCCAAACGGTCCCATAGGGTTCTGAAATCGTGCTCGCCCGTGCGAGCGTCGACAAAATAAACGTAAGTCGCTTCAGTGTTGAGCAGTTTGCTTCTCAACATTGAAAGGACGGGTTCGTCTAGAGCGAGCGGCCTGCGGGTGACGATCCAGGCCTCTTCGATGTCTAATCGTTCCTGAAATTGCGATTCCACCTGCATGTTGCGCAGGAACAAAGGAATGCCAGTGATCACATCGTCAGCGCGAACCTCCCAACCCGGAGACTCGGGCAATTGAGCTGAATATCCCGCGACCGCATGCAACTGCAGTCGCTGGTACGTGCTGAGCTGGAGCGCCTGCGTTACTTTTTCAAGCACCTCCTGTGTGGGTAGCCGGGTCCCATTTTCGATCATCCCTATCAAGCTGATGCTGACGTGAGCCTTCCCTGCGATTTCCTCTCGGCTCGCTTCCCGCAAATGGCGATAAAACGTTAGCAAAGCTCCGGTCGCGAGTTTCTTCGGATCTGTCCGTTTAGGGTCTGGAGAAAAGGCGTTGTTGAGCTTGTTTGAATGCGGCCTTCTGAGGACTTTTCTGTTCGAGGCTTTCTTTATTATTTTCATCGCAGGAGTGAGGTACAGATCCTTTTTCTGTCTCGTCTTGCCCGGCACTATAGTGTGAATACCATGTATGTGTCAAATTACACTAGTACAAGCTCTGATACGGGTGACTGATTTAACTTCAACACATTATCATTGTTAATGACACAATTTTCTAATAATTGACACAAAGTTTCGTGAATTGGTAAACTTGGGGCGATGATGAACTTCCACAGACCTGGATCGCGGACGCTCTCCAGCCAGAGAACATCTCTGGAACTATACGGCTGTCCCACGGGCGCATTCGCAGAAAAGACCGGCTGAGTTCAGCAGCCGGTCTCGTCCGCTCAGTTGCGAACGCCCATACAGAGCCTTAGCAGGAGGTTCTGCATGAGCCTTCAGAACCGAGCCTTAATTCCGGAGGATACCTTCCCCCGGAACTCTAATCGTAATCCTAACCTGCAGCTAGTCAAGCGTTCGCCTGACGTAATTCCAGAACAACTTTCCTTTGCTTTTGTTGACGACTTTACGGTGGCTCCTCCATACGAAGAGCTCAGCTCTTTGGTGAGGTGTCACAGCATCGGGGCTGGCTGGCGACATCTCGCGATTTGCCTAACCCGCCTGAACGGCTCGACGGACTGGTAAGAAGAACCTCTTGGAGGAAGTTATGCCACTTGCGTTGACGGCCTGTGAGCTCGAAAAAGAAACCACCACGAAACCCCGGATTCTGATCTGGAAAACTCCGGATGAGAGCGTTCTGCTGTTATCCTCCGAAGAACACACGGCATATCTCTGGGAGCGTGGGCCACTTTCGCAAACGATCCCGCCAGCAGCGCGAACCGCCCTCGCGCGTTCCGACATTGTATTGCTGGACATCACACGAAGCAGTCACACCATCTTAAAGACAATCCAAGAACTCGTTGCGACAATCGGCATTTGTAATTCTCGGCCGCGTTTGCTCTGCTTTTCCGCAGTTCACCGTAATCCAGAATTCGTGTTCAAGGTGCAGAAATCCGGTGCCCGGTACGTCAGACTCGGCAGTCTGGAAATGCTCTACGAAGCCATTGATCTCTTGATTGCGGAGACGCTCGAACTGGAACACCATGGCCCGCATTTTGAAATAGTCCACCGCTTTTCAAATGGGGTCTGCTCGCCCGGAGAAGAAATCGCCGCAATATTGTTGGAGCACGATGGTGATTTTTTTCAGCTACCACTCGGACTCGTTGAAAGGCTGGTTTTTGATTTGCTCGCGCAGCGACGGCTTGCCGTGGATTCACTTCAAATTGTTTCTGGCTTGGCTGGCGACTGGTTTTATCGCGAGCACGGAGCGAACAGTGGCTATCGGCAGTTCAAAAAAGTTCGACGGCTCACGATTAAGGTATCGATTCAGCGCATTCGCGATGCTATGGCTTCTGTATTGGGCAAACTTCATCTGGGGTTCGATCCTTATCAGGTCCTGCGATCATGCTCAGGAGAAGGCACAAACCGGGTCTTATACAAATTGTGTGCACGTATTTCCTGGCGGCATCCAAAATAATCCAACTGCCAACTTAGTCAACTGTTAATCGTACTCGTGCCTCTTTTCCTAGCGAATCTTGCACACATTTCGCACACGCAGCCCGTTTCGGATTGCATTATCCTGCAATGACCACCCAGACTCATTGGGAAAAGATCTACCGGGAAAAGGCTGACGGACGCAGTGAGTTGGTATCGTCCGCACTAGGTATCGCGAGTGAAGACGGTACGAGCGAATCTCGAATCGGTATCAGATCATGGAGTCTTCCATGATGGAATATCGCTCTCTCAATGTACTCGCAAGGGAGGGTGTCTCCAAGAGATTTCCAGAACATTCGACGATAGCTAAGAATTTCTCCAGCCGTCGGCGTGGAGCTGTGAGACCCGCATCCTGTGCAAGCAGCCGCATATAAAACAAGAGCGTGCGGAGAAGATAGAAGAGGAGCAACAGCAGTACGGTGTCATCGTCCAGCTCGGGTAATGTCCTGACCGTAGAATAGCCGGCCACAAAAGCCTGCCAAAATGCAATCGGCGGCAACAATTGCGTCACACTCACATAATCGTGAGCATTGACGCCTCTCGTAAACATCCGAAATACATCGAGAGCAGGAGATCCCATGCCGCTCTCATCGAAATCCAAGAATCCTCGAAACCTGTGGACATCCAAAGCGACGGAAACGACACAGTTGGGGGCCCAGCAGTCGCCGTGCACAAACCTGCGCTCGGACGCAATCACTACTTTCGTTGCGGCAAGGGGACGCGCTGCAGAGCAGATCCAATGGATTCTTGCATACAGGGGATCATCACCCGCAACCCCGTTCCCAGATAGCACGGTCTTAAGGTGCGGGAGGCCCTCCTCGACGAGCGCGACCGATTTGAGTATGGACGGGCTCACGTTCATCTCAAATCCATTGCCAAGATCAAAATCGAGCGAGTGTAACTGTGCAAGTGCCGCCCCAACCTCACGTCCCAACATTTCTCCGTGAGTTGCAGTGAACATTGGCCAGGCAAGCAAGGTACTCTGGCCGAGATCCTCCATAAGGAGGCAATTACAGTCCGCGTTCTTCGCCGAATCGGAAAACCCTAATATCTTCGGAGAATATTCAAATCCATTGTCGGCTAATGTTGTCAACACGCGCAGAGATTTATTGAAGAGCGCAGCGTCGCCGTAGCACTTGAGAAAGCATCTGCTCCGGCTAAAGTCGACTCGAAACGTCTCCGTTTCGTTGGCATCGCTGACTCTCCTGACGGTAAAAGGTTCACCAGTCTGTGAGCGAGGAGTCATTGAGCGAACAGATGTCTCTACGAAGCTCTTAGGAAACCGGTCCATTAGGGTAAACGGCTATCGTCTCCACGCGGATGGATGACGGCAAACGCAACAGCTGCACGATGAATTGAGCGAGGTCGGGAACAGAAATGCCGAGCCGGCCTTCTTTTGCGAGCGTGCTCGGCGCAATCGTCGTGACCCTGACGCCCGAGGTGGATAGTTCCCGGCCGACTACCGTATCAAAGACCTGGAGGGCCGCCTTCGTTGCAATATGAAGAGAGGAACTCTTCGATGTATCCAGCGTCGTCGCCGAAGAGATCGATGTGATGTTGATTACGTCCGAGGGAGCGCTGCGTTGAAGAACAGGCAGAAGCTTGTTAATTAATAAGACCATGCCGCCAAAATTGGACCACAATAAATCCGACATCTTCTCATCCGTCATCGAAGCAAATGCTCCCTTGTAAAAGCCAGCGGCACAGTTTATGACACCCGTCAAGCGTGGTACGTCCGCGCTTATCTGCTCCGCGAACTTCGCAATAGACTTTGCATCGCAAAGATCCAAGCGATAGCACCGAATGGCCGGTCCTGCTGCGCTTGACACCGCACCTTGAAGCCTATCGACATCCCTCGCGGCCGCTACCAGACCAAAGCCAGCTTCTGTAATAACGTGCGCTACCGCCTTTCCAAGCGTTCCCGAGGCCCCTACGACAAGGAATGTTTTTTGTTGGTCCATATGTTTCCTCACTTCTCTAACCGTTGTTTCTTACCTTTTCCCAATTCAGCTGCTTCAACTTCAAAATTTCCAAGACGCTCTCCAATGAAGGCGCAACATCACCGGTCCAACCTGCCAAGCTTGCGTTCGGGGCCACAAGGATAAATTGAGCGCCGGCAGCCTCGGCTGCGCGATAGTCAGTGTTCATGTCATCGCCAACGTAGATGACATCGCTTGCAGCGCATCCTTCGCGAGCACAAATCTGCCGGAAGGAATAGGGATTTGGCTTCTTTACCCCGACCTCATCAGAAAAAAACAAGGCCGAGAATTTATCATGAATACCATCTACCTTCATGATGTTGCGTAACATCTTCCCTGTCAATGTGAACGTATCCGAGATTAAGTAGACCGGTCCCTGGCTGTGACACCACGCAAGGCATTCAGGCGCGCCGCTTAATAAAATAGGACGTAATGCCGTCGAGTAGATGCGATCGATGGATTCGTTTAGAGTGCTCCACGTATCAACGGTGATCCATTCCCAACGTTCTTGGAGATGTTCAACGATAGCGCGCTGCGTTGGATTCAGTCCGCGGGCCCACGATTCCTTTGTGAAGGCTTCGACTTCATCAAACAAGCAGCCCGCAATAGTCTCCGCGCGTGGCAGACCAAGTTCCCGGCAATCGTGTATTAGAAGTTCCGTTCGAACCGCAGCCCGACTCTCCTTGGAACCTGGAAGGGCATACAAAGTGTTCCAAAAATCGAAGCCGAATATCATAAATTCTTCGTCCACAACCTGTCATATATGTCAGCTGTATCACGATCATGATCCAATACATATCGCAACGTTCGCCGGAATAGTTCAGCACGATAGGGGGGCGATATCATCATGTGATTGTTACGCAGGTTATTTACGAGACCCCCGTAATCTCGCGGCGCGACCACCGTCGCTGTCGTGGACCAGTGCCGTATGCCCCACCGAAGAAGAAGGGGCACTCCGACCTGCATATGAGCCAGACGCTCAGCGAGCTCAACAGTCGTTGCTTCCTCTGGAGGATGACTGAGTTTTGTGTTGCAAATTACCAACCCAACAGGACACATTCCCAGCTTGCGAAGATATGCAATCTTCGCCCTATCGTTGCGATCAACTGCTATACAAGCCATGAGATACGGATGCAGTGTCGCACGGTAGTCGAACAGCGGCGCTGTTCTTGTGAACTCCCACGTTGATTCGATCTTAATACCCAATCCAGAGAGGAGACGCTGTCCCCCTGGTGTGCCTATCAGTCTCACTCCCTGCGAACTCAGGAACTTGGCCAGATCTTCGAGCCCGCCCTTATCTTCGGCAGAGATGAGAGCTGCTTCAATTTTGAGAGAACCTAAAACGTCAAACAAATGGCGGCCGAGCAGTTCGTCGCCGACATCACGCTGCACCTGATCGATATCGAGGCCTTCTTCAAGAAATGCCCTGATGTACGCAGCAGCGGCATTAGTCGCACTTGGGTGGTATTTGTCTTTGTCCTTCCCATCTCTTGACTTCGGATCGCCATAGTCAGAGATCCCACGAACGATGAGCCAGGGGACACCCTCCTTGTTCGCAGCGACAGCAAAGCCAAAACCTTCTTTCTCGCCTGCACGAACACGATCTTCATGTGTTTTTTGAAATTCCTCAAGGCTGCCATCCGACAGCAGTTTTTCTCCGGATGCAACATAGCCCACGTGCGATGCGGGCACAAAAGGTGAAGTTGGCCGCTGTCCCGCTGGTAGGATCGCTTGTGCTTCTTTGAATCGCCTCAACCACTTGCCGCTCTTTGCGGAGCGGTCAAACAGAGCTACCTGATCCATCAGTTCCCGTCGCTTGTTTTTTTCTCTGTCGAATCTCGGCTTAAGCCCATCCGGCGTGAGTTTCGCACCCTCATAATCAATGACCAGCCCCGAAGGCACTACATCCCCGAGCTTGACGAGTCCACGGATTCCGGCGGCGGTGCCAGTCAAAATCATGAGCCGCGGGCGCAATGTCTTGATTAGGCTAGTGGCTACTGCTGCGGCCGGAGAATTGCCTTGTTCGCCCACAAAGCTAACCGCAACGTGCAGCTGCTTCCCGTTGTTGTCCTGAATCGTGCGGAGCCAATATTTCTCGTTTCCAATCCGTGACGGTTTCTCACTCTCGGGAATCCCAAAGGTTCGCTGCACGGCCGCGAGTTCAAACGCCGGTAGGACGGCCAGAATTCCAACATCAACTACATCTTGGTCGGGCTCCATAGTGGTCCGTAAATCCGCTTTGGTGTGGCTTCATAGTTAACGGCATCGAGGCGCCAACCGGTCTCAATATTGACCAGGCAGGTAACCCCCGCGATTTTAATGTCGAAAGCATTTCTATATCGATTGTAGCCAAGGCCGAGTATTTTACAGAGCAAAAGACGGGTCCATGTCTTGTGAGTAACTGCGATAACATGATCAGCAGTCAGTAAGCTCAACCAGTCCCACGCAGCAGCAGCGCAGGTATCCAGGAGAGCGCGCCCACCAGGGTGAAATAACAGAGGATTTTCATTGAACTTTACATATTCCGCACCAAACTGCTTCTCAATCTCGGCTTTTGATAGACCATCCCAGTGAGCGTAATCAATCTCTCGCAACCGCTCGTCTACGACAAGGGGAACGCCACTGCTTCCCAGAATGATTTGTGCGGTTTCGCGTGACCGAGTTAGCGGGCTTGCGAAAATCACTTGTGAGGATGCTATCGGCAGACGCTCCGCGAGCAGAGCAGCTTCCGAGCGTCCCTTTTCGTTTAACGGGGGATCCGCACGACCGCAGAAGCGGCCTGCATTTGACGCGATATCAAAGTCAGTCAGCGCGTGGCGTACTAAAAGTACCCGCCTCATCGTCGTCACAGATTCCTGTGCGGATGGATAGAATACTCAGCCTCGCGTGGAACACATTTGCCCTGGCGATGGATGAATGCAATCTCGGCGATTGGGCGAATGCCCGCCGTCACTTCCAGAAGGCCATTCGGGCAAGTCGCAACCAAAATATTCCCGTTCGATTGTAGGTCTATCATTTCTCATCTCCACAAAATATGGTCTCGGTGTACAACCTGACGCCCGTCTGAATGGTAGGCGAGGCTTCAGTGCTCCGGGGGTGCACGTGCGCCCAAGCAAACAAAAGGTAATTTAGTTAACAGTTATTCGATCAGGTTCTACAGGGCCCGGACCCCCGTGCCATCCTAGCTCGGCGCAGGGATTTATCTATTCAGAATAAGGGAAGGATAAAACTCGCGAACATGTGTACTGGAGCTGCTACGCCTTGTCAAGGGAAAAATAAATAACGTGTCACGACAAGCCGAACCAAGTAAATTGCGAGACGAAACGATTCTAAGAAGCCACCTTTGAGAGCGTCTGGTATTTAATGAATCGCTTGTAGCTGACTTTATATGTCCTGCGTTCGTTCACCCTTGCTGACAGCTTCTTTCGATCCCTCGCGTTTGCTAGGGGAAGTATGCGTGAAGGACATACCTTCCCGCCGTGCGATAGTGGACGCAAACCAAGAAAGAACACAAGGAAAAAGCTAGGCAAAGCAATCCCAAAAGACACCGAAGATGGTCTTCGATGTAGAAATAAAGACACTCCCCAGCCAAGGATGAAAACGACCGAATGGGTAAACACCCAACCAGCGAGAACCTCGCCGACGGTTTTCTTCTCAGCATTAGTAGCGAGCAAAGCGTCAGGGATAAAGGAAAGTGAAGGAGGCGAACCCGCACGTGCCCAGTAATGGAACCGATTCAGCGTCACAAGGCATCTCATGAAGACGAATGCCGAATAGAGTGCAACGGTTGCAAACCACCATGTAGGCAGAACGGTCATGCCCAGAAGTACGCCTCCCGCTGCAGCCAACGCCCTGTCAAGAAACGATTCTGCATTGCTTCCTTGGCGGATAGAGAGAACAAACACCCCATCTTTCACGCCACGGCCACCGTAATAATATCGCCACTGTTTGAGTGCAATCAGACCGGTCGCTATAAGCGAACCCACAATCCCCACAATGCTAAAACATGGGTCGCGCTTGATGAGGGCAAGACTGTAAAGGAAACCTATAGCTGTCCACGTGAGACACCACATCCACAGGCACCAATTGTTTGCGATTGACCGCTCAAGCACTGGCAATTGCTCAAACGTCTGAAACTGCTCATAAAGATCGGTGTCGATCAATGCTCCGACATATTTTTTCCACATCGAGAAAGCCTCAAATAAAGGGCGTCGCCGAATCGGAACTTGACGACTAGCCGAACTCCTGCAACCTTCCTTCGAGTGATTAGTCTAACAACTCGGCATCACCGCCGATATGTCCCCTTGGGAGCTTCTGTCTGCGCGCAGATTTTTCAACGCATGTTCCTCAGGACGCTTGAATGATGTAGCATTTCGCGAAGATTCGACACCATGAATTACTCTGCTCTTGCGCTTGAGGATTTGCTACGCACCTGTGTGGAGGGCGGGCAAGCTTTGGCATGGGAGGAGTTTATTCGTCGCTTTAATCCTCTGGTTTCGAGAGTTGCGCTCCGGACAGCCCGACGGTGGGGAGATTGTTCGCGCCCATTGTTAGAAGACTTGAAAATTGGAAGCGATTGGAGCCGGGTCGTAATCGGAGGCAGTTCCCCGAGAACGAGCTTATCGCCATCAACTTCAAAACCGTGGGCTACCGGGGACCGTGCGACGGATAAACTTACCGCCAAGTCTTGCGAAGTAGCACACTGTCCGCATTTCAGTGTTTTGGTCAAGTTGATGGCTGATCGGGCCGTAAGTCGCCGCAGAGAATCCATTGGAAGTACGACAGTAAATCCAAGGATGCTCTCTCCGAAGCATGTGCAAATCTTTGATTGGAAAATCAATTTGAATTTCTCGTTGGAACTCCCACTGGAAAAACAGCGATGCAGACACCGTCTACAATTTCTACACCATCGATGTAGACGGAAAACCAGAAATGCAGTTTAAGTGATTGAAAATAATGGTCGGGGAGAGAGGATTTGAACCTCCGACCCCCTGGTCCCGAACCAGATTCAGGCTCCTGTTGAATGCTATTGAATTCTGTAGACCCCAAGTGTTTGATGTTGAAGGTGTTGCGGTAGTTAGCCTGCTTCACGATGATCGCTATTGATCCGGGAAGCTCTGGCAGCTACAAAATCGTCTACACCGATTTCGCTAAAATCATGCTCGAGTTTTGTACCAGAGCGAGTAAGTCACATTGTGCCTCTGTTACGCGCTACGCTCAGCCGTAAGACTCAATGCTCCACATCAACAGTTCCCCACGTTCGCCACCTGCCACAATTCTTTGTCCATCAGGTGAAAACGCCAACGAATGAACCGGCCTCTCATGGGGAAGGAAGGCAATCAGCCTCCCCGTATTTCCATCCCACAATGTGACGCCGCAGTCTTGATACGGCCGTCCAGGCTCGAATCGATAACCGCCGCCGCTCGCTAGAATCCTCCCATCCGGCGAAAAAGCCACACAACTGCTCGACGATTTCTGAGGGAATTCCATAATTACCTTCCGATCGTCAAAGTTCCACGACAGCAGGCTACTTCCGCATGACGCAAGTATCCGTCCGTCAAGGGAAAACGCGAGTCCCCGGACTCTTCCTTTCGGTAATTCCAACTCCGGCTCTTCCCGTTTGCTCACCGCGTTCCAGATCCGTATCGAAGGGCTGAACGAGTTCACGTCGTGGCGATAGATGCTAGGCTCTTTCTTCCTGAGGAGTGTGGCTACGACCTTCTGCCGGAGCAGTGTTGCCACGTGAACCGACGGCGTGTTGGCTCCGGCAGTCGCAGGATTAGCCGCAAAAACTACAAATTGTCCGGTGGGAGAAAAACGAGCGCTGGCAATGCCGCCGTCGCACTCACCAAACGTCTCCAACGTCTTGAACCCCGAAGTGCGCCACAGCCTTACGCGCTTGTAGTGGTCACCCGGCTGCTGTGGGGGCCTTGGTGAGCTAGAGGTAAGTAGAGTTTTTCCATCCGGCGCGAATTCAATAGACGTAACAAAGAACAACTCTTCTTCGCCGAATCGAGCTACCCTCTGTTTTTTCTCCAGGTTCCATACTTCAACGCCGCCCGTATACTCCCATCGCTGGCCGAACACCGCGCCACCGCCACCGGCGGCCACAAAACGACCGTCTGGGGACACTGCCAACCCGAAAATCGAATTCAGGCTGGTGCCAATTTCCGCGATCAGCTCTCCAGTGAATGAATTCCAAATCCGGACACCCCCTTCGACTCCTTGGTGTCGATTGGCTCCCGTAAAAATGAGATCTCCCAATGTCGCCATCGAAGCCACCCTGCCGGAGTGTCCCACTAGTTTTTTAGCTGTAAGGAGCGTATTCATTCCTGTTATGCTATCACTCCGTCATCAGGGCACTAGGTGCAACGTCATACCAGTAACTTGTGGGTTGTTCGCTATAATCGGCAATTCGGTGTTGTACCAAACGTTGCCAAAATTTGTTAGAGGCTGGCTACTAAATACCTGAATCGGGCCGCTCGCCGCATTCGCAAAAGCTTCCGAGGCGCTCTGCCATGCCGCAGTGGCTTCCGGGCTGCCCTCACCGTACATCGACTCCACTACTTCGGCCTCCTGACCCAAGGCAGTCATATTGATCGTTATACCGTTGTTTGCCTGGGCCCATGCCTCTGCGGCTTCTTGCATGCCATCGCCGGACCAGAAAACATATGTGGATGCAGCGGTATCACCTGCGACGAAACCCAGCCCCGCCAGACCTAGTAGCGAAACGCCATCCGCAGCCATGCTAAGAGGGCCGGCAATGAAAGCCCCAGTCACTGCAACGTCGAGCTCCGTTGGCGGCTGGTAGGTCATCAGCGGGTCGGAGAAGTTAAGGACCGATCCATCGTCGCTATAAAGCAAGCCCGTTCCTGCCGTCATCCAGGACGTATCCGTAGTCCCATCTGGATTCACCCCGGTATAGACGTCCGAAGGCACAGTCCCGCCTGCTGATGCCGGTCCCTGCGTAATTTCTTGAGTATATGGGTCTGCCGCGAGCCCGACAGTGAATATGGAGCTAAACAATCCTAGCTCGCCGCCGTCGCCTGGACTGTTATTCTGCGTAAGACCGCCAGTACAAACTACTGGAGAGTATTTGCATCCTCCAACACCGAGGCTAGTCGGATCGAGTCCGCTTGGGTCAACCAAGCTGTTCGGATTCGTCGAATAAGCATACTGGTTCCATCCAGCTCCAGCGGGATCAGGTGAGAGCCAGCGCCCCACAGAAGACAACTCCCGGTTTGGTGTGTCCCACATAGCGCTTAGGATGTCCTGGGACAGCCCCGTAAACATCCGCTCATTCTGATTAGTCGAGTTCAGAACGTTGTAGACTTCGCCGTATGGTGAAAATGCGTTATCCGCAACCAGGGCATGACCGCCCACAGATGTGGAGATTCGAGCATTTCCCTGCCAATCTTTATGCAAATAATAGTCGCTGCCGGAATTACCTATCTCCAACAAAGTCCCGCCGCCCGGCATCGGCCAGTAGGCATAATTAATCGTACTTCCATTCATGTAAGCCGTCTTGCCTAGCTGCGTGTACCAGATTTCCGTGCTGGCAGTGCTCGTGTCGATTTCTACTGCCCTGCCCATGGCGTCATAAACAATCCCAGTGGAGTTTGTGGTCAGCATCTTGCCGAATGGATCCCAAGTGTAGGAATTGACCGGGTCTTTGACAAGGTTGCCGCTAGCGTCGTACGCGTAAGTCGGGGACGGGGAGTAGTGATTGCTGTCATGGTAATAAGGTGTTCCCCACGTTGTTCCCGTTCGTCCGCTGATGACCCCATAGTTCAAATTGTCATACTCGTCGTAGATAAACGTCTGCCCCCAGCCCTTCGCACCACAGTCCACGCCCATTAGACGACCAAGATCGTCGTAGCCAGTTCCGATTGCGAGCGATGGGTTAAAGTCGCAAGTCTGTGAGCCTGCACTATTGAATCCGTCAACGATTTGCAGTTGCTCCAGTGTCCAGTTCGCATTCCACGACAGCGTGCCAGTTTCACTCTTGCCGTTCACCGTGAAATCCCAGGTTTTCATTCGCCCGGTATTCGGGTCATAAACGTAAGCATCGTTGTCGCTAGCTTGGAGCGGGATCTTTAGAGGCTGGCCTGCCGCGTTGTAGGTCGTCCCTGTAACGATGTTCGTGGAACCTGACGTGGCAGTATTCCAACGGCCCTCGCCATCAAGTCCGTAAGTGAGCGCATATAGACTAGGATTGGCTAGGGTAAGAACATTTACGGCACCGTTACCGAAGAACGTTGCCTTGGAATGGTAGTAAACCCCAGAGTTGGGAGTTAGCTCCCACATGTCCGTCATGCGACCATCATCGTCGTAACTGAACCATTCGTCTGTGATTGCTGTTGCGGGCTGGATACAATTATCCGTTTCGGCCTCGACCATCCTCCCAGCTCCATTTGTGATCGTTGATCCAGAAGGCTGCGGCTGCACGCCATTCGAAGCGCTATCAAATCTAAAGCGTCTACAGACAGTGGTCGCCGTGGCACCCTTGTAGGCTCCGCCTTCATCTGTTACTCGCCCCAGAGTATCGTAGAAGTAGCAAACGCTGTCTCCATTAGCTGTGTTCTTAAGTACGAGATGCCCAGGATATGACTCGACGCCACCGGCGCAAAGTGTTGAGGCCGAATCATAGGTATAGTGCGTGTTTCCCCCCTCTGGTGTAATGTAATTTATCACTCGACTAAGACCGTCGTACGTCTTTCCACGAGACTGACAGCAGCCGCGTGCACTAGTAACAACCGTCTGTCCCCCATTTGGTGAGAGATACTGATAAGAAGTTGTCACGCCAGACAATGAACCCGTATTCTGGCCACAACCGTAACCGCCGCTAACGCTTCCGACCGCACACGACGACGTCAACCTGCCAAGGCCGTCGTATTGGTTCTGGGTTATGTGGTAATTCTCATTTGGTGCGGGTGGGCCAACCGCGGTCGTAACGTCGTTCTGTGCATAGGTCACAGATACCGTTCCTCCACCGGCATCGGTCGAACTGGTCAATCTTCCGAGAACATCGGTCGTGGAGGCCGTGATGCCAGAAGTGCAAGGACTGCCTGAAGGCACGGAGCAAGGAATGGTCGTGCTCGTTTGGAAGCCTCCACCTGAGGGAAGCCACGCATAACTCGTGCTGCGCGTGTCGTAATTTGTGCCACTAGAGCTCTGTGCATGCTGCACGTTAGTTGTTCTGCCGTACTCATCTTTGTTCACCCAGGTGTTGCTTACAGATGATGAAAAGGCGAATGCTGACTCAATGTTCGATGCTGCGTTGTAGTTCGTATACACGTCATTGCCGTAAGGGTCGATGGTCTGACTCAGTCTCCACCAGGGATCTGCTTTTCCTGCGCTGTTTATATACTTGTAGTTAATCGTGTTGAGGTTGGCGTCCTCATGTGCCACCTTTACCCCGCCCGTGCAGTTCCACGTATCGTAAACCGTCAAGTTATTTGCCGTGGTCGTTGACGTAGGAAACAGATTGTTACAGCCCCCGGTGTAAGAATAGGTAGTCTTATTCCCGGCAAAATCATAGATGGTGTTAGACGTTCCGTTCGAGTTGTATTTGTTGACGGTGGGATTGCTCAGGAATGTTGAGCCCCCATTTGGGGACACGTATTTCGTGAGGAGATTGCCGAACGCGTCATAGGCAAACTTTGAGACGCTAATTGTGTTGCCGTTCTCGGTGGTCGTAATCGTGCAGGGCTTGTTGTGAATTGTGCTTGAGACTGGAGTGCATGAGCTGCCGGTCCCGTAAACGATCGTCGTCGATGTAGTTGGCGTCGCAGTCTGCGGAGACGCAGAAAAATCGTATTGCGCGGAATAAAGCACATTGCCATAGCCGTCGAATTGCGTCTGCGTGCGCGATGACATCGACATCCCGTTGATAGTGTGGTACACGTCGATTTCCCCTATGGGAAGAGAGACAACGATTGTTGAGCAACTGTTGACTCCTGTCCAACCCTGTCCGTTGTAGCAGTAATCGTCCGTGGTCAACGGGGTATAAGAAGGATTCGAGGGAGTGCCGGTATTTGTATACGTCTGAACTTCGGTCAGAGCTTGTGTGACCGGCAGCGAGGCACTGCCTGTTGATGTCAGTCCAGTGAACGTGTAGACCTTCTTGTTTCCTCCCGGATCAATGACGGTAGTCGTATTTCCCCAATCGCCGGCACCGTTGTTCACTGCCGCCCAGGTGTAAGTCGTTGGTCCGTCCGACGTTGTTCGAGTCAACGTGGGCGTCACTTGGTATGTGCAATCGATTCCGTTGCTGCTTCCGGAATACGAATAAGTCACCGTGCCGCCAGCGCGATTTACAATTTGTGCCAACCGCCCTGTACGATCAGATGCATATCCGGGTGTAGCTTCATAGTAGATGTCGATCTTCGTTGTATCAGGAAAGGTAATTGTCGAAGGCAAGGGTTGCTGAGGAAAATTGTAATCCGTTCCCGTAGTGCATGTGCCGCTGCCGCTGCTGAAGGCCGAACGCAGCGTATAACTCGTTGTTGCAATACTTACTGCTGGTGAACCATTATTGACATCGGTCCAATAGTAACCGGAACTATTGCTATAGTTCAGGGCTGTCGCGCCGAGCGTGTCAACCCAAGCTGTACCCGCGGAATTCATAGAAATGGTATTGCTATTGGAATCCTGGATCGCCAACGTGCTAATGAGCGTTCCAGCGCTGCTGTATATGGAGTTCACAACGTTTTTTGTCACGCTGAGGGTGTAGCCGCTTCCGTCTATCGTCTGATCTGTAAATGATGCTTTGAAACAGCCTAGGGAATCCGTATAGTCGGTCGGCGGAAGCCAGTGTTTTGTCCCGTCAGCAAACAAAATAAACCAGTTAGACTCCATCGTGGTTAGTTGTCCGCTCCCGGAACAGTAAGCGGTCTGCGTGAATTCTGGAAAGGCGGTATTTCCGATGTTCCCGCCATTAATCGCAACGCCGAGCGTTCCATTCGTCGACCCGATAAGGGTCGGATTATTGGGTCCTATACTCGGATACCAATACCCACCGATTGCCTGCCAGATATAAAAATTTCCTGTCGCCCCAAACGTAAACGGAAAGGCTCCAGACTTGCTGTAGATAGGAACATTCAGCACGATATTGAGATTCTGCAGGTTTATTGTGTCGAAAGTATGGCTATCGTAGGCTGAGAAGGATGGCGTGCCGGGATTAACCTGCGCCCCAACAGCTCCCGCAAAGAAGAAAATGGCGAAAATACCGAATATCTTGGTCAGTCGTTGTGGTGTTCTCCCTCGTCCTACGGAAGCACAAGTATCGGGCGCTGGAAGGTTCATGGTGGAGACATTCCAGAATCTTGGTCGCTCTCCGAGGATGCAGGAAATTGAAAAGCAGGGTAAGAATGACTTCCGAGTCCGACTAAACATTCGCTTCCTCCTGACATGAATGAACGAACTACTCCGCAACAGACGTCGGCTTTGGTTGACCCAGCCCGCTTGTTAGCATCGAAGCGCCACAAATGACTCACGGACGCTATCCGTCCACACTTCAAGGGAAGCAGCGAAAAGGATCACCGACGGAACTACAAATCCGCCGTCCCCCGCGAATCCTATGCGCTGATTGGAAGGGAACTTTAAATTGGGGACTCGCGAATGTCAAACCAAGAATTGATTGAGAGAATCTTTTTTGACACCCGAATCAGAAATTTCTTTGTGACCACAGAATACGCTTCATCGGGGATTGAGGCCCTAGCGGATGAGCGAATACGAATCAACCTTTGCTCGTGGCGATCACAGATATCCCACCCAAAAATTTCCGTAAGCTCCGCCAATAAGCGATGGTTCTTTCTTTGCCGCTCCGAGAATGAACACGCGAACCACATACAAGTCGTCGCCATGGCACAATCGACGACGAAACCGCAATATTCTCCTGACCGAGTCCGTCGGGCTATTGGGCTTTGTCGAGTGCTGCAATCGCCTGCGCTGGGTCACGCAGCACCGTGTAACTTTCGAGGCTTGCTCCGGTAGCGCGGAAGTACTCGATCCAGAATTGCCGCAGGATATCCCAATATCTGAGATCCTTCCGCGATCCATCAACCCCCAACGCATACACGCGAACTAGCTGCAGATCAGCTTGCATAATGTGCGCCTTCTTTCTGGCATAAACAAAAGTCGGTACTACTGAAGGCGATTCAAGATTCAGGTCCGGCATGCTATGACGCATGTCAGAGAACAAAACCAATATTTTCTGGCCAGAATCATTCCGCTCGTTGAATAGATGACTCGCGACCATTAGGACTCCAATAATGTCCGTGCGACGAAAGTCCGGCTTCAGTTGCGCGCTGCGTGATTTCCAGGCGCGCACGAGTTGAAGCTGCGCTGTCTTCTGGCGTTCACCGAAATAGCCTGCGTCGCCCGGAATTGTCGCGGAAAGTAAGATGTCAGGTTGGGCAAAGCTCTTGTCCGTGATGCCGATGACCGTGACTCGTGAGTCTGCGGGAACCTGTGCGAGCAATTTCGTGACGCCATCCACGTTTTTTTGGAACTCGGTTTTCTGGTCTGGCCCAACAACGGCAACCGATTGCGAGAGATCAATGGCGATGACCAGATTAGTCTGCTCCTGAGCGAGCGACCGCCCGTGAGACAGGAGGATTGCAAGTGCGACCACCAAGAGTTTCGTCAGGGCGCTTCGAACGCTGTGCGTGAGCATGGCGCGATAGAAATTCCGCCAGAAGCCTGCAGCAAAGATGCGAGGCTCATTCTGAAGCATGGTGATTTCGTGGCTGATCGCCAACATTCTCTGACGCACTTGTTCCAGGCGATTCACAAGCTTCTGCCAGTCTTCCGAGGAGTCCGCGCCGATGCGCCACGCCTCGCGAAGTGCCAATCCTGCGGCCAACTCCATCGCAACCGCAAGCAACACCATTGCGAGCCGTAACAGCGCGAAGGTCGCTTCATAAAAGTTGTTTTCGGTTGGCGGGGGTTCTTGCGGCTGCGCGTTATCGAAAACGATGGCCGGAGCCGCCGTGTCTTTCATTTGCTCCGCGAACAGGTCGCCCCGGATCATGGCCAAAAGGACGAGGCTGGTGAGCGCGGCCATACAGGCGATTGCCGCCAATCCCTTGAAGAGCCTCTCGGCATTCCATTTCTCAAGGAATTGTTCTAGTAGGAATGGAGTCACGATGGCAATGCCCAGGCAATAGAGATAGCCCTTCCAGCCGACGCGGAAGGGATCGAACGCAAGGAGCGAAAAGACGAATGCGGCGACGGTAAGAATGATCGTGACGCCCCAGTAGTAAGCGGACTTGCGCCGACGGCTGCGAAGATTGCCCGGCGGCGGGGCGTGCCGCAAGCGTTCCATGAGATCCCTTTCCTCTTCGAGGAGAAGCGAGCCTTCCTGCCGAAGAGCTACAATCCTCGGTTGATTCGTGAGTTCAATTCGCTGTTCTTCGTAGGCGCAGTAGGCCTCAACCTTGCTTACCACGCTGCCTACGCCTTCAACGCCGAGCTGCTCGCCGATAATGTCCGCATCCAGTTCACGATTCATCACGGTCTTACCTCCTTTGTCTCCACCGCGTGCCTAACAAAAAGGAGCTTGCGTGTGGCAAACTCCTTGGTACAAAGAGCTATGTGGCTTCGAGGACCTTCTTGGCCTCCTCAAGCTTTTGCAGTTGTCGTTTCGCCTGCTTGAGTTCTTCCTCTTTTGCGAGAACGTCGTCGCGCAGGCGGTTGATCTGGTCAAGCACGACTTCGACCGGGGTTTTCTTCTTCCACGGCTTCCGCGTCGCTTGAGTAGTGGTTACTGCTGTCGTTGCAGTTGAGGACCGGGGCGAAGCCTGGTCCGCTGCTTTCTTAGGCGTCATTGCTGTCTCCTTTTAGGCGTGGGTTTGGGTTGCACGTGGGACGTTCGTTCCATGTCCCGGCGGCAGGCGTCGCACTGTTCGACATCGGCCGCCCTGTGTTCCTGGTGCTGATCGACGACGAAGAGTCCGAAGAGTCTCGCCGAGAGTTCCCGCACCGCCTCGTCCGCCTCCTCAGGCGTGAGGTTGTGCCGGAACACGGTGTACTCGTTGGAAGCTGCGTCGTATCGAGTCACGAGTTTTAGTTTTCCTTGCACGGTTGCGTTTTTCTCCTTTCTCACGTTCCGCCGAGCTAGTTACTCAGATCGATCGGGGTTTCGCCCACCGTGAGTCTCGCGATACGTGTGAGAAACACCTTGAGGCAGGCAATGTCCTCATCCAGTCCCACGAACGACCCGAGGGCACCGAGATGGTTCTCATCGCCCAGGCATTCGATCACTTCGTTGAGCTTCGCCTGGGCCGTCAGCGCTTGCCGCAGGCAATCCGAGCGGATCACCGTGATCAGGTTTTCCTCCGTTGATTGGTTTTGGTCCGTCATTTAGTTCTCCTTGGGTTTCTGATTGCTGTTTGCGTTGGGCCTCGATCCAAGCTTCGAGTTTCCGGATCGCATCGCGCTTCACCGGCAACTCGACATGGGTATAGAGGGAATTGACTTCCTCGCCCGAGGAGTGGCCCATGAGGGCCTTCCTCACGTCCTGCACGACGCCCGCTTCCATGAGCCGGGTGTTGAAGGTGTGGCGAAGATCGTGAAAGCGGAAGTAGCGGATGCCCGCCTGCCGGATGGCTGCTTTCCAGGCAGTTTTGATTCGGTGGATCGGACGGCCTTTGAAAGTGAATATCAGCCCTTCGGGTTTATGGCAGGCGGAGAGGAGTTCGGCGAGTCTCGCTGTAAGCGGGATCTCGCGTGCCTCCCCGCCTGCGGTTTTTGAGTGGGTGACAAGGAGCACGCGCCGGCTGAGGTCGATGTGCTCCGCGCGTTGGTTGAGAAGCTCACCCCGGCGCATTCCGGAGTCGAGGGCCCCGATCACGATCTGGCGGAGATGCGGCGCAGCCGCATCGAGAAGTTTTGCTTCTTCCGCCACGCTCATAATCGGTCTGGGCTTCCGCCGCTGTCTCGGGAGCCGGATGCGGGCAAGCGGGTTCGTGGTAAGGAAGTCCTCGTCAACTGCCCAATAAAGGAGATGGCGAAGGACTTCGATGTCACGGTTGAGCGTGGTATCGGTGAGTTGCTTCTCCTTGTGCCGCGCGGTGCGGAACTCCCGCACCGACGACTTGGAGATGGTGCCGATGGGCCACTCGCCGAAGTGGGGCAGCAATACTTTGAGCCGGTCGAGATGGTAGGGACGCGGTGAGCCGTCGGCGAGGAACCGGGCCGCTAGGTCCGCGAAGGTCATGTCAGGCGACGCCTCGCGAATCTGGTGCCGCCGCCGGTTCAGTTCTTCCCTGAACTCGCGCTCGATCGCCTCGGCCTCGCGGCGGTTGGTCGTTCCTGTTGATTTGAGATGCCGGATGCCGTCGATCCACAACGAGATCGAGAACTTCCGGCCCCGCTTATATAAGGTCACCGCAGTGTGCCTCCTTTCTGCCGTTGTCGTTTCTCGACCCAGGCGATGATTTGTTCGCGGAAGAAAATGAGTTTGCCTCGTGTGCTTGCCTGTAAGTGGGGCAAGCCTTGCCGCAGGTAGCGCTGGCGAACGGTCCAGGGCGAGCAGCCAAGCAGCTCGGCTACTTCTTCAATCGTGAGCGGCCTGCCCAAGTCATGCGCCGAGGACGGAACCGCCTTGCATGAATCGCCTGTCTCCATAACTGGTCCTTCTTGTCTATCGCTCATGGTTGTTTTCCTTCCGCCTCACTGACTGGCTGACGAGCTTGCGAATCCATTCGGGCACTAAACTCCAGACCCACCAGAGCAGCCCAACCAAGATTCCGAAGGCGACGAGTCCCGCCTGCACCTCGCGCATCCGGAGAAGCGCCGCGAGTCCGGCGAGCGTGAGATAAATAAGGAGAATGCCGAAGACGACTCGTACGAGAAATTCGAGGACTTTCCACCAGACCGAGACCGCTGCCTGCGGCTGGGAGAGTTCGCGGGAGCCACATTGCGAGCAGGCCTTGGCGTACCGGGAATTGCGGTGCAAGCGGGGGCAGAGCTTCACGTCGTAACTCCGCCCGCACTTCGAGCAGAAGAGCGGATCGCCCGCCGTCGCTCTTCCGCACTGGTAGCAAAATTTCATGAGAATGGTCCGTTTCGTTTCGTATTACTGCGTGGGCCAGCGCCAGGGCCAATGACCGGGCCCTTACGAGCCCGCTCCCGGCGTGGCATTCCGCTGCATTTACAAGCTTTTCGGCACACGAGCAAAATCCGACTAGGTATCTGTCCGTACCTCATAGAAGGGGTATCCTTTCCTCAGCTCTGGGACGAAGCCAGATGGGAGCGAGAAGTCCTTCGCTCCGTACTTGGTCCTGAGTTGAAAGCCAGAAGAGCTTGTCAGTCCTCGAGACAATCGTTTTGCGTATAACTTCCAGCCGCCGCGAAGAAGGGAAGACCACAAGCACGCGAAACCGTTTCTCATGGAACATCTGTTCGAACTCACCGCCGAGGGCGAGCTTGAGATACAACTCGACCTTTCGCTTCCAGACCTTCGAGCTTTCGGTCCCGAGGTCCACTTCGAGGAACATCCTGTGAACCGTGGCGTTGTGCCGGATTTCCAGGTAGCCATCCGGAATGAGGGGAACCGAAGGAGACAGCGGTTCGCGGAAATTCGTCCATCGCTCGCACGAGACTTCCGGAGGCAACGGTTGGAATCGCGCCTGGATGAAAATCGCGTTTACCGCCTGCTGATGCATGAGGAACGAACTGCTCGTGATCATCCGATCCGATTTCCAGGGAAGGAGAACGTGTGAGCTTTCGCCGATCAGACTTGCTCCCTGCGGGGAAAGTCCATAGATGGCTTTCACGCCGTGCATTTCCGTGCCCACAAACCAACGGCGCAAGAGTCCGGCGTTCACAAGTTTCAGCAAGCGCCGATTCGTGCGTCGTAATGACGTGAACCCGCCGACGATGCCGATCTGTTCGGCATCAAGCACGCGAGCGACTGCCAGCGTTCGCAGGATGGCGAGGTCGCGCGGCGTGATGATTGTTCCGGTGTCCTTTCCAGTGCTCATTCGAGGTCCTCTTCCGCGGTGCGACGGAATTTCTTCTGGCGCTCGGCGATGTCGCGCTCGATATGAGCCCGGACACGTCCGCGCGTGTAGCGCACTTGGTTTACGAGGTCCGTGTAGTCAACGTTCGGCTCGGTAATCGTCGGCACGCGGACTTCGGTCCAGTCCTCGCCGCCGGTCTTCACGACGAAGCTGCGCTGCGGGAGATTCTTCAGCCGCTCAGCAAGCGACCGCCCGCCGTCAAGAGCCTGCGAAACCTGCGCGGCATCCTGGCTCGAAAGCTGGAAGAAGGCGTGCGTGCCGACCGAGAGCAGCGCCGCACGCATCTCCTGCGGCAGTTGATCCATGAACTGGTGCGCGGCTACGAAACCGGTACTGGTCTTGCGCGCTTCCGCAAGCACGGTTTCGATCTCGCTTGCCTGGGCAACGAAGTTCTGAACTTCGTCACAGTAGATCGTCCAGAGTGAATTGCCGGTGCGGGCAAAGAGTGCGTTTTTCACCATCGTGAAGATCAGGCTGCCGAGCGTGAGCGCCTGCGCTCCCAATCGACCTTTCGCGAGATTTACGAGAATGATGTAGCCGTTATCCATTGCTTCGCGGAACGAAAAACTCGACTGTGCCTGTCCCACGATGTGGCGGAACTTCGGATCGGCGGTGAACGCCGAAGTCTTGTTGAGGATGGGTTCGCGCATCGTCGCCTGCATGGCGTCGCTCGCCCG
>CAYOVU010000055.1:0-12970 GCA_964407505.1 uncultured Acidobacteriaceae bacterium | reverse complement strand
AAGTATTTCGATCCCAGCCCCGCACCGTTCATGATCAACTACATCGTGGACGATATGGATGCTTTGCTCGACCGCTTAAAACAAGAGGGAGTAAAGATTGACGCCAAACGAATGGATGAATCCTACGGTCGCTTTGCCTGGATCTATGACCTGGATGGGAATAAGATTGAGCTCTGGCAGCCGCTGCCCGCTAAGCCCTAAGGGCCTTCCCTGGAGGTCCACATGCTTTGGTTATACGAGTCTTTCTTTCCCGTGGTCTGGATCGTTTTTGTTCTCTACTGGCAGATCAAAGCTGCGGATACCAAAGCCACCCAGCGTCTCGAGCCCGCAGCCTCGCGCATCCTCCGCGTCCTCATCTTCCTGATCGCAATCGCTTTACTCTCAATACCTCGCATCCCGCTGCCCTGGCTTTACGTCCAGCTCTGGCCGTCTGGTTATTGGCCATTCTGGCTGGGAGCCGCCCTCACCGTCGCCGGCCTTCTCTTCGCCGTCTGGGCGCGCGAGCATCTCGGCAGCAACTGGAGCCGCTCCGTCACCATTAAGCAGGGCCACGAGCTGATCACCACAGGTCCCTATGCCGTGGTCCGTCACCCAATCTACACCGGCATTCTGACTGGGTTTCTTGGCATGGCGATTGCTATCTCCCAGGTACGCGGGTTCATCGTTTTCGTCCTCATCTTCCTCGTGTTCTGGGTCAAGTTCCGCATGGAGGAGAAGTGGATGCGCTCCCAGTTTGGGGAGACGTATGCTACCTATGCCCGACAGACCGCGGCCCTGGTGCCCTACCTACTCTGATCGCCTGGAAGAAACTGGGGACGGGGCACGCTCCGACTGTCCCCAGTTTTTTGCCGACTGTGATTTGATCCGCAATTTGTAAAGGAGTGCAAATGAACTATTCAAGTCTCGGGCTGGCGGCGCTTGGTGGCACGGTCGCGTATTTTGCCTTTGGTTTTTTAGTGTTTTGGCTCGTGCCAGCTCTTATCAATGAATCCCGCAAGTACCCGGCCGTATTCCGTGCTAAGGAAGAAATGATGACCGTTATGCCAATTGGATTGGTCGCAACTTTCATAGCGATCCTGGTTGTCGCAATAATTTTCGCGATGATACATCAGGGCGGATCGGGCACTACGGAAGGTGCGCGCTTCGGTGTTCTCATTGGCATTTTCGTGGTTTGCGCATTTGTGCTGCACAACTACGTGAACCTGAACATCGAGCTGAAACTCGCTCTGGGACAGGCTGTGGCTTACTTCGTCCAGTGGACTATCATCGGAATAGTCATCGGTCTTATTTACAAACCCCTCGCTACACCATAATCGTGAATATATCTGTTGTTGTTTTTGCGTCTGAAGCCTTGATTGTGGTTTCTAGCCCTGAATAGT
Source organism: uncultured Acidobacteriaceae bacterium (assembly GCA_964407505.1). GTDB lineage: Bacteria > Acidobacteriota > Terriglobia > Terriglobales > Acidobacteriaceae > Sulfotelmatobacter. The sequence continues at coordinate 11,591 of CAYOVU010000055.1, read as the reverse complement.
TTTCGGCGGTCAGGGCAAGCGCTTCGTCCCGGTCATTTGGATTGCCACTCGGATCACCGCTTTCATCGTCGAAATTCATTTCCGGTCCAATAAATGCATTCCAACATGAACTGAGTCGCTCGTAATTGCCACGTAGAATGGCCGGAAATGCTTTGCGCCTGGTCATCTCAATGTCCGCATCGCCGATTCCGCCCGATCAGTCGCGCAGTGTGGAGGTTAATGGTACCAGCAGCGTCGTGGTTCCAACCCCACCGTGTTACAGGGCTTGTTCCGATCATTTCGTCTTCTCCAGCGACAGGGCTCGCCACAGCGTATGGCGACTGACCTCAAGCTCATCAGCGATTTTGCGGACACTCCGCCTGACGACACAACATATCTAACAACATGGCTATGGGATGCCTATCTTCCGAAATGGCGTGGCTCGCTGGTTTGGAACTATATTGGTCGCTTACCGCGATCGAAGGCGCGAGATCTTGTAATCGTCTAACTATTTGGTAACAGCATCCAACGGCAGCTCCTCGGGCACGGAGCTCAATCGGCTCAGTGCTGCGACCGGGCGAGCGAACGGCATCGGACTGTCTTTGCTATAAGCGCGTAGCAAGTGATACGTAATGAGTAGTTGCGTGAGAGCAAGCGGGTCGCTATGCCGTACTTCACTGCCATCGTTGTAATCGCCAAACTGATCGGCGCGCAGCGGCCGCAGATCGGGAAGATGTTTCCATATCGCCTGTTCTAACTCGGACGCATGGGTACGGCTTACGTTACCGTCCACCTCGAGAAACTCTACCGGACGTCCACAGTCCCGGCCCAGCGCGAGGCGAATCCCGCCTGACTGCCCGTTCTCATAGTTCACAAGATAGGTGAGGTCGGGATGAGGAATGGATGGGCGCAAGACCAGATGAACGTTCAGGTGCCCATCGGCATGGTCCGATCCTACGCCGCTGTCGGGATGGAAGCGCACGACAATGTCCGCGAACTCGCGTTGGGGCCGGATAAAGTCGCGAGAATCGGGCTCGCGCCTCTCCAGTTCCGCTAACACCTGGTCGGGCGTATAGCCGCGCTTGGCCGTGTCCCGTTTAATTTTCCAAAGGCGCCTCATGTCCTCGGGAGGATCGAGAAAAACTTTAACATCATAGAATTGTCGCATCGCTGGAGTGTGGAATCCCAGCAGTCCTTCGACAATCACGAACTCTCGCGGCTCAACATACTCCGGCCGCACCAGCGAGCCTGTGCTGTGATCGTAGACCGGTTTGAGCATCGCCTGCCCGTAGTGCACCCGCTCCAGGTGCAGTTCAAGGATGTCGAGAAAATTACAGTCGGGATGCAGGGCAGTGATGTTCAGTCGCGCGCGTTCGGCGCGATCATACTTGTGGTAATCGTCGGCGCAGATATGCGTCACGCGCTCGGGGCCAAGCAGCCGGGTCAATCCGCGCGTGATGGTGGTTTTGCCGGCGGCACTGTCGCCTACGATGCCCAGCAGGATTGGTCTTCTCTTCATGTCTTCTCCTTGCTCCGCACCGGCAACGTGCCGCTTGCAGTCAGGACTTCGGCTTCTCCGTCCAGCCCTCCTTGAAACACGCGGCTCTGGCGTACGTCAACCGCAGAAATACGCGAGAGTTGCTCTTTGCCGATGCATCCGCCCTCTTGAACTAACCGGCTGGCCTGACGCAGTTTCATTCGGTCAATGGCGTTGCGAACGCTGCGGGCGTTGGCAAATTGAGGCTGCCTGATTCGAAACTCCAGGTATTCCACGAACGCCCGTCGAGCCTCATCATCGAAAGTGTAGTTCTGTTCGTGCAGCATCAATTCGGCAATCGTAGCCAGCTCCTCCAGCGTGTAATCGGGAAAGGTGATGTGGTGCGCTACGCGAGAGCGAAAGCCAGGATTGTATTGAAAAAAAGTTGCCATGCGATCCTGATAACCGGCCAGTATCACAACCAGGTCCTCGCGCTGATTTTCCATGGCCTGCAGCAACATCTCAACCGCTTCCTGGCCGTAGTCACGTTCGTTTTCCGGCCGGTAGAGGTAATAGGCCTCGTCGATAAACAGCACGCCTCCCATTGCTTTTTTCAGAATCTCCTTCGTCTTGGGAGCGGTGTGGCCAACATATTGACCGACCAAATCATCGCGGGTAGCGACTACCAGATGCCCGCGACGAAGATAACCCAGGTGGTGAAGTATCTTCGCCATGCGCATTGCGACCGTTGTCTTGCCCGTGCCCGGATGCCCGGTGAACGACATGTGCAGCGTGGGACGCTCCGTGGATAGCCCAACCTTTTCGCGCAAACGCGTGACGAGCAGCAACGATGCCAAGCGGCGAAGATAGTCTTTCACGGGTTTGAGGCCAACCAGTTCCCGATCAAGTTCGCCCAGGATTTCGTCGAGGTTCGAATCCCGATGGGCAGCGCCGATGTCTACGAGGCTCTGGCTCTCATGGACCTCAGTGACGGGGGCGTCCGCAACCGAATTTGTATCTAATCTGTGCATGCCATTTTTTACGCTCTAGTTGGCTGATCTGCTTCTCGATCGAATGGTGTACTGGATACGTCGATCGGCCGTTTCCGTGCGCTCCAAAGAAAATCCGGGCTCGTTGTCGGGACGCTGCACGATGAAACTTAGCATGGTGGTCTGCTTGCCTTTGGTTCGGTCGTAGCCGTTCAGCTTAATGTAGTGGTCTGGAAACGCTTTGCGGCATTCATCCAGACTCTCCATGGCAGTGTTGAGGTCTTGCAGATCGAACATGGGAAGCCCCCACATCTCCCAGTAGGAATTTCGCGGGTGAGGATCATCCGTGTGCTCGATCGAGAAAGCCCACCCGTTATCAAAGCAATAGCGTACCTGCGCCTTGATCTGGTCTTCGGTAAAATCGGGCAAATAGGAAAACGTTCCTTGTGTGATACGCATGTTCTTTCTCCGTTGATAGGGGCACGTTAATAGCCGCCAAAATAGACTGGCGCTGCTTACGCAACTGTGACCGTGCCCACCGCATCGGGCACGTCGGTCGACTCAAAGTCATAACTGACGTCTTTCCAAATATCCAACGCCTTCCGCAGTTCCGGCGACCATCGGGCGGCCCGGTTTAGAATTTCCGGCCCCTCGTTGAGATAGTCGCGGCCTTCGTTGCGAGCCTGAATCATTACCTCGCTCGCCACTCGATTCGCAGTCGCGCCCTGCGCGATCCCGTCCGGATGACCGATTGTTCCACCACCGAACTGCAGCACGACATCTTCGCCCAAAAGATGCAGCAGCTGATGCATCTGCCCTGCATGGATGCCGCCCGAAGCGACCGGCATGGTTGCCGGCAGCGACGCCCAGTCCTGTTCGAAATACAATCCCTGCGATAGATCGGCATCGATCTTGTTCGAGCGCAACGTGGTGTAATAGCCGCGAATCGCGTTGGGATCGCCCTCCAGCTTGCCGACGACTGTGCCTGCGTGAATGTGGTCCACGCCGGCCAGACGCATCCATTTGGCGATGACGCGGAAGTTCACTCCGTGCGTCTTCTGCCGGGTATAAGTTCCGTGACCCGCACGATGCAGGTGCAGGATGACTCCATTGCGCCGCGCCCACTTGGCCATGGATTGAATCGCGGTATAGCCGATCGTCAAATCGATCATCACGATGACTGTGCCCAAATCCTTGGCAAAGTCCGCGCGCTCGTACATTTCCTCCATGGTTCCAGCAGTCACGTTCAAATAATGTCCCTTGACCTCACCGGACGCCGCCGTCGCACGGTTCACCGCTTCCATGCAAAATAGAAAGCGGTCGCGCCAGCGCATGAAAGGCTGGCTGTTGATGTTTTCGTCATCCTTGGTAAAGTCGAGTCCGCCGCGCAGTGCTTCATAGACGACGCGTCCGTAGTTGCGTGCGGAAAGGCCGAGCTTGGGTTTTACGGTCGCTCCCAGCAAGGGCCGCCCGAATTTGTTCAGATACTCTCGCTCCATCACGATGCCGTGAGCCGGTCCCTGGAAGGTCTTCGCATAGTGCGGAGGAATTCGCATATCTTCCAGGCGGAGAGACTTGAGCGCCTTGAAGCCGAAGACGTTGCCGATAATCGACGAAGTTAAGTTGGCAATCGAGCCTTCTTCGAAAAGATCGATATCGTACGCGATGTAGGCGACGTACTGGTCGGTGCCGGGCACAGGGTCGACACGGTAGCACTTCGCCTGGTAATGCTCGTAGGGTGTAAGGCGGTCGGTCCACACCACGGTCCAGGTTGCGGTGGAAGACTCGCCGGCTACCGCAGCCGCTGCTTCGATTGGATCTACGCCCGCTTGCGGCACCAGACGGAAGGCGCAGAGAATGTCGGTCGACTTCGGGTCGTAATCTGCGTCGTAGTAACCCATTTCCGCATAGGGCGTAATGCCAGCGGCCCAGCGACTCTTCTTTTTGCCAGAGTTGTTGTTACCAGCCATTTCTGTCTCCCTCAAGAATCTGCGGTTGCTGACTCAAAGATCGATACGAATATTTCTGAAAAGTGGGCGGGGTGCGAATTCATACTTATCGAATTCATACTTATAAAGATGAGAGCCGGGCTGGTTAGCCCGGCCGCATCTTCGCTGTACTGCTGGCGACGCCGGCTGTCGGGGACGGTTCTGGGTCGTTCGCGCACCGTCGTCGCTCGCATATCTTGTTAGGCAATTCGCGTTCCAATGCGTTTGCCGAATCGCAATGGGCAGATGTGGATTTGATAAGTGGTTGTGGTTTCTTTCAGTTCAGCCCTAGAAGTGAAAAAACAGAAATGGATCGACGGATTTTCAACACACAGCCGAAATGTGACATTAATGTCCCATTTGTAACTAAGGAACTGGTTAGTAAGAGTTTGAATAATCGACAGTTGCCTGTATATAATTTGATTGTGACTTTTTAGTCACACTATGGAGTCAACTATGTCTCATGTGCGGATAGGAGAGCGACGCCCAACAATTTTGTGCTTGGCCAGCAAACGATGGAAGGTGCGCCGCGGAATTTTCGCCAGCGCCGCGGCCTTCGAGATGTTCCCGTCGGCCTTGGATAAATAGCTGGTCAAAGCTTCCCTCTCGAAGTGCTCAATGGCGCGAGCTTTGCTCGGCATGAATCCCATCTGCGGCTTGAACCCCATCACATCTTGAACGTGAAGTGGCAGGTGCTCAGCCTCCACAGCGGAGGATGACGTCAAGACAACAGCCCGCTCAATGATGTTCTCCAGTTCGCGAAGATTGCCAGGCCATGAATAGTTCTTCAGTAGCGTGAGAGCAGATGGAGCGATGCTTTCGACTTTTTTGTTGACCTTGGCTCGGGCGCGCAGCAGGAAATATTCCGCCAGGAATGGAATATCTTCGATCCGCTCGCGGAGTGGAGGCAGGGTGATGGAGAAAGTATTGATGCGGTAGAAAAGATCTTCGCGAAACGTGCCCTCGCGAATGGCGGTCTCCAGATTCCGGTTGGTAGCGGCGACAAATCTCACCGAAACTTTCCGGGTCCGCATGTCGCCAATGGCGCGTATCTCGCCGGTCTGGAGCGTGCGCAGAAACTTGGCCTGAATCTCCAGCGACATGTCGCCAATTTCATCCAGAAACATGGTGCCGCCGTCGGCCTTTTCGAACAACCCTTTGCTGTCGCTGTAGGCGCCGGTAAAAGCGCCGCGCCGGTAGCCAAAGAGTTCGCTCTCGAGCAGAGCGGGAGACAATGCCGTACAGTTCAGCGTGACCAAAAGATGATCGCTGCGCGAGCTGTAGCGGTGGATCGCTCGCGCCACAAGCTCCTTGCCGGTTCCGCTCTCGCCACGGATCAGAACGGTGGTGGGGGTGGGAGCTACTTTGGAAATCAGACTCGAGATTTCCTTCATCTTCAGGTTGTTGCCGATGATGAATTCGCCTTCGGCCCGCGATTCGAGTTCGCGCAAGGCAAGCTGGTATTGATCCTGGAGGGAGTCGGATTGATTTGTGTTCGCCACAAACGAGGAGACGAGGCGCGCTGTCTTACCGCCAACCACTTCGGTTCCTCGCGGGCGCAAGCGGTAAACTTCGCGGGCAAGGTCAGGGTCGCCGGTAACATCGATGATGAGATCGACACCCTCCGCCTTCAGAAATTTCCTGTAGTTGGCGGCAACCGGCAAGCCGAGTTCGCGGGCGAGGACAATGCCGGGCGCACCTTCATCCTTGTCGGCTACTCCCACAATCTCGATTCCCGGGTCTTTGTGGAACAGCTCCACCAAGGCTCTTCCGCCACGTCCAGCTCCGATAAGAATGATTCGCGTCATCGATGGTTGAAAGACGTCCCCTTGACATTCGATGTTTAGTTGAACAGCGGCGCCGGTTTTCCCGAAAGTCCGGAATCTCCGCGCCAGGCGCGTATTCTACCGCATCTTTATCGAAGCGTTTCATCTAGTCTGGAGCGTATTGCCAGGCTCAAGCGAGTTGCCGCATAAATCCAGCGGCAGGAAGCACAAGTAGAGAAGGGCCGGGCTCACACGTCGCCGTGGGCGGCTAAAATCAGAACTGTACTTAATGAGGCTAACTACTCTTTTGCGGGGTCCAAAACAGCCACCGAGGGGATCTCGTCCAGCGCAATCGGTGCGGTTAAACGGAAGGTAAGACGCCGTCCCTTCTGAACCCGGACAACGTCGGATCGTACGTCTGCATCGGTTCCCCTGGATGAAACGTTCGACCTCGGGGAAGTTCCGCGCGCGAACAGGCTCGAGGTCTGAATTGGAAGTTGTTTGCCATCGACGACTATCGTGGTTAGAGTCAGTTGCACATACCCCTTGCCAGTGCTTTGGCCCGAGCGGTCGGCGCGGCTAAGCTGTGGCGAAGATGCCTGGGCAGACTCGACCCGGCCAATCACTTCTGCGCCCAAATTAATGATAGTTCTGCCGTCGACCGTGATGCGTCCGGTAACTGAAGCCACGAATGGATCGCCAGAGTGCACCTTTGCCGGTACAAGCGAGCGGCCCAATTTTACGGTTAAAAAGGTGCCGGAAGGAAGGATGCAGGGTTGCGCGGCGTGGAACGGCAAGGCGGTGGCGGGCTTGGAATCCTGCGGAATGGCTAATGTTCGTTCGCTCGCCAATGCAAGGTTTTGATGAAACGGTGGCGCTTGATCATTTGCCGGTAAATTTGTGCCGGTGTGCTGAGAACCTCCCGGTCTAGCACATGCCGAACCAAAAGCCAGACAGGTAAGCGCCACGGCTGTTAGCCTTCCCCGGACCCCGTAGCTATCCATTCGTATTCTGGATGGCCGTGGAGGCTTTCTTAAGGAATGCATTGTCTTGTTGAATGTCGTATGTATCGTCATCCGGATGGCGTTGCGTGAGTAGTCGCAAGTGAGGTTCCAGAGCCGCCTCAACGGAATCAAGCACATATGCCGACAGCGCCAATGCATTCGTGTAGAAGTTGCATGGCATGACTCGCAGGAGGGGGGACGAACCACGAATCGGGTCAATCGTGATTTTGCTTGTGGCGATGTGTCGTACAAAGCAAATCGCGGAGAGCGTGACCGCTCTCCGCGAAGTTTGAGCAATTGAGGGAAAACTAGTTGGAACCGCCGCCGGCATTGGCACTCTGCGGTTCGTTATCCGGTTGCGAGATCACCCCATCAAACGGAGTTGCCGCGACGTAATGCCCGTGGATCACGCTGATCTGGCGCAGCGGGAAACCTGAGTCAGGTCCACGCTGCCAACTGCTGCCGCCGTCGCTGCTTTCGAAGACGACGCCGGTCTGGCCGCTGGTCGCCAGAAGGCGCTTGTGGCTGCCATCGTAGGCTACCGACGTGATGTCCTTGTCGGGCAAGCCGGTTACAACATGGTTCCAGCTCTGGCCGGAATCGCCGCTGTGGAAGGCGCCTTCGCGCGTGGCCACAAAGATCTGACCGTCCGGCGCTACTGTGACGCCCCGAATATTCACGGGGTAAGAGGCAAGCGCAGAGTGCTGCCAGGTTTTTCCGTCATCCTGAGATACCAGGATGCTGGAGCGGGTAGCGGCAACAACGACTCCTTCGCGCGCCTCGACTGAAACAAAGTCCTTCTCACCGGCGACTGGACCGCCCATCCATTCCTTGCCCTGATCCTTGCTGGTGAACAGTCCCGCGGAAGTCGCGGCAAACCAACGAGTCGACCGGAGGTCGGTGTCGCTGACGCGAGCTTCGAGCACGGAGTGAGTGCTGGTTGTGGAATCTACTTTCTTGGTCTTGCCACTCTTCAGCTTGATGGTTCGAGAAACTGTCTTCTCGAGGACGATGTTGTTAATGGGATGCCAGGCTGGGGTGCCGGGAAGAAGTTCGAAAACTCCGCGGTTTGTTCCCGCGATCAAGGTACCGTTGCTGGCCTGCTTTAGCGTGAATACGTCACGGCCATCCAAGCCTGAGCTCTTCTGCTGCCAGTTCTGTCCGCCATCATGACTGGAGAACACGCCGCCGAATTCGCGGTCGTTCACCACGCCAATGTAAAGAGAGTTGGCGTCTTTGTTGTCAGCCAGAATCGCGCTGACGTAGCGGTGCGTGTAGCCGTGATTCGACGAGGCTAATGTGGCTGTGCCGTCGTCGCTCGCGAGGACGCCGCTGCGATCCGTCGCTAGAAGGACGCGCGACGAATTGCGGGGATCGATGAGCACATCGTTCACTACGACTTCAGGATTGCTCATGCGCTTCCACGTCTTGCCTTCGTCCGTGGTCTTCCACAGACCCTCAGTGGTTCCGGCGTACACAATCGCCGGATTGCTCGGATCCTGCTTGAGCACGCGGGTACGTCGCGCCGTGAAAGGAATGCCTTTGATCTTGTCGAACAGATCGCCACCGCTGACGCTCTTATAGATTCCGGAGCAGGCGCTGGCGAAAACTTCGGAAGGATTCGCCGAACTGACGATGATCGAAAAAACATCGGAATCGTCGATCATGCCTTTATTGATGTGCGCCCAGTTGGCGCCACCGTCGCTGGTCTTCCACGCGAGGTGCCAGGTGCCGGCATAAATCACGTTGGGATCTTTGGGATCAACCGCGATGGATTCGATTTGCTTGACGACGCCATCGTTGGCGGAAATTCTCTGCCAATTATTGCCGCCATCGGTGCTGCGATAAACGCCATCGATTGCACCGGCAACAACCACTTTAGGATCGGATGCCGCCAGCGCCATTGCGCGCACGGACTTGCCGTGCATGGCGGGCAGCGCTTCCCAATCTTTACCGCCGTTGTGGGTAAGGAAAATGTCGCCCGCGCTCTGATCCTGTACGCTCCAGGCAGAAACAAAAATATTCTTGGAGTTCTCCGGGTTGATGGCGATGTGATCGAGCACGTAATCGTCGCCGGTTCCCAGTTTGGCGAAGCGCGACCAGTTGTGGCCGCCGTCTTCGGAGACAAAAATCACGCCGGTGCTGGTTCCAAGAAAGACGCGGTTCGGATTGTGTGGGTCGTAGGCGAGACTGCGTACATCGCCGCCATCCGGACCAAGAACGGCCCATTGCCGATTTCCTGCGAACGCGCAGGTCGAAACTAAAGTCAACATCATCAACAGCTTAACCCAAGCAGATTTCATAACGGTTTTTGTCCCCAAAGCGGAGAAATGGTTCGATGCGCACCTAGACTGACAGGGTAACCCAGTCCCATCAAGTTACCGAAGGACATCGCGAAACAGAGTAGCAGAGCGACGAAAAAAGGCCGGTCGACGTTGCCGACCGGCCCATTGACTCCGCTGCCGACTTACTGCGCTTTCTTAGCAGCCGCTTTCTTCGCCGCCGGCTTGGGATGATCCGGAACATTCTTCACTTTGGATTCATCCACGGGTTCGGTGCCGGTCGAGTCGAAGGTCGCGCCCGAAGGTACGATCCAGTACTCGGCCGTCTTGGTGCCGCCGCTGCCGGTACGCACTTCGATACGGCTGGCATCGATGTGCTGCTGAGCTTCGCCTTCCACCAGATAGAACTTGGAATTGACGGCACGCTCTGCCGCCAGATTCTTCCGTTTCTCCGTGGGCTCAGCGTTGCCGACGATTACCAGCTTGTTGTCCGGGTTCTGCTGCAGGTTCTTGGCTACGTCATCCAGGATCGCCTTGCAGGTGTTGTCGACGCGCCATGGCTTCTTCTCGTTGGGGAAGTCGCACTGGCTCAGTTTGGCTGCCTTGGGTGGCGGTGGCGGCGGATTCTCTACCGTCACCTGGGTTGTCGCCTGGCCGGTCAAACCACGCGAGTCGGTGCAAGTCGCTCCGACGGTGATTGTGCCCGGCGCTGCGCCGGAGGTATTCAGCGTAGCTGTGTTGCCGCTGCCGGAGATGTTGCCACTGCTGGCGGTCCAGCTCGCGACTGATGTGGAGACGCTGTCAGGGCTAGTGCAGCTGCAGGTTACGGTGACGGTCGCGCCGGCCTGCACGGTCGACGGGCTAGCCGTGCAACTCATGGTAGGCGGATTCTTCGGCGGCAACGGCTTGACGGTGTAGTTCGCCGAGCAACTCGCCTCATTGTTGCTCTTCATCTTCGCATCGGTCACATGAGCTGTGACGGTGTAACTTCCGGGAGCCGCATTTGTTGTGTCGATCGATGCGGTCGTATCTTTGCCGGTGACCACGCCACCGTTGCCCGTCCATGTATAGCTGACGGTGTGCTTGGGATTGAAGTTGCTGGCGGTCACCGTCGCCGTGATCGGCTCACCCACCATGACTTCGGTGGGCTGCACCGAACAGCTCGCGGCTGGCGTTACAGGCGGCGCTCCGCCCCAACTGAACACAAGACCGGTGCGCAGGCGAGCGCCGTCGAACGTGGCATTGCGAAGATCGTTGCTGTTGGAAGGTGCCGCAAAACTGGCGTAGTCATGGCGCGCCCAGACGTAGTCGGCCTCGAACAAACGAATCGCCAGCCATTTGCGGATAGGCAAATCCATGCCGCCGCCGAGGATTGCGCCGATGCCATCCCATGAATTTAATCCGGGAACATTTACCCGGTTCAAGCTGACTAACGTATGCACGAAGTAATTGGCATTGTCGGTGCGCCAGATAAACCTTGGGCCGATCGATCCCGTGGATTCGTAAACGCCCGATCCACTCCCTTTCTCAGCCCAGTTGTGGCCGATGTCCCCTTCGAGGCCCCAGTGGGCGTCGAAGTTGTAAGTCGCAGAGAAACCAAATCCATGAGGCATGTCCGGGACTGTGTACGGCGTGGGATTGTTGAAGTCGCTAAAAGGTGTGGGAACCTGGCCACCGGGATGCAGCCATTGATATCCTACAAACAAATCCCACTTGGGGGGAGTCGAGTCGCTCTGCGCGAATGCGGGACCCGATAGCAAAGATACTGCGAGCGTAAACAATAGGCCAAGAATTACGACGCGGCCTTTGTTCAAATAACAAAGTGACATTCCGTCCTCCATATGGATACGCGGTTTTACCCGGGCTTCGATGCCCGCCGCGTTGACAAGATACTGCAGGCTAATGAACCGGTTACTTTGGGAACCCGCAATTCTAACCCATTGCAATCTCAAAGCGAAAGATCAATTTTTCGAAAATGGGAAAATGTGTGCCGCCGTCTCAAATTGACATGAAATACTGCCTAGCACTGTCGGATGCTGGCAGCGATGTTGTAGTCTTGCTGGCTGGGCCGCAAAGGTCCAAAGAGTGAACGCTTAAAGAGGTCAA
>CAYOVU010000054.1:0-5896 GCA_964407505.1 uncultured Acidobacteriaceae bacterium | reverse complement strand
ATTTCGATGCACGAAGTGCATCGAAATATGAAGTCGAAGGATCCCTTTAATTCTATCCGAGCAGTGTTCGGCTTAGAGGGGCGTTCCCAACATAAACAATTGAGCATACATGTGCTGTTTGCGGTGCATTACTAATGCCTAAACTTCGCATCGGCTCCCGCGGCTCGCAACTCGCCCTCTGGCAGGCCAATCATATCTCTGCGCTTCTCCGCGCGCGCGGCCATGAAGTTGAAATCGAAATCATCCACACCACCGGCGACAAAATCACCGATGTCGCTCTGGCGATGGTCGGCACCAAGGGTATGTTTACGAAAGAAATCGAAGAAGCCCTCGCCGCTGGGCACGTGGATCTTGCGGTCCATTCGCTGAAAGACCTGCCCACCGAACTTCCCCCGGGATTCGAAATCGCCGCCATCACGGAGAGACTAGACCCGCGCGACGCATTCTGCTCGCGCAGCTTCTCAAGTTTTCAGGAATTGCCGCAAGGTGCGCGCGTAGGTACGTCCAGCCTGCGCCGCCAGGCGCAACTCAAGGCCATTCGCCCCGATCTCGATATTCACCCCCTGCGCGGCAATGTCGACACGCGCCTGCGCAAGCTCGAGCAAGGCGAATACCACGCCATCATCCTCGCCTCCGCCGGCCTGAAGCGTCTGGGCAAGACGGAGATGATTAAGCAGATCATCCCCACCGAAATCATGTGCCCCGCCGCCGGGCAAGGGGCGCTTGGCATCGAAATTCGTGAAGGCGACGCTGCCACTCGCCAGCACATCGAGTTCTTGAACGACCCTGCTGCCTGCGCCGCGACCACCTGCGAACGGGCATTACTAAACCGTCTCGGCGGAGGCTGCCAAGTTCCAATCGGCGCTTTTGCAGAAGTTCGTCTATCAGGCAACCATCGAGCGGGATCAGGGAAAGATCGGGAAGGGCAAGACTTCAGTCGTGCCAATCACTCGCTTGAGAAAGAAACGGCTTTAGCCGCTGGGATCTTGCATCTCGAAGCTATTGTCGCCGATCCCGACGGCTCGAAACTGCTGCGCGAATCGCGCGATGGCAATCTGGACGATCCCGAACAACTCGGGAACGCAGTCGGAGACATTTTGCTCCGCCGTGGGGGTGACGAAATCCTTGAAGCCGTCTATGGGCGCGGTCTCGCCGTCCCGCCCCAACCGTGATCCGGAATGAAGAGCGGCAGCGTTCTCCAGCAACTCCTCGGTGGCACCAAAGGTTCTCATGCCCTTCGCCGCTGGATCAACTTCTGGCCACCGTTTCTCGGGGCGGGCATTCGAGTGAAGTATATTGCTCCGGACATGAAGGCTGTGGACGTCGAGATGAAGCTGCGCTGGTGGAATGCCAACTACGTCGGCACCCATTTTGGCGGATCGCTCTTTGCCATGACCGACGCTTTCTATATGCTCATGCTGATGGCGAATCTCGGCCGCGATTACATCGTGTGGGATAAAGCCGCGAAAATCCGCTATAGAAAACCGGGCCGGGGAACCGTGCGTGCGGAGTTCCGCCTTTCGGATAGCCAGATTGAGGACATTCGAGAGAAACTGAAGACGCTGCCGAAAGTATGAACCGGTTTTCTCGGTCGAAGTAAGAGATGTAGACGGAGTTGTGATCGCCGAGGTCGAGAAAGTATTACACGTGCGCATGAAGCAACCGGCCGAGCCGCCGGAAAAATAAGAGAATCGACCTATGTACATTCCCGAACATTTTCGCTTGCGCCACGACACCGACGCGCTTACATTCATGCGCTCGAATCCCTTCGCCATCCTGGTCTCTACCACCGCCGACGGCCCTTACGCCACCCACCTGCCGCTCTTTGTTCGGACTGAAGAGAACAAGGTTTTTCTCCGTGGCCATGTGGCAAAGGCCAATCCGCACTGGCGATATCTCGAACAGCAGGCACAATGTATGACGATTTTTCATGGCCCGCACTCTTACATCTCGCCCAACAACTACATCGCACGTGAAAGCGTTCCCACCTGGAACTACGCTGCCGTGCACGTTTATGGAAACGCGTGGATTTTCTCCTCGTCGCAAGAGCTGCATCAGATGCTCGGCGAGTTGATGGGATCCTTCGAGCCTGCCTATCGCGAACAGTGGGACGATTTGAGCTCCACGTTTCGCGACAACATGCTGCGGCAAATCGTGGGTTTCGAAATCGTTGCAACCAAAATCGAAGGCAAGTTCAAGCTCAGCCAAAACCGGCCGCGACAAGATCAGGTGAACGTGATCGCATCTCTAGAGAAGTCGGATGACTCCGCTGTGTCAGGAGTATCTCGCATTATGAAAGAGCAGGGCCTCGGCAGGCTTATACCCGATAAGGACGGCGAATGAGTTCGTGTGAGTGGCGGGTACTCCTGCCCGCTGACTCTAATCATGACTAAGAAAGCGAAATCATCGAAGAGTTCACCGCTAAGCGGGGTTCGCGTGCTGGTCGGTCGCGCCCGGCATCAGGCCGGCGCGCTCTCCAGCGAACTGCGCAAGCTTGGCGCGGCGGTGCTTGAGATTCCATTTATCGAAATTCGCAAGCCGCAGTCGTTCGAACCTCTCGACGCCGCGCTCAAAAATCTTGCTCAATACCACTGGCTCATCCTAACCAGCACAAACGGAGTCGAGGCCATGTGGAAGCGGATGGACAAGCTGCGTCTGACGAAAACAAATCTCGGGTACCTGCGCATCGCCGCCATTGGTCCGGCGACGAAGAAAGCGATCGAGCAGCGCGGTACTAAGGTGGATGTTGTTCCCAAAGAGTACATCGCTGAATCCGTCGTGCGCAGCCTGCGGCGACGCGTGAAGGGGAAACGTGTGCTGCTGGTTCGCGCCAAAGTTGCTCGTGATGTGATTCCGCGAGAACTGCGCCGGGCCGGAGCCCATGTCGATGTTGTGGAGGCTTACGAAACAGTCGTACCGGAAGCCTCGCGCACGCGCTTGCGGGCTGCCCTGAAAAATCCGAGGCGGCGTCCGCATGTTGTTACGTTTACCAGTTCATCCACAGTCAAGAACTTCGTGGAACTGTTCGGTGCTCGCGGAGAGCGGAAAGGCCTGAATGGAATCCTAACGGCCTCCATCGGGCCAGTAACATCTTCTACCTTGCGTTCATCGGGCTTCTCAGTCGACATCGCAGCCAAAGAGTTCACCATTCCGGGACTCGTCGCGTCTATCGTCGCTGGGGTGTCAGCGCGCGGCCCTACTCGGTGAGCGAACAACTGCAATCGGCGGGCACCACGTGCGCCAGCAAAAAATCGGCTACGCGTTTGTAGGCGTCGATCTGATTTTCCACACGCGCGAATCCGTGGCCTTCGTTTTCATAAATCTTGTAATCGACCGTTCCGCCACGTTTCTTAATCGCATCGACCACCTGCTGCGTTTCTGATTTCGGGCACCGCGGATCGTGCCCCCCGGCAAGTAATAACAATGGTGCTTTGATCTGATCGATGAAGTTGATCGGAGAGCGGTCTTCATACAACGCTTTATTCTTCACCACATCTCCCATGGTCGCGAGATCGGACTGCTGCAGCACGGGATCTTCATGCTCGATCTCGGTAAACCAATTGACAAACGGAACGATGGGCACCCCAGCGGCCCAAACATCGGGTGCTTTCGTCACCGCCATCATGCTGAGATAGCCGCCATAGCTTCCACCCATTACTGCAATTTTTTTGGGATCAAGATGGCCGGTCTGTTTGATCCAGTCGACTCCGGCCAGCACGTCCTGCAAATCGCCGCCGCCCATGTCGAATAAATTAGCCTGTTGAAATTCTTTTCCGTATCCGGTCGAGCCGCGATAGTTGGGCGCGAGCACCATGTATCCCTGATTCGCCGTGTACTGGATAAAGCGGTTGAACGAATTCATCGTTTGCGAAGTCGGCCCGCCGTGAATGTAAACGATGGCAGCATTCTTCCCATTGCGCGCCATGTTGAAGGGCACGTAGAGAAACGCAGAGATAGTCCACTTGCCGTCGCGGCTGGGATAGTGCACCAGGTAAGGCTCAACCATGTCCTCTGCACGCACTCCCGCGACGAGCGAATGCGTGACCTGATGCGATTTGCCATTCGCCAGCGTGTACACCCAGAGATCGCCGGGAGCGGTGGGGCCATTGTGATAGTAGAGCAGGCGCGACCCGTCTTTGGTGAAGGCAGACTGCCCGCCCGCCGGCTCATTCACACCTTTCGGAATTGGTAGCGCGGTCGATTTGACGGTTGCAAGATCGTACAAGTAGATATCTTCGTTGCCGTCGACATTGGCGCTGAAAATAATGTTCTTACCATCGGGAGAGAACTCGCGGCCGCGAATTTCCCATTTGTCTTTGGTCAGCCATGAAAGTTTCTTGGTTGAAATTTCGAGCAAGCCAATATTTTCATAGCCGTTGTTGGCATTCGAGCTGAAGAGAATATGCTTGCCGTCTGCAGAGATGTCGTCGGCCGAATAGCGCTGCTCACCCTCGTGCGGCGTAAGCAGATTGCTCTTTCCAGTAGCAACATCCGCGATGAAGATATTCGAATCCGTTCCCTTGGCCTGCTCTTGCGTATAGACGATGTACTTGCCATCTTTAGACCAGATCAGGCCGTAGTTCCCCTTATCCTGCGGTGTGCCGGTCGTAAGATGTTTGATCTCACGCATCACCATGTCGTAGACGTCGATCTCGTAGGCCGCCGAGGTTTTTGGTTTCACCTCGTATGCCAGATACCGTCCATCAGGCGACCAGGTCGGATTCATCTCCGCGATCTCGCGTGTGCTGGTGAGGTTCACGACTTTGCCAGTTTTTGGCGAGACCAGAAAAATGTCCCACTGTTCGTCGCCGTCGTAATCGGATTGATAGGCGATCCACTTGCCATCGGGAGACCACGCGGGCGCGGTCTGGCGCTGGTCGCTGACCGTGAGTTGCACCGGCCATCCGCCTTCGGCGGGCACGAGCCAGAGGTTGTTGCGCCCACTCATGTTGGAGATGAAGGCGATGCTTTTACCATCGGGCGACCACGTCGCACGGCCGACCTGACGCGTCATAAAAAGCTTCTCGATGGTCAGGCTGCGCGGCTCAACTTGTGCGTTGGGTTTGGAGGCGACTTGCTTGGGGTCAGTAACGGCTGCGGGCACGGAGAGCATCTGCGCAACAGTGGTTTCGGTCAAAACTGTGGCCATGAATATGACGATAGCAAAGTGTACAAGGGCGCGCATTGGGTCGAAGACCTCGGAACACGACGAAGAAAAGTCTAGCAGAAACGGTTTGTCATTCTGGGCAGAGAGAGCAGTGCGCAAAGCGCACTTCTTTTGTAGTCGAAGGATCCCTAACACGTTGCTGCTTCCTTCGGACCTTGAGAGGAGTTCTCATACAGCAACCTGTGAACACGAGTAAGAATCCCTCGACGAGACAGTAGTACAGCACTAGGAAAAGGGGTCCTTCGACTCCGCATTTTCGTCAGCTTCGCCGGCGCAAACGCTTCGCTCAGGATGACAAGGCCGTTGAGAGGTATGAGGCGTTATGCTTTCGCGTCCTTGTGCATGTCCACCGTGCTCCAGGTCTTGTCAGCAGCATGGCAAATATTTTCCAGCGCGCAATCTATGCATTTGGGTTTGCGGGCGATGCAGAGTTTGCGGCCGTGCCAGATGATCTGGTGAGAAAAGAGGATCCATTTCGCGCGCGGGATGATTTGCATTAAATCCTGTTCGATCTTCTGCGGGTCGCTGTTTGTCGTGAGTTCGAGGCGGCGCGAAATGCGGTGCACGTGAGTATCGACCACTATCCCCTCCGCAATCTTGAACCATGATCCCAGCACAACGTTGGCGGTTTTGCGAGCTACTCCCGGCAGGGTGAGCAGGTCCTGCATGTTGTGAGGAACCTGGCCTCCAAAGTCGGCGACGATCTTCTTCGCCGCACCGACAACCGAT
>CAYOVU010000053.1:0-3443 GCA_964407505.1 uncultured Acidobacteriaceae bacterium | reverse complement strand
CGTCACCGTGTGTGCCCCGGAAACGACCCAGTCGTTCGATCCATTCACCGCTTCGCGAGAACTTTCGAATGCCCGCTGCGCCAGGATTTCGACTGCACCCTTCTGCTGCGTCACCGAGTTGTCGGGCCCCGCATCGTCGTCGTCGTCTTCATCGTCGGAGTCGCTCTGACTGTCCTGATCGTTAAGATCCTCTCGCATCACTGTGGGCGGACGATCATGCCAGGAGCGGTTTACATAGAGATCGGCGGCCAGCTCCGGTCCCAGCTTAGCCAGAATCTTTTCGCGGCTGAGCGTCTCTGGGAAGGTGTAGTAGTTAAGGTCCTTCACCATTTGATTTGCGATGACGATGGAATCTTCTGACTGCCAGGGTTTTGGCCGGTAATTCAGAATTCGAAACTCAATCGGAAGACTCCTACCGTGAGCGTCGATGAACGCATTCACACCGCGCGCGTAAGCGTCAAAGTAGGAACGATCACGCGGACTCGCCATCGCGAGAGATTTCTTGGCCGCTGCCCGTAAGCCCAGAATGCGCTGCTCGCGATCGATCTTGAGCGGCCCCTCGCCGAGAACCTCGGAAAGTTCCCCAGCTCCGAAGCGCCGCATCACGTCCATCTGCCAGAGCCGGTCCTGCGCAGTGACATAGCCCTGAGCGAAAAACAAGTCTTCCAGAGTCGTGGCCTCGATAGTCGGCACGCCATGGCCGTCGCGGGTCACTTTCACCACGCTCGAAAGACCCTTTACTCGTATGCTTCCATCCAGCTGGGGCAGAGCAGAGCGAGCCGCGAAATAGGCATACGCAAGCGCACCGCCTGCGACTAGCGCAATAATCAAAATAAGCCAGAGAAGAACGCGAATGCCCGTTGAACGGCGGGCAACGGGCATGCCTGTTGCGGTCACGGTACTCATGGGCAAGTTGATTCTAGCAGTCTGAGGTTAGCTAGACTGCGAAATAAAAGCCGCATTACGAACGGCGGGAAGACTTTTCTGTTCTCCATCAAGACTCCCAACTCGGCCGGACGCGTCGCGCTGAGCCAGGCATTCGGATCAGAAATTTCCATACCGGCGCGCCACGCATCATGCTATTCTCACAGGCCAGTTTTGAAAGAAAGCCATGCCGGATTCGCGCCCTCTAACCTTTCTGTGCATTACGACGTACGAAAAGGGGCAGGAGTTTATGCGCGAGTGCAAGTGCCAGGGCTGCAACGTAATCCTGCTGACAGCGGAGAAGTTGCGCGATGCAGACTGGCCCCGCGAAATTCTGGACGACACGTTTTACCTTCCTGCTGACATCCCCCTTGGCAATATTGTGCAGGCAGTGACGCACCTTGCTCGCACGAAGAAGCTTGACCGTATTGTCGCGCTCGACGAGTTCGACATGGAGACCGCCGCGACCCTGCGCGAGCACCTGCGGGTGCCGGGGATGGGGCTGACCACCATGCGATATTTTCGCGACAAGCTGGCCATGCGCATGAAGGCGCTGGATCGCGGGGTGCGTGTACCAGATTTCGTGCCAGTAGTGAACCATGATGACATTCGCTACTACCTTGAACACGTGGCGGGCCCATGGGTACTGAAGCCGCGGCAAGAAGCGTCGGCAATTGGTATCAAGAAAATCCACGCCCAGGAAGATTTGTGGCCTGTGCTTGAGCAACTGGGTGACAAGCAGTCGTCGTATCTGCTGGAGAAATTCGTTCCCGGCAAGGTTTATCACGTGGATTCAGTGGTCTCGGAAAACGAAGTGCTCTTCGCCAATGTCAGCAAGTACGGCAAACCTCCCATGAGCGTGGCGCAGGGCGGTGGAGTGTTCACAACGTTCACGGTGCCCCGCGGCAGCGAAGAAGATTCAGGATTGCGGGAGATGAATCTGGATTTAATCGGTGCACTGGGATTGGTGCGCGGCGTGGCCCATGCTGAATTCATCAGATCGCATGCGGACGGAGAGTTCTATTTTCTAGAGTGCGCTGCGCGTGTGGGCGGGGCTTACATCAACGAAATGGTCGAGGCGGCGACAGGAATTAATTTATGGCGGGAGTGGGCCCGCATCGAAGCAGCTGGAGGCGATGGAAGTTACAAGCTTCCTTCAGTGCGCGAAGAATATGCCGGAGTGATTCTTTCGCTGGCGCGGCAGGAAAATCCGGATACTTCGGCCTACAACGATCCGGAAGTTTTTTTGCGAATCAAGAAGCATCACCATGCCGGATTGATTCTGCGGTCGACAAATCAGCAGCGCGTGCAGTCATTGCTGGAGAGCTACGCTCAGCGCTTTGTGCAGGACTTTCTCGCGGTGGAGCCGCCGCGGGAAAAGCCAACTGCGTGAAAGACTGAAGGGTCCTCTAAGCGCTCAGAAAAATACCTCAGGCGAGACATGGAACCGTTGACTAAGTCGGCGGATGTGTTCCGTGGTAAGCCGACGCTTTCCCCGCAGAACTTCCGAAACGATGCTGGGTGTCCCAAAGACATCCAGCAGGTCTTTCTGTTTCAGATTGTTCGCCAGCATCAGTTCGTTCAAGACACCTGATGGGCTGGACGGCTTGAGCGCGTAGTGCTGTTCTTCGAAGTCCTCGATAAGAAGAGTCAGTAGAGCGGCCATGCGCCGCTCGGCAGAACTCATGCGGTTGCCTTTGCGGTCCAACTCCTCGAGCATCGCGATGTGACGTTCGTTCTCGGCTTCGCTGCGAATCACTGTGGGCAGGGTTGCGGAGAGCAGGGCGGCGTATTCAGATCTGACTGCGGTCGCACTCATTGTTTCCAACCTCCCCGATCATACTCGGCATGCGTCAAAACATGGCGGATATAGATGCGGCCAAAGACATAGTTAATTTCCGTAATCAGCCGGTATTGGTTCCCCTTGACGTTGAACACCGTCCACTTGCCGACGGCATCTGCGCTCGAAAAGGTCTTTCGGATATCTGCCAGATTCCTCCACGAGGCCTTCTTAGCAATGCGAAACCACGTGTCCAGAGGGCCTTCGAGACTGACATGCTTGGCAGCGGCTTCCTTAAGCTTCTTGCGGCTGATGATGTGCATGCCCCCTTCTTAAATTCGCATTATGCGAATAATATACTTCGCAATATGCGAAGATGTCAAGACTAGGGCATGAGGCCGGCAAAGTGAGGCTCATCATCCAGTACCCGCCAGTACATGGTCAACCGGAAAAAAGAAGGCCATGTCAGAACGCGTCAATCCCCGTCACGCTCTGCCCGATAATCAATGAATGCACATCATGCGTGCCTTCATAGGTCTTGACCGATTCCAGGTTCATCATGTGGCGCATGATGGGGTAGTCGTCGGCTACGCCATTGGCGCCGAGGATGTCGCGCGAGATGCGGGCGCATTCGAGGGCCATCCAGACGTTGTTGCGCTTCAACATAGAGATGTGTTGATGCTCGACCTTGCCCGCGTCTTTTAGGCGACCGACTTGCAGCGCGAGCAATTGCGCTTTG
>CAYOVU010000052.1:0-18073 GCA_964407505.1 uncultured Acidobacteriaceae bacterium | reverse complement strand
TATCAGAGAGCAGCACCCACAGCTGGCGTACGAATTCGCGACGGTCGGATTTCCAGGCACCGACGGCGGAGTAATTCCGTTCGGGCCATTCGACCCGGACCTGAGAGAGCTCGCCGGAATCATCGCTCGTAGCCACGGATTTCACCTACGAGACGGCATACGCCAGCTCGATCAAATGCAATTCAGCAAGCTGGAGCATGCCGAGGTGCACCCAGTTTTCCTGATGGGAATCCTCAGAGTCGCCGACTTTCTGGACCTCGGCGAAAATCGAGCCCCGCTAATCGCATTCGCGTACAAGGAATTCAAGAGCCCCATCTCTGTAAGAGAATGGAGAACGAACCAAGCCTTCCGCACAATTAGCTGGGGCAATCCGGATCCTGAATCGATCTTCATTCCCACTAGGCCAACCAGTGTTTTCTCGTATCTGGAACTCAAGCAGTGGTTGGCGGCCATTCAATCAGAGCTAGATATGGCTTGGGCGGTTTTCGGCGAAGTCTACGGAGCGCACCCAAAATTTTCTCGCCTTTGGCTTGGCCATCAGGAGAGTGCGCTCGAACATCACGGACAATCCAGAGGCCTTTGCTAAGAGCGCCTCATTTGTGCCCATGCTGGTCGAGCTTGGAATTTCGGGTCCGGAAGTCTTGAAGCTCTTGATCGAGCCGCTCTATGGCGACCGCCCCGAAATAGGTATCCGGGAGCTGATCCAGAACGCCGTGGATGCAGTGAGGGAGCGTAGGGAGTTTGAAAAAAATCACCCAGATTCAGCCGACCATGCACCCTCAGATTTGCGGGACGATGTAGTCGTTTGGCTGGATGAACCTGATAACAACGGCGCGGCCATGCTTACCGTGAGTGACCGAGGCATAGGCATGACCGAAGAGATTATCGTCAACTACTTCCTGAAGGCGGGGGCATCATTTAGACGAAGTGTTGCTTGGAAGAAGGAATTCGAGTCGGAAGGCAGCAACACTCACGGATAGCATCCTCTGACTACAGAACTGTCCATGCTCTGCTAGACCCCAAGCGTATTGCGCATAAGCTGACGGTCAACGGGATTGTTGTAATAGAAGCCGACAGGCATTATTCGCCCTGGAAATGGTTTACCGATTATGAAACGAAGCTTGACCGTTGGGAACGGATTTTACGTGACGGCGTGGGCGGAACGTTCGGCTTGCGCGTTCCTCAATTTTCAATCTTCGATCCTGACGGTAATCTTCCGCTGAATCTCCAAAGAACAGAACTGACACAGTCACACCTCGACTTCATGGCAGGCGCATTCGAAGCGCAGACAAAGGCAGCTCTCGCGTTGATCCTTATTTCTGTCCCGGAGATCCCCACCTTGAGCGACGCTTTCGTAACTACAATTCGGTCGATGTTCCGAGACGTAGAAATCCTCCCCGTATTCTTTACACAATTTGGTGCAGGGCTGGTGACCCAGAAAAACCTGCAAGGGGCGAATGTAAAAAACTGCTTGATGGTGAGCGTCGAACAAAGACACAACCCCCGACTTTGCAAACTCCAATGTAGGTATGATGCGACGATCTTCTTCAAAGAGTTCGACCCGGAGGACTTCGCACATGGCGACCATGCGCCGGATCCGCTCGACTCCGTTCCCGGCACAATCCTTAATGTTCGGGAAATCGGACTCAGCGGCTACCACAGCGACCGTGGGGACCATGAATCTTTTGAGTCAGGTCTAATTGAGTTCGCAACTGCTAACTGCCCCTCCCAGTAAGCTAACTAAAGAAGATCGTACAACTCTCAGAGAAGCCCTTTCAGTGGGCAGGTATCAAGATATTTCCTACCTCGTCGCGGCAGAGGTTTGGTTAGGACCATCGCCGGCCCAGGCAGAAAAACCTGTAAAACCAAGACAATCGGTCGGCCTACTGTGGTCCAAGATAATAAAAGAGTCAGTGATCCCGTTCGATCCAATGGAAAGACGCAGCAAACTGAGTCACGCCTATGCGGCTTTAGGCGAGTACCTCGCGGACTTCACCAATCCTCGATCTCGCCGCAAAGGTCTCAAAAACTAGCTCGCTGTGCCCGTCTTCTCTCGCGAGGATGCCGACTGAGACACCACTACCCCCTTGACAATCACCCACTCACATCCTATAATTAGCACTCGATAGGCAAGAGTGCTAACAGCCCTCTTTAACCCACAACAATTCATAGGTTTACGTACCTTAACCTTCTACACAACTACTGAAAGGAGTTGCAACCATGGCTAAATTTAGCCCACTGCATGACCGCATCCTGGTCCGCCGCGTGGAGGAAGCTTCCACCACCCGAGGCGGCATCATTATCCCCGACAGCGCAAAAGACAAGCCGCAAGAGGGAGAAGTCATCTCCACCGGCAAAGGCCGCACCAACGATGAAGGCAAGACCTTCCCTCTCGCCGTTCACGAAGGCGACCGCATCCTGTTCGGCAAATACTCCGGCACCGAAATCAAGATCGATGGCGAAGACTTCATCATCATGAAAGAAGACGAAGTCCTCGGCATCCTCACCGGCGCCTCGAGCACTGCCGGTTCCAGCAAGAAAGAAACCGCAGGCGCACGCCGGTAAGCAAGGATTGTCATCCTGAGCGTGCAGTTTGCGCGAAGAGCTTTTCCTGAGGCGAAAGCCGAAGGAATCTCAACCGGCTCCGCTCTAGCTAGAAGCAAGGAGCCAGAAGCTGACAGCCGAGAGCTGACAGCCTCTTGAAAGAAATACGCGGGCCGACCCCGCAACAGAATCAAGGAGAAAAGAAAATGGCAAAACAAATCGTACACGGAGAAGAGTCCCGCCAGGCAATCCTGCGCGGCGTTAACCTTCTCGCCGACGCAGTAAAAGTCACCCTCGGCCCCAAGGGCCGCAACGTGGTCATCGAAAAGAAATTCGGTTCGCCGACCATCACCAAAGACGGCGTCACCGTAGCCAAAGAAATCGAACTCAAGGACGGCCTCGAGAACATGGGCGCCCAGATGGTTCGCGAAGTAGCCAGCAAGACCAGCGATGTAGCCGGCGACGGCACTACCACTGCAACAGTTCTTGCGCAAGCAATCTATCGCGAAGGCGTAAAGACCGTTGCTGCCGGGGCCAATCCCATGGCCATGAAGCGCGGCATCGAGAAAGCAGTCGCACTCGTCTGCGGCCAGTTCGACAAGAAAACCGGCGAGCGCGCCAAAGGCGAACTCGACAAATTCTCCAAGCCCGTCAGCGGCGAAATGATCGCCCAAGTCGGCACCATTTCGGCGAATAACGATGAGACGATTGGGCACATCATTGCTGAAGCGATGAAGAAGGTCGGCAAGGATGGCGTTATCACGGTCGAAGAGTCGAAGACGCTGGAGACACAGTTGGAAGTGGTCGAGGGCATGCAGTTCGACCGCGGCTATCTCTCTCCTTACTTCGTTACGGATCCCGAGCGCATGGAAGTTGCTCTCGAGAACGCCTACATTCTGATCAACGAGAAGAAGATCAGCTCGATGAAGGACCTGCTTCCGCTGCTCGAGCAGATTGCCAAGAGCGGCAAGCCGTTGCTCATCATCGCGGAAGATGTCGAAGGTGAAGCACTGGCCACGCTGGTTGTCAACAAGCTGCGTGGAACGTTGCAAGTCGCGGCCGTCAAGGCTCCTGGCTTCGGCGATCGGCGCAAGGCGATGCTGCAGGATATCGCGATCCTCACCGGCGGCAAGGCCATCACCGAAGACCTGGGCATCAAGCTCGAGAACGTGCAGATCAGCGATCTCGGGCAGGTCAAGAAGCTCACCATCGACAAGGACAACACCACCCTCGTCGAAGGCAAGGGCAAGCACTCGGAGATCGAAGGCCGCGTAAAAGAAATTCGCAGCCAGATCGATAAGACGACCAGCGACTACGACCGCGAGAAGTTGCAGGAGCGGTTGGCGAAGCTGGTGGGTGGCGTAGCCGTGATCAAAGTCGGCGCCGCAACCGAAACCGAAATGAAGGAAAAGAAAGCCCGCGTCGAAGACGCCATGCATGCAACTCGCGCAGCCGTGGAAGAAGGCATTGTCCCCGGCGGCGGAGTGGCACTGGCGCGTTGCGTCGCGGCACTCGACAAGCTGAAGCTCGAGGGTGATGAGCAGATCGGTGTCAACATCGTGAAGAAGGCCCTGCAAGAACCGTTGCGCCAGATCGCCGAGAACGCCGGCGAAGAAGGCGCCGTAGTTCTGGGCAAGATCAACGACTCGAAAGACATCAACTACGGCTACAACGCACTGACCGGCGACTACGAGGACCTGGTCAAGGCTGGCGTGCTCGATCCGACGAAGGTCGTGCGCACCGCACTCACCAACGCCGGCTCGATCGCCGCATTGATGCTGACCACCGAAGCGCTGGTTGCGGAGATTCCGGAAAAGAAGGAAGCTCCCATGGGCGGCGGCGGACACGGCGGCGGCGGCATGGAAGGCATGTACTAGGACTGGCCGTCCAGGCAGACGCGCCTTCGGCGCAAAATCAAAAGCCCCGCTCGCGAGAGCGGGGCTTTTTGTTTGCCCGTCAAGAAATCATTTGTCATTCTGGACCGTGCAAGCGGATCGAGCGTCATCTCAAATTAGACGGACCACGACCGCTACCTGGCCGGGAGCCATGCGGTTGATCAGTTCGTGCGCAACAGGACGCAAGCGTGCGCCACCCCGATCCAGCAGGTACGTTCACCAAATTGGGGCATTTACACCTCTAGTTGTATGTGTTAGCTTCCAGCGGACCTATTTTTTGCCTGGAGCCCGAATAAATGAGCATTCTCCCCTACCCGCACAGCAAAGCTAGAAAAACGATTTTGGTAATCGGCGATTGGCTGGTGGACGAGTATTGGGTTGTTGGCGTACAAAGATCGAAAACAAGCAGCCGAGTCGGTAAGGCCCACTACCGGGCTCTCCAAAGCCCGGACAGCACTGTCACCTCTTTCTGCGGAGCAGGACGTACGGCAGCAATACTCCATCGGGCCCAGTCAAGCGGCGACGACAATATCTTTGGCATTGTGGCTCTGGGGGTTTGGCATCCTGATGACCAGGCTTCCCTCGAAGCGATGCTCGATACTGATGCAGTCAAGGGCCGCACACCTCACCAAGTTCACCTTTCCTATGAAAAGGGAGGCAAACCACGGAAGTTCTTTAACCTCGTACGCGACACTGTCGACGGCATGCGGCCGAGCACGACGAAGGTCATCCGTGTGTACCATCATACGGGGCAGGACATTGACCTTCAGTTGCGTATAGATTGGGAAGTCAAGACGCCCAAGCACGGATGGGTCTCGTCGAAAGGCCTCGAGGCAATTCCTGAACTCGATCAATTGCTCAAGGAGCGGGTGGATGCAATAGTTGTGAAGGACCTGTTAAAGGGGGCCGTTACTCCCGATCTCATCGAGTTTGTCAACCAGAAGGTTAAGGGGCGAGAGATACCTTGGTTTCTGTCCTCGAAAGCATATCTGCCGGAGTGGATGGAAAAGGTAGATGCGAATTGGATTCATCTTCTCGAAATACCGCAGGCAGCCGCCCAGGACGCCGTCCGCCAAAACAAACTCGACGGATGGCTGACCAGTTCGAACGAGCCGTCAAAGAAGGCGTTGGAACTGGTTAACCGACTCGCACAAGAACGGCCAAATGCGTTAATTGTTGCGGTTCCAAATGATCAGTCGGTTCTCACACACGGTCGATGGTCGGGCCCGGAAGGGACCCAAGGTGTATTTTGGACCGACCAAAAACCAATCCCGCCGTCGGTAGGTGTGCCGATGGCCAGCGTATGCTTTGCGGCACTGATCGCCTACTGTCTTGAAAGGCGCGCGCTCGACTTAGCGGAACTGGTAGAGTCAGGCCTTTCATTTACAGAGGAGTGGCGTAGGTTCGAGATGAAAAGAATAGTAGAACCCCTATCTTGGGATCCAGTTGACGAAAAGTATCTCGATCTGGAGCGTAAACCAGCGGCATGTAACTTGCCGCACCCCCCGTTCTCTTGGTCGGACGAGCTTCGCCGTTGGGACCAAGCATACGACGAATGCGGCGTCATCACCGATGGCCCCTCAAGACGATTGGAACTATCCCGCGCTACGACGGAAGTTAAGAGTTACGTCTGCGTTGATCCGTTGAAGCGTGAGGTCCTGAGAAAGCTCGTCCAGGAAGTCGGGGTATTCAAGAGCGGTCGCGGATCCCGCAGTTGCATGCTGGTCGCCGAACCGGGCTCCGGTAAGACCTTGCTCGCGCAGTTGATTGCCAAGGACCATGGGCTCCACTTCTTGGATTTCAATATTACCCAGTTGATCTCCAAGGCCGATATCCTAGATTGTTTCGATAGTATGCTGACCACACAATTTGAGAATCGCGGGAAGCAGCTCTTGGTGTTCGTCGACGAGGTTGACGCATATCTGGAGGGTGAGCCGGTCTATGACGCATTTCTGGCTCCGCTAGAAGGCGGCATATACAGACGGGCCGGGAAGACTTTCCCTCTTGAACCCTGCCTCTGGCTTTTCGCCGGAACCAAGAATCCAGAGGCAACAAGGGATGCGCCGGAAAGGAACGAGAAGAACGAGAAGAAGGCAAGCGACTTCGTATCGAGGCTTACGCTCAAGCCGCTTGTAATGGAGTGGTCGGACACGGAGCACTACAGATTGGAACACGTGTACCTCGGAGCAGCCATATTGCGACACGTATTTCCCGATGTCAGGGATGTCTCAACCCACGTTCTAGATGTGTTTCGCCAACTACCAAAGGACAAGTCGATACGAGACATCCGCCAGTTCATTGAGGGCTTCGAGGACGTAAAGCTCGGCGAGGTCAGATGGGAAAATGTCCCGAACCCTTGGAGAGGAATTTCCTTCCGCCAGCCCGAAAACGGCGAGTTTATGGTGGAGATAGTTGGCCAGGTTGCGGGCCCTGATGTTCTGGCGCGATTTAGTACCGTCCCCATCGCGGCAAAGGCAGCAGCCAAGGCGAGTTGATGCGAGTTTCCGAAGTCGAATGTGAGCAAAAGAAGAATGTCAACAGGTGCTACGTCGAAAGTGAATACGGAGTTGATGGGAGCGTGTTGGATGAACTCGGGCTGGATCGGCAGGCGGCTCTGGAACTGAAATTGAAGGTGGGGTTGCATCAGAAGATTCTGCAGTTGGTAAAGCGACGCGGGCCGAATCAAGGTCAAAGGCGTCGGACAAGAGTGTCCGACCCACACGAGTTGATGTGCGGGAAGATTTCTACGTTGAGTGTGGCGCGGTTGTTGCTTTATGCCGATTTGTTGGGGGCTGAGGCAGAGGTTAGCTGCGCAAGGCTCGGGGGGCACTGCTGCGGCTTAGTTGAGGTACCTCAGGGGCTGAAGCCCACCAGTCTTTCTTACCTTTATCGCAGCGCTTTAAGCGCTGCGCCACCCTGGGCGCTTCTCAGCGCAAAACCTAAAGTTAAAGGCGTCGGATAGGAGTGTCCGACCCACATGGACGTTTAGGGCGCGCGTGTCCTTCTGAGTAACGGTCCTTCCTCAATTTCGTTGACCTTGAGGGAATGCGGGTGGGAGGATTGAGATAGTGGTGAGATGTGTGGCGATAGTGGCCTCTACGGGACTTGGGTCCTGGCGGGGGCTTTTGAATTTTTGGGGCGTGGGGTGGCGGATTAAAAGTAGATTCCCTTCGACTTCGCTCAGAGCTTGCCCCGAGCTTGCCGAAGGGGCGGGCTCTCACCGGGCTTCCGCCCGGTTCGGAATGACAAGGAATCATGGTAACGAATGACTAGGGTCCGTGGTGACGGAGGTCCTTCACTTCGTGAAGGATGACAAACTTTGTTTTGGTGACAGAAGAGAGGACATGGGTGCTGTTATGGGTGTGATGATTGGGGATTTGATGGCAGTGGCGGAGGAGCGGGGTGGGAGGAAATCCGGAAAGCAGGCTGGAACCTTCGGCAAGACGGTGGGAGAAAGCAGTGGAGATGGAGATCCTTCAGGTCGCAAAAAGCGCGGCCCTCAGGATGACATGGGTTGGAGAGAACACGAACTTCAGGATGAGAATTTAGTAAAACCGTCCTTGAGAATTGAGAAGGGGCTTCCGCCGAAGCGGATGGGGGAGCTTTCGGAGTTGGATTTTCTGCGGAAGGCGATGGGAATGGGGATGATTGTTTCGAAGCCTTGGGGAGACAGTTATCGGTATGACTTTGTGTGCGACACGGGCCGGAAGTTGTGGAGGGCGCAGGTGCGGTCGACGGAGAACCGGTTTGGGGCGCGGGGGTATGCGGTGCATGCGTCGGTGTATGTGGGGAAGAAGATCGTGGGGCTCACGAAGAAAGATATTGATGTGATCGTGGCCTACATTGTGTCGCGGGATATTTGGTATGTAGTCCCGGTGCGGGCGTTTGTGCCGCGGAAAAATTTGTGGTTCTATCCGGATGGAAGTAAGAAGGGAGCGATGTTTGAGAAGTTCCGAGAAGCGTGGTGGGTGATGATGGGGAGGAAAAATACGGGCGGGAGGTGAACTGGAAGTCGGGAAAGCCCTTGACAGGCGATTTAGGC
Organism: uncultured Acidobacteriaceae bacterium; assembly: GCA_964407505.1. Lineage (GTDB taxonomy): Bacteria > Acidobacteriota > Terriglobia > Terriglobales > Acidobacteriaceae > Sulfotelmatobacter. Next base: position 9,592 of record CAYOVU010000052.1, on the reverse strand, counting down.
GCCGAGTATAAGTTGCGCAAGATTTAGTCGACCTTCCCCCGAGGTCGTTTGGTGCTGACGCGCTGCAGGCCGCAGGCGCTGGAGAATCGACTTACTTGTCAAAGGGGAAACCATGTCTCACAGAAGCCGAAGTCTTTTCCATCTTTCGAGTTCTTTGCGCAACTTAGCTGGTGCGGCCCTCGCGATCGCTGGCATCTTTATGTCGTTTGCTGCGGACGCGCCGCTGCACGCGCAGTCTTATCAGGATCTGCACGACTTCGCTTGTTCGACGGGATGTTCACCATTCAACTACGGCCAACTAAGGCTCGGAAGCGACGGCTATCTCTACGGAACGACATCGTCGGGAGGTACCAACAATGACGGAGTCATTTTCAAGATCCTTCCCAACGGGAGCAGTTACACCGTTCTGTGGAATTTCGATGGAGCGGTGACGGGTACGGCGCCATCCGCGGGGTTAACTCTGGCCACGGACGGGAATTTCTACGGCACAGCGTTTGAGGGCGGAAGCTCGAACGCCGGAACGCTGTTCAGCTTCAATCCCAAAACCAGCGTGATTAACGTGGTGCACAACTTTGTGAAGGGCGACGGCGGATATCCGGAGGTTCCTCCGATTGAGGCCAAGGATTTCAATCTTTACGGCACCACCGACGACGGAGCCATTTACCGCTTCACTCTCTCGACCCAAACCTTTTCTCTACTGAGTCCTCCCGGCACGATAGCCGACGGCGAGGGAGGTCCTATGTTTCTAGCATCGGATGGGTACATGTACGGCACGACCTATCACGGCGGAGCCTCCGAAGATGGCACCATCTACCGCATGACAACGGCGGGGAAGCCCCAGGTTATTCACCAGTTCACTGGAACCGACGGTGCCTCCGCGTTCGGTACGTTCGTCCAGGGAAAAGACGGCAACCTATACGGAACCACGCAGTATGGGGGGCCGGTATCGAACTCCGGATCGATTTTTAAATTGGTGCCCACGTCTCCGTTTCCGGTGTCGACTGTCGTGGGCTTCGATGCTCTCAGCGGCAGCGGAACCAATGTGGATGGCGCAAATCCCGCTCCCGGGCTGGCCACGGTCAATGGGATTTTTTACGGCGCAACTTCGGACGGCGGAGCCAACGGTTTTGGCACGCTCTTTGAGGTTGAGGCCGGCGTCTTTACGAAGTTTTTTGACTTTACCGGCAATGCAGGAACGATCTGGGGCAACGATGCAACTTCGGATCTTTGGCCCAACACTGACGGGATTCTCTATGGAGTCGCTAACAGCGGTGGCGCGAACGGTGTGGGGGTCGTCTACAGTCTTACTCCCCCGAACCCAATGCCCACGATCACGCTGTGCTGCAACTGGTGGGTCATTCTTGACCAGCCGGTGGAGATCTTCGGTGAGAACCTGACCCAGGTCATTGGCGTAAGCTTTGGATCGGTGCCCGCACAATTCAAGTCCGGTTCCGCGACTTATCTCACGGCGGAAGTGCCGAGCGCCGCCATCGACGCTCCAATCACGGTCACTCTCGCTACTGGTGAGCAGATCGAAAGCCAGCAAAGTGTGCACATCCTGCCGAAAATTACCAACCTCGATCCTTCAAGTGGCGCGGTGGGAACTCAGGTCGGAATTGTTGGCGGTGGTTTTACCGGGGCGACGAAGGTGACATTCGGCGGCGTAAGTGTGACCAGTTTCACGGTGACGACGCCGTCGCTGATCCAAGCCACGGTACCGGCGGGCGCGAAGACGGGCAAAGTCGGCGTCGTAACGCCGAACGGCTCCGCTGCCAGCAAAGAGACGTTCACGGTGAACTGAGAAGGTAAATCGCCGATAAGCCGCCAAAGGCTGAGGACGCGGCCAGGTCACAATTCTGCACGGAGGGTCTTTACTAACAGGCGTAGCGTCCTTTCGTTGCGACGGTACCAGCGCCACTGGCCCTGCTTCACAGCTTCGACGAGGCCGGCCTTAGTAAGGATTGCCATGTGGTGAGAGATGGTCGGCTGCGACAGACGGACGCGTTCTTCAATGTCTCCAGCGCAAAGGCCGATGTTCTTCGCGACGGGAGGAGCGCTTGGGGACAATGCGCTGCGTTGCTTGAGCACGGCGAGAATGCGGCGGCGGGTTGGATCGGAGATGGCAGCGAGGCGGCGGTCGAGCGACGTGGAGGATGCGGTCATGAGGTGGGATTAGAAATAACTGCTAAATTGACGCTTGTCAATATGCAGGATCGAAGGAAGCGAGCCAGGCGCAGGATTTCTGGCGTCGCAAAAGAACACTCGCTCAGGATTAGGCAGGGCGCTGCCGTGTCGCTCGCAACCATTCAATGCGGGTGAACTCGAGGTAGCGCACGTCACTATCGGGCACCGAGCAATTGGATTGGTCAAGTTGACCGGCGAGGGCGCCCCCGCGAATCCAATAACCGGTTTCGTCTTTCTTGATAATGGTGGAGTCGAGTGGATCCATGCCGTGCAATTTGAAAATTACCCGGCGGTTCAACAGAGGGTCGAGCTTCATTCGGACCTTATTTTTTCGGATCTTATTTTTTGAGGATCGGGTTATATCCGTCGTTGATGAGGCGCGAGCGCATGGATTCCGCGTCCTTGATATCGGCAAACGGGCCGACCTGGACGCGGAAATATTTATCGACCGCAGAATTGCCGGAAAATGCAGGGTACTGTTTCTTTTTCAAGGCATCGACCAGCGCGTCTGCATCTTCCTGCTTGGTAACCGCAGCGACCTGTACGAAGTAGCCGGCAGTCGGAACGGTGCCGATCGGGTCAGGCGGGTTGGCAGGTTGAGACTGCGTCTGAGTTGCGGGTGACGAGTTGGGAGAAGTTCCGGCGGCTTGCACGGATGCTGCATCCGGCGCTGGAGTTAGTTGTGGGTTGGCGTCCTTCTGCTCGACGGCTTTGTAAAATGTCATGGGCGCGGAGGCGGCGGAGCCTGCCGGCTTGGCGGCGCTCGAGGCATTTGGCAGGGGAAGCGTGCCGGCGGCCGATACCGTGCCTACGTCTGATTTACGGCCGAGCGTATAGCCGAGAGCGAAGAAAACAGCGCATACGATTACCAACCCGAAGAACAGAGACAACAACCTTGCGGTGCCTAACGTGATTTCAGTGTCTTGTGACGCAGCCATGAATGTTCCCTGTTTGAATTACGCCGCCTTGACGGGAGGAGGCGCAGTGTCACCGCCACTATCTTTGCCCAGCAACTTCTGCAGTCCGGCGAAAAAGTCGATTGGTACTGGAAAGATGACGGTAGTATTTTTTTCGACGCCGATTTCCGTCAAAGTCTGCAGGTAACGGAGTTGCACGCTGACGGGTTCGGTGGCCAGCAGATGAGCGGCGTCGACCAGGCGTTGCGCCGCGGAGAACTCGCCCTCAGCATGAATGATCTTGGAACGCTTTTCGCGCTCGGCTTCGGCCTGCTTGGCCATGGCACGGAGCATCGACTCCGGCATGTCAACTTGCTTCACTTCTACGTTGGTTACTTTCACTCCCCAGGGTGAAGTGTGCTGGTCGAGGATGCTCTGCAGCCGCAGATTAATTTTTTCGCGATGAGCGAGAAGTTCATCGAGTTCCTGCTCGCCGAGCACAGAGCGCAGCGTGGTCTGCGCGAACTGCGAGGTCTGATAAACATAATTGGAAACCTCGACCACGGCCTTGCTGGGATCGATTACACGCAGAAAAATTACGGCGTTCACTTTGAGGGTGACATTGTCGCGGGTGATGATGTCTTGCGGAGGAACTTCCAGTGCTTCCTGACGAAGCGAGACGCGCACCATGCGGTCGATGGGACTAAAGACCAAGATCACGCCAGGACCCTTTGCGGCGCTCAAAAGGCGGCCGAGGCGAAAGATGACACCGCGTTCGTACTCCGCAAGAATCTTGATCGAGCTTAGCGCATAGAGCGCAACAATAATGCCGGCGATGCCAAAAAATCCGATCCCGAGAACTTCCATGTGTGCCCCCCAAAAAGGAAGCCGGTAATGCTCCCCTCGCGGATTGTAACGCGTGGGATAGAGGATGGGAGAGGAATTCGGGCAAGCACAGTTGCTTGCGCTGGTGCGCAGATCGATCTGGGAGAGACTCCTGGGAACAAATCAAGGAACGGCAGGGGCGGGCGCTGGACGAGTTGCGGCGACCGGTTCGACCTGAAGCAATAGTCCATCGATACGGCGCACGATTACCGATTCTCCAGCGGACAAATCAGAGGAAGAAACGGCGTCCCAGAGTTCGCCGTGCACGAATATTTTCCCGCGCGGAGAGAGCGAGGTCTGGGCGACGCCGATTTCGCCGATCAGACCCTGAGCGCCGGAGACTACTTTATTCCGTCGAGCTTTGAGAGCAATGCTCATCAGGAATGCGGTGATGAAGCCGAGCGGAACGCTTACCGCAAGCGCGGTGAGCAGGTGAACCCGCATTTCCGGGATTGGCGAATCGACCAGCAGTAATCCCCCAAGAGTGAGCAACGCGATGCCGCCGACGGTGAGCACGCCGTGGCTAGCGAATTTAGCTTCGGCGGCGAAGAGCGCGAATGCGCCCAGAATGAGCACCAGCGCGGCAAAGCGTGTGGGAAGAAGATTCAGCGCAAAGGCGGCGATCAGAATAAAGACGATGCCCACGGTTCCGGGAATGACGGCACCGGGATGATTGAATTCGGCATAGAGCGCAAGCGCACCGATGGCAAGAAATATGAAAGCGATATTCGGGTCCATCAAATAGCCGAGGATGCGTTCTTTGAGAGTCATGCCGAAAGGCACGATCGGCTGACCGGTAAGTTTCAGCGTGACCTCTTGTCCATTGAAGCGTTTGAAAATCTTACCGTCCATTTGGTGGAAAAGATCGTCCTGGTTTGAAGCGACGTAGTCGATGAGCTGCTGGGAGAGGGCCTCCTGCTCGGTAAAAGATTTGGATTGACGCACTGTACTTTCGGCAACTTCGACATTGCGACCGCGTCTGGCTGCGACGGAGCGCATCAGGGCTGCAGCGTCGTTTTCGAGCTTCTGCTTTATCACATCGTCCAGGTTGCCGCCGCCGAGCGCGACGGGATGGGCCGCGCCGGTGTTGGTGCCGGGGGCCATGGCGGCGATGTCCGCAGATTCGAGGATAAAAAATCCGGCGGACGCAGCCCGGCTGCCGCTGGGCGTGACATAAAGAATGACAGGAACCTGCGATCCGGTAATTTTCTCAATGATCTGACGTGTTGATTCGACAAGACCCCCGGGAGTATTGATCTCGATCAATACAGCTTGATCGTTGCGACGACCGGCTTCGTCGATAGCGCGAGCAATGTATTCCTCAGTAATGGGTTGAATTGTGTCATCGACCACAACCTTCAGGATTTCGCCCGAAGCGACGCAACAGAGGGTGAAGAGGGCTGCCAGCACAACTAGAAAAGTCCGCGAAATTGAAGTGCGATGCATAAGCCGCGATACGCCTACAACAATATTTTTACTCTTATTTGCGAATTGCAGCAGCAATTTCTTCAGTTTCTGCGGGGCCGGAATTGCCGCCATGCTGGTCGGTCCAGCCGGGGAGGGTGGCGCTGCCGGTAATCAGGCGAGCCCCGCGTTCGTAGGTGAAATACGACCAAGCCCACTGGATAAAAACCAGCACGCGGTTGCGGAAGCCGATGAGAAAAAAAATGTGAACGAATAGCCACGCCAGCCAGGCGCTGAATCCGGAGATGTGAATTTTACCGAATTGCGCTACCGCCGCGGCGCGGCCAATCGTCGCCAGGCTGCCTTTATCAAAGTAATGAAAAGGCTTGCGGGGTGCGGGCTTTGTGGAAGTCTCGGGGAACGTGGCTTCTCGCTTAATCAGCTTTCCCACGTAGCGGCCTTCGAGAATCGCTACGGGCGCCACGCCCGGCAGCAGCTTGCCAGATTCATCTTTCAACGCGGCGAGATCCCCGATGACGAAAACCTGGGGATGGCCGGGCAGGCTGAGGTCATGCTCCACGAGCACGCGTCCGGCACGGTCGATGGAAACGCCTAGTTTTTTGCCGAGCGATGACGCGGCCACTCCTGCGGCCCATAGGATGACGGACGCACTCATCTTGGCATCGCCCATATGAATGATGCCGGGCTCAACCTTAGTCACCATAGTATTGGTGAGAACTTCGACGCCCAGGCGCTGCAGTTGTTGCTGGGCGCTGCGCGAGAGGTCCGGCGGATACGCAGGAAGAACGTTTGGCCCGCCTTCGATTAAACGGATGTGGGTGCTTCGCGGATCGATCTCGCGGAAATCGTGAGCGAGCGCGTGGCGGCAGATTTCTGCCAGTGTTCCGGCGAGCTCAACTCCGGTGGGTCCGGCTCCCACCACCACAAAATTCAAGGGAGCGTTCTTCTGAAGATCGCCATTTTCCCCAGCCGATGCGCGGCGTTCCGCGAGTTCGAACGCCAACAGAACGCGCCTCCGGATTTCAAGCGCATCCTCGATCGTTTTGAGTCCGGGCGCAAACGGTTCCCACTCGTCATGGCCGAAGTAAGCGTGGCTGGCACCGGCCGCGACGATGAGCGAATCGTAGGGGATTTCCTGATCTGCCGTCTGCACGATACGACGTTCAAGATTGAAGCCAGTAACTTCCGCCATCAACACTTCCGTGTTCTTGTGATGGCGAAGAATGGACCGGATGGGTGCTGCGATTTCTCCCGGCGACAGGCCGGCCGTGGCTACCTGATAAAGCAGCGGCTGGAAGGTGTGATAGTTCTTCTGGTCGATGAGCGTAATCTTCACCGAAGCGCCAGCCAGGGTTTGAGCCGCGTTCAGGCCACCGAAACCCGCACCCACGATCACCACGCGATGTAGATTCTTGCTGTTCATTTCCTGGTGTTCATTTCTTGTTGTTCATTCTTGCTGTTAAAGGCTTCACTCTATAAGATTCAGCGCGATGGCAATCGACTCCACAAGTTCTACGCAGGACGCAGATTCAGCCAAGCATGAGCAGCCTTCATCTTTGGGTTGGGCTCGCTGGCTGCTGCCTTCGGTCGGTGATTTGACTTTTGTTGCGATGCTGGGCCTGCTTGTCTTCACCAACTTGTCGGAGCGATTGCTGGGAGATGCCGGGACCGGATGGCACATTCGGACGGGACAACTGCTCCTCGCAACGCATGCCATTCCTCATGTCGATCCGTTTTCTTCGAGCTTGCCCGGGCACGCGTGGTTCGCGTGGGAGTGGCTGTTTGACGCGATTGCTGGCTGGCTGGACAGTACTGCTGGGCTGAACGGGGTTGTGCTTTTCGCAGCGTTGATCATCGCGACGGTATTCGCATGGACGTTTGGTTTGCTGTTGCGCCGTGGCACAAACATTTTCGTGGCGTTGGCTCTGGTATTACTCGCGGCGGCTGCGGCGACGATTCATTTTCTGGCACGGCCACATGTGCTGACGTGGTTGCTGACGGTGCTTTGGTTTTGGATTCTGGAGTCGTCGTTCGGCTCCCGGCGCGCGGCGTCCCGAAAAACTTGGCAGTTGTGGCTGTTGCCGCCGCTGATGGTGCTATGGGTGAACCTGCACGGGGGATTTCTCATCGGTTTCGCCCTTCTCGGGATCTACTGGATCTGCGCGGCGTGGCAGTGGGTTCGGTTGCCATCGGAGCGGTTCGAGGATGTTCTGAAAAAGATCCGCACAGGTAGAAGTGTGCAGACTTTGACATTCGTCGCCTTACTGAGCGCGCTGGCAACGTTCGTCAATCCTTATGGTTGGAGTTTGCACCTCCACGTCTATCGGTATCTCACGAATCGGTTTCTCATGGATCACATTGATGAGTTTCAATCTCCGAATTTTCATCTTGTCGCGGAGAAGTGTTTCGCGGGACTGTTGTTGATGACGTTGATTGGGCTCGCTGTTAAGAAAAGAGAAGTGACGAGGGCTGAGCCGAGCCAGGGGCTAGTAATTTTATTCGCTGTGTATGCCGGGCTGTACGCGTCGCGCAATCTTCCTATATCGTCACTGCTTTTGATTCTGGTGATTGGACCGTGGCTGTCGTCGTGGTTCCTTCGCCTCGCAGAACGAGCTGGCGCAATGCGACCGGGCCGGTTTTCATTGTTCCATTTTTTGCAGCGAATGCAGGCGGTTGAGTGTAGTCTCCGCGGGCACCTATGGCCGATAGCGGCAGTCGTGCTGGCTTGCGGCATTGCAGCGAATGGCGGGAAGCTCGGCGCGACGCCATTGATGGACGCACACTTTAGTGAGAAGCGCTTTCCAGCCAAGGCTGTTACCTACCTGCAGGAGAAGGATATTCAGGGACCGGTGCTGGCTCCCGACTATTGGGGCGGATATCTTATTTATCGTCTCTACCCTGGCCGGCGAATGGTGATCGACGACCGCCACGATTTCTACGGCGAAGATTTTCTAAAATCCTATTTAAAGATGGTGCACGTGGAGCCGGGCTGGGATGAGTTTATTCGCAATCACGATGTTCGCTACATCGTCGTACCCAAGGACTCTGCGCTGGGCAGTATTCTGGCGGAGACTGGCGGTTGGAGGGTGGTTTATCACGACGAAGTAGCGATCCTCTACGTCCGGATGGGTAACGATGAGCATTAGTCGGCCAGAGGTAAGCAATGGCTCGCTGACTTACTCACACCTGTTCTTCAATAAGTAGCCGTTTCGGCTATCTCTTTCCACTTACTAATTTGCGATTCAGATTGACAGGCATGTTACTAAGTGAGTATGCTCACCTCCTGACCTACTATGTTATATAGTTGGTTGTTGACGTTCGCGAATTGTCCGTCGATAAGCGAACTTACCCCGTGGTAGTAACTTTCCGCCTTTAAGGACAAATCCTATGAATCGCCTTCTCTTTTGTGCCCGCACCTTACATGCTTTGTTTGTTTCCCTGGCAGTGCTGAGCCTTTGTGCAGGGTCTCAGGCGCAAGTCACATTGACCGAGATCAGTTCCGATCCTTTTACTGTGGGGCCGGGGCAGCATGCCACAGAAGTTGAACCTCACGTACTGGCAAACGGCACGACGCTAGTTGCTGCGTTTCAGACGGGACGCATTTCTCCCGGCGGCGCAACGGCGATTGGTTGGGCCACCTCAACCAACGGCGGCACCACCTGGACACACGGATTTCTTCCGGGCCTAACCTCGGGATATGGTGGCGGCCCTTACGCTGCGGCCAGTGATGCCAACGTGGCGTATGACGCCAAGCACGGCGTGTGGTTAATCTCTACCCTGCCTATCTTGAACTCGACTACCACCACACCCGGCGTGGCCATAAGCCGGTCCACAGACGGCGTCACCTGGGGCAATGCGGCGCTAATCGGTCCAATGGTGACAGCCTCCGACAAGAACTGGGTCGCGTGCGATAGCACGCCTACCAGCCCGTACTACGGCAATTGCTATGCGGAGTGGGACAATCCCGACAACGGGGACCAGATTCAGATGAGCACTTCAATCGACGGAGGCATGACGTGGTCAGCCGCGACAACCATCAGCGGTGCGGGCACCGGGCTTGGCGGGACGCCGCTGGCGCTGCCCAACGGCACCGTGGTGGTTCCCATTGAAACTTCGGGAATGTCTGCCTACACCTCTACCAACGGAGGCGCATCTTGGACGGCGCTAGTTTCAATCTCCAACGTTCAATGGCACACCGATGC